>NZ_JAULLN010000018.1:0-190558 GCF_041357655.1 Bradyrhizobium sp. DN3 | reverse complement strand
ATTTGCTGAAGCACCAAAAAGCCCTTGCCGAGAGGGGGCCGTCCATACATGACGAAGTGTGAGGCTACAGGGTGCCCAACTCTCGTGTCCCGGGCGCGATGCAGCGTGAAGCGTCGCGGCGCAGAGCCGGGACCCGTAACGCAACACGCACGATGTGGAGACATGGGCCCCGGATCTGCAGCGCACCGCACTCGACGATGCTTCGCATCGCGAGGGAAGCGCTGCGCTGCGTCCGGGGCACGCTCCCTTACAGCCGGCAATGACGGTGGTGAGAGAGCTACGCTCGCAAGGATGCTCAGGCCGCCGTCGCTGGCGGCAGGGCCAGCACCGAGTAGATCGCCTGGGCGTCGCGCGAGGCGCGGAGTTTTTTGGCGATGTCCTGGTCGCGCAGCAGGCGGGCGATGCGGGCGAGGGCTTTGAGGTGGTCGGCGCCGGCGCCTTCGGGGGCGAGCAGCAGGAAGACGAGATCGACCGGCTGGCCATCCATCGATTCGAAATCGATCGGGCGATCGAGGCGCGCGAACAGGCCGAAGATCTTGTCCAGCTTGGGTAGCTTGCCGTGGGGAATGGCGACGCCGTAGCCGACTGCGGTGGTGCCGAGCTTCTCGCGCTGAAGCAGCACTTCGAAGACGGAGCGCTCGTTCTGCCCGGTCAACTCGGCGGCCTTGGCCGCGAGTTCCTGCAAGGCTTGCTTCTTGCTGTTGACTTTCAATGCCGGGAGAATCGCCTCGGGTGCGACCAGATCGGTAATCGGCATGGAAGCTTTCCGAGGTGAATTAAACCGTCAGTTCCGATTTGGCCATCTTGGAAGACCAAGCTGAGCCGGCGTCAATAACCTGAAGCAGGAGGAGGACTTAGCCCCAGTCCTGATGTGGGGCGCTTCTACTCCAACGCAATCCCGGTGCCAACTCCCGCGTGCAGCTTTGCCCACGGTCATTGTTAAGGCTTGCGGAGGGGCCGGAACCATTAACCGTCCACCTTGCGGTCTGTTTTGCCGCCCGGAGGGTCGATCCAGCCCACATTGCCGTCTGCCCGACGGTATATGATGTTCACCCGGCCCGAGGAGCCGTGCTGGAACACCAGGCAAGGCGCCCCGCTCAGATCGAGTTCCATGACGGCCTCGCTGACCGACAGCGACTTGAGCGAGGTGGTTTGCTCCGCGATGATCACGGGGCTGTAGCCGGAGACCTCATCCTCGCCCTCGGGCGCCTCGAGCACATAGCTCATGGCATTGAGCGCAGCCATCGCCTCGGTGGCGGCATGGGCCTTGCGGGCGGAACGGTCCTTGAGGCGGTTCTTGTAGCGGCGCAGCCGCTTCTCGATCATCAGCAGCGCCTGGTCGGCGCTGGCATAGGCATCCGGCGCGTTCGAATCGGCTTCCAGGGTGATTCCCGAATCGAGGTGCAGCGCGCAATCGGTGCGGAAGCCGAAGCCGTCCTTGCTCAGCGTGATGTGGCCGGAATAGTTGCCGTCGAAATATTTGCGCAGCACCTCGTCGGTGCGGTCGGCAACGCGGCCGCGCAGGGCGTCGCCGACGCTGATGCTCTTGCCCGAAATCCGGAGAGTCATGTGATGCCTCGCTTGGTTTGCGCCTCAGCTGCGATGACGGGTCACCGCAGCTGAAGTTGTTCCCTGCGCATGATCTTCCCGCAAACGCGTTCCGCATTTGTCGGGAGGGAAAACCGCTGTGCACTTTTCCGGTTCATGCGCATGCTTGGATCGGTCTCAATGGGGAGGTGAGAGTAGCGCGATTTCGCCCCGGCGCAATCAGGCCGGCTCGGTGTTGCGGGAACGATCGGACATTGCGGTGGAGAGGACGTTACCAAGAGCGCTCTGCTTGTCGCGGCGACGTTGCACCGAGGAGGGTATGCGCATGGCTTCGCGGTACTTCGCGACCGTGCGGCGGGCAATATCAATGCCCGAGGCGCGCAAGCGTTCCACGATGGTGTCATCCGACAGGATCGCCGTGGGCTCTTCCGAATCGATCAGCTGCTTGATGTGGTGGCGAACGGCTTCGGCGGAATGCGCCTCGCCGCCGTCGGCCGAGGCGATCGAGGCCGTGAAGAAATATTTCAGCTCGAACGTGCCGCGATTGGTCGCCATGTATTTGTTGGCGGTGACGCGCGACACCGTGGATTCATGCATCTGGATGGCGTCAGCGACGGCCTTGAGATTGAGCGGCCGCAAGTGTGCCACGCCATGGGTGAAGAAGCCGTCCTGCTGGCGCACGATCTCGGTTGCAACTTTCAGGATGGTGCGGGCGCGCTGGTCGAGCGCGCGCACCAGCCAGGTCGCGTTCTGAAGCGCATCGGTGAAGTAGGACTTGTCGCCGTCCTTGCCGATCTTCTTCGACAGCTCGGAATAATAGGTCTGGTTGACCAGCACGCGCGGCAGGGTGTCGCTGTTGAGCTCGACATGCCAGCCGCCGTCGGGACCCGGGCGGACATAGACGTCGGGCACCATGGTCTGGAGTCGCGCCGAGCCGAACTTCATGCCGGGCTTGGGATTGAGGCGGCGGATCTCGCCGATCATGTCGGCGATGTCCTCGTCGTCGACGCCGCAGAGCTTGCGCAAGGACGCGATGTCGCGCTTGGCGAGGAGATCGAGATGCTCGACCAGCGCCTGCATGGCCGGATCGTAGCGGTCGAGCTCGCGCAGCTGGATCGCCAGGCATTCGCTCAAATTGCGCGCACAGACGCCGGGCGGATCGAATTTTTGCAGCACGGCAAGGACGTCCTCGACGTCCTGTTGCGATGCGCCGAGACGCTCGGCGGCCTGGCCGAGATCCGGCGGCAGATAGCCGGCCTCATCGACGAGGTCGATCAGGTACTGGCCGATCATGCGCTGCGCCGGCGCGGTGAAGGCGACCGAGAGCTGCTCGGCAAGATGGTCGGCGAGCGTCATCTCGGCGGCGACGAAGGCCTCGAGATTGTAGTCTTCATCCCCGGAGGCGCCGCCGCCCCACTCGGTGTAGACGCTCGGCGCGGCGTCCTGGGCATTGCGCGCAGCCGCCTCGGCCGGCTCCTCGGAGAAGACGTTGTCGAGGCCGGTGTCCAGGGTCTGCTCGATCTCGGCGCGGGTGCCGAGATCCTTGCTCATCCATTCTTCCTGGCCGGGTTCGAACGCCTCCGCGCTGCCACCAAAGCCGTCGTCGCCGAGACTGTCGCCGTTACCATCGTCTTGGCCGCGGGCCTCCTCGCCGTACTGGCCGGCGTCGGCGGAAGCTTCGCCGCCGGCCTCGTCATTGGCTCGCTCCAGTAGCGGGTTACGCTCGAGTTCCTCCTCCACGAAGGTCGTGAGATCGAGATTGGACAATTGCAGCAGCTTGATCGCCTGCATCAGCTGCGGCGTCATGACCAGCGACTGCGATTGCCGGAACTCTAATCTCTGCGTGAGCGCCATGAAGCAAGAACCGTTCCCAAAAATTGGTCCGATTTTTGCTTATCCTAGTCCGGCCCCGATGTACACGTCTTGACGAACGCAAAAACGGGCTAGAGGCGGAATTCCTCGCCAAGGTAAAGCCGGCGCACGTCCGGATCGGCGACGATTTCATCCGGAGTACCCTCGGTCAGGATTTCACCGGCATAGACGATGTAGGCGCGATCGGTGAGGCCGAGCGTCTCGCGCACATTGTGGTCGGTGATCAAGACGCCGATGCCGCGATTGGTGAGATGGCGGACGAGGTCCTGGATGTCGCCGACCGCGATCGGATCGATGCCGGCGAAGGGCTCGTCGAGCAGCATGTAGTTCGGCCGCGTCGCCAGCGCGCGCGCGATCTCGACGCGCCGGCGCTCACCGCCTGATAGCGCGATCGACGGTGATTTCCTAAGGCGCGTGATGTTGAACTCGTCGAGCAGCGAATCGAGCTGCTGCTCGCGCTTCTTGCGCGAAGGCTCGACCACTTCGAGCACGGCGCGGATGTTCTGCTCGACGGTGAGGCCACGGAAGATCGAGGCCTCCTGCGGCAGATAGCCGATGCCGAGCCGCGCGCGCTGATACATCGGGAGTTTCGTGACGTCGTGGCCGTCGAGCTCGATCGCGCCGCGATCGGCCTTGATCAGGCCGGTGATCATGTAGAACACGGTGGTCTTGCCGGCGCCGTTCGGACCGAGTAGGCCGACGGCTTCGCCGCGGCGCACATAGATGCTGACACCGCGCACGACCTGGCGGCTGCCGAAGGCCTTTTCCACGCTATGCACAGCCAGGAAGCCCGGCCGCCGCAGCAGCTGCGGCCCGCCTGCGCCATTGGACCTGGTGGCGGCCCTGACGGGGTGAACCGCCTGCGGACGCGGCGGCTCGGCTTGATAGTCGGCCTGGTAGTCACCCTGGAACTGGTCGGGCGCCCGCATCGCCTGGTCACGGGCGAGCGGCGGCGCGTCCCGTACCGGGCTGGTCACGAGACCACCGACGTTGTCACCGAGCGCGGTGATGTCCTGACGCGCAAATCCTGGCCGGCCGCGTTTGGCGGGGCGTCGACGGAACATGCTGAAGAGATCGACCATCCCCGCCTTCTAGCCTTTCACGACGATCCTGCACGACAATCCTGCACGATGATCCGCGCGTGATCCCGCGATCTGCCGCCCCGGCCTTGCGATTTGCCGGTGCAGCCCGAGTGAAGGGATGTCTCATGCCCAGTGAAACACGCCCGAAAAGCGGCGAACCCCGCTTCGAAAGCCCTTCGCGCTAGATACAGTCTTGCCGGGCAAGCTTCAACCTCGGATCCGGAGCATCCGAGACAAGTGATTGAATTTACTTTTGTTTACTTGCGCCGGGCAATTGCAGAGGTGGCGCCGTGCCGGGTTTGGCCCCCTGGCCGCAATCACTGCCGCCACCTTGCGGCAGCAAGACCTGAACCCGGCCGCTATCAGATTCCACCCGCGACACGCCGGTCGTCATGTCGACCTTCAGCCGATCGCCACGCATCACGTTCTTGCACTGCGTCATCACGACCTGGCCCGCGCCGCCGCCGAACATGGTGATGAGATTGGTCTTGGTGTCGAAGATGGCAGACTCGCCCGTCACCACCTGGTCCTTCTGGGTGACCACGACATTGCCGTGCGCCTCCAGCCGCTTGATCGCGGAACTGCCGCCCGGCCCCGGCGTCGCCGACTGCATCGGCGCGGTCGACTTCGCGCCCTTCGCCGCGGGCTGCGGCGTGGCCGGCTTATCGCCGCCGCTCGACTCGTAAAACACCACCAGCGTCTTCGAGGTCATGGTGGTGTCGCCCTGGATGACCTTCACATTGCCGGAGAAGGTCGCCTCCTTCTTCTTGTCGCGCATCTCGAGCGAGGCCGCTTCGATCTGAATCGGCTGATCCCGGTTTTGCGAGAAGCCCTGCAGCGCGTTGTTCGGCGCGTTCGCCGAGCTCTGTGCACGCGCCGCATCGGCAGCGATCAAGAGACCGAGGCTCAGCACAGCCGCACGGATGATGGCACTGCGCTTGTTGTCGTTGCGCGAAAAAAACCTGATCATGAAAATCACTTTGAATTGGCAGACTTGTTCTGAGGCGTGCGCGTCTTCGCAGGTGGCGCTGGATCGGGTGGCGCAGGCTGCGCGGCGGCGGTGTCGTCCAGCTTATCCAGATGCATCACCACGTTGCCCTCGAAGCGGATGAGATCGCCGCCCTCGGTGATCCGCAGCCGGTCCGCCGTCAGCGTGCCGTTGGTCAGCTTGACGTCGACGCGCTCGTCCGAAGTGACCGTGCCCTTGTTCATGTCGACGAAGGCGGAGTTCAGCCGCGCCTCGTAGCCGGTGGAGGTACGCAGCAAGATGTCCTTGTGCAGATCGAGCTGCTGCTGCTTGTTGTCGAAACGGCCGGTGCGAGCGTCGAGGAACAGGGTGGATTGATCCTCCATCAGCACCTTCGCGCGCAGATCGGAAAGATCGACATGATCGGGGTCGGTGATGTCCTGCGTCGCGGTCTTGGCCCAGAGCTCGTAGGGCCGCTGGTCCGGGGTGAAGCCGGCGAGATGCGGCGATTCCATCGTGATCTTGGTGCCCGACACCACCATGTTTCCGGAATCGAGCGGCAGTTTCGGCATCAGCATGCGGAACGGATTGAACACCGACACACCGACGATGGCGGCCATGGACAGCAGCACCGCGCCCGGCACCGCGACGCGCAGAATCCGCACCAGGCGGCTGTGGCGCGCCGCGCTTGCGAACTTCGCCGCAAGCGCGGCGTCGTAGGTGGGATTCTGGGCCGAGTTCACCGCTGCTCCAGCGTGTCGCTAACCTTGTCCAGTCGAAGGCGCCCCATTGTACCCGGCGCCGCCGAAATATGCAGCCGGCGACAGGCCGTTACGAAAGTGTCCGAAACGGGGCGACAGCCCTGAACCCAGCGACCACAGGAGGCGTCAGGAATGCGCGAAAATGTCCTCTTCCGCCCAGCCCTGCAGGTCGAGCAGGGCGCGGGTCGGCAGGAAGTCGAAACAGGCCTGCGCCAGCTGGGTGCGGCCCTCCCGCACCAGCATGGCATCGAGCCGCTCGCGCAAGCCGTGCAGATGCAGCACGTCGGAGGCGGCATAGGCGAGCTGCGGCTCGGTCAGGCTGTCGGAGCCCCAGTCGCTGGACTGCTGCTGCTTGGAGAGGTCGATGTTGAGCACCTCGCGCACGAGGTCTTTCAGGCCGTGGCGGTCGGTATAGGTGCGGGTCAGGCGGGAGGCGATCTTGGTGCAGTAGATCGGCCCGGTCATGATCCCGAAGGTCTGGTACAGCACCGCGATGTCGAACCGCGCAAAGTGGAAGATCTTGGTGATGGCGGGATTGGCCAGCAGCGCCTTCAGATTCGGCGCATCGGTGTGGCCCTTGGGGATCTGCACCACGTCGGCACTGCCGTCACCGGGCGAGAGCTGCACCACGCAGAGCCGGTCGCGGTGCGGGTTCAGCCCCATGGTCTCGGTGTCGATCGCCACCGCTCCGGTGTAGCGGGACAGGTCGGGCAGGTCGCCGCGATGCAGGCGTACGGTCATGGCGTTTCAAAACCTCGAATCGGTCGGTCGGCAGAATAGGCTAATCGGGATTACCCGCGATGTATCCACTCGCAGCACGCCGCGCAAGCGCCGGCCGTGACCTTACGGGCCCGGTCAGATCGCCGCCAGCATGATGCAGATCATCGCCGCCACCGTGATGCGGCTGGGGCCATCGCGGAAAGCGTAGATGATGGGATCGTCAGGCATCTCGCGGCGATGCGCCATCATCAGGGCGCGGCCGAACCAGTAGAGCAGCAGCGGGTTGAGCAGCCACAGCATCCAGGGGCGACTGTAGAGCGGCGTCACCGCGGAAGAGGAGACGTAGAGCGAGAACACGGTCACCGCGTTCATCGCGCTCGCCGCCGCCATCGCGGCGATGACATGCAGATCGGTGATCCTGTAGTCGCGGTTGGAGGGATCGGCGAGGCCCGCGCTCTCGCGCATGCTGAGCTCGCTGAAGCGCTTGATCAAGGCGAGCGAGGTGAACACGAACAGCGAGAAGATCAACAGCCATTCCGACAGCACCACGCCGACGCCGACGGCGCCGGCGATGATGCGCAAGCTGTACAGGCCCGACAGCGTCACCACGTCGACCAGCATCTTACGCTTGAGCGCGAGCGAATAAGCGATCGTGGTGACGAGATAGGCGCCGAGCACGCCGAGGAAGAGAGGCGAGATGCAGAGGCCGGCGACGAGCGCGAACAACCACAGCGCAGGAATCGCTGATAGCGCGGAGGAGATCGGCAAATCGCCGGCCGCGAGCGCGCGATGTCGCTTGGTCGGATGCTGCCGGTCGGCGGCGAGATCCAAGAGATCGTTCATCAGATAGGCGCCCGACGCGCAGGCCGAGAACGCCATGAACGCCAGCAGCGCATGGCCGAGCGTCGGAAGATTCATCTGATGCGCGGTGAGCGCCGGCACGAACACCAGCGTGTTCTTGGCATATTGATAGACGCGCAGCGCCTTGGCCCAGGTTTTTAGGCTGACGCGACTTCCGCCTCGGTCGTCGATGCGCTCGACCGCGCCGCGATCGAACGGCAGCGTGTTGCCCGCAGCAAGATCAGCCGGCGTCACGACGCCGTCAAAACCAAGATGCGCGGCAATGCCCGCCGCATGATCGACGAAACGTCCGGCGACGAGATAGATCTTCGCGCCCCGCGCCCGCGCCGCCAGCGCCCGGTTCAGCACATCGGAATCATAGGGCAGATGGGCATAGTCGATCTCGGCCCGCGCCAGGATATCCGTGAGCGCCGCCATGCCCGCCCGCCCGCCCGCGCCGAAGCGGGCCAGCATGCGGCCGGGCGCGCTGAACAGCGCTTCCATCAGCAGCTCGGAACGCAGCAGCGCGCCTTCCAGATCGACGACAAGCGTCCGCCCAGCCGCCGCAATCGCCGACGGCGCCGGGGCGCCAGAATCATGCTGCCAGGCAGGCTGCTCCATCCGAAAATGCTCTTACTTGCCGCCAAATGACCGGCCCAAAGGCTGGGGAGGCCGGGGAGCAGGGGAAATGGACGGCCGCGAGCCTAAGGGGCATTCGCTAAGGGCGGCTTAACTCGGCGTGAGAGGGGGCGGACGGTCTCCCGCCGAAGGCCCTGTTGCCCAAATCCCACAACCCGCGCGCGCGTCCTGTTCCAGCAGAGCTTTTGCCTTGCGCCCTGTGGACATCGTCCCCGTCCACCCTATCTGCCAGTTTCTCGCGCCCCCGTCGCCTTCACCCTGAATCAGGTGCCATGACTGAACAGACGCTCGCCGCGCCCGTCGACGACCCAAGGGAACGCCAACGCGGCTTTTCGCGCTATCAGGCGCTCCTCATCGCGTTGCTCGCGTTCACGCAGTTCACGATTATCCTCGATTTCATCATCATGTCGCCGCTCGGCGCCATCCTGATGCCCTCGCTCAACATCACGGCCGGGCAGTTCGGCGTCGCGGTGTCGGCCTACGCGTTCAGTGCGGGGATCTCGGGCATCCTCGCCGCCGGCTTTGCCGATCGCTTCGATCGCAAGCGCCTGCTCTTGTTCTTCTATGTCGGCTTCACGCTCGGAACCATGCTCTGCGCCGCCGCGCAGACCTACCATGTGCTGCTGCTCGGCCGGGTCGTGACCGGATTGTTCGGCGGCGTGATCGGCTCGGTCGTGCTCGCCATCGTCACCGACCTGTTTGCGCTGCACCTGCGCGGCCGCGTGATGGGCTTCATCCAGACAGCGTTTGCCGCGAGCCAGGTGCTCGGCATTCCGGCCGGGCTGTTTCTCGCCAATCACTGGAATTGGCATGTCTGCTTCGCCGCGATCGTCGTGGTGTCGATCGCCGCGATCGCGATCATCGCCCTGATCATGGAGCCGGTCGACGCGCACCTGAAATTGAAGCAGGACAGAAACCCGTTCCGCCATCTGATCGCGACGATCGGACAGACGCGCTACACGCTGGCCTTCGCCGTCACGACGCTGCTGGCGACCGGCGGCTACATGCTGATGCCGTTCTCCAGCGCCTTCACCGTGCACAATCTCGGCATCGACATTACGCATCTGCCGACGATCTATCTCGTCTCAGGCCTGTTCAGCATCGTCACCGGGCCGCTGGTCGGCAGGGCGAGCGACGCGTTCGGCAAATACCCGACCTTTGTGTTCGGCAGCGTGGTTTCTGTGATCATGGTGCTGATCTACACCCATCTCGGCCACGTCTCGCTGGCGACCGCGATCCTCGTCAACGTCTTGATGTTCGTCGGCATCTTCTCGCGCATGATCCCGTCGCAGGCCTTGATGTCGGCGATCCCCGACGCGAGTCAGCGCGGCTCGTTCAGCGCGGTCAGCGCCTCGCTTCAGCAGCTCTCCGGCGGGCTCGGCTCGGTGCTCGCCGCAGGCATCATCGCGCAACAGGCGGACGGCTCGCTGATCCATTTCGACCGCCTAGGCTACATCGTCGTCGCGACCTCGATCGTCTCACTGGTCGCGATGTATTTTGTGCAGAAGGCGGTGGCGGAGCGGGCGGGGAAGCGGGTGGTGTGAGGGCGGGCTGATTCGTCCTACAGAGACACCGTTGTGGCGGCGATACTTCGGCGATCCCAATAAGTCATCGTCCGAACCGCTGGACTAGCCTCGCTCTTCAGGCTCATCGTTGCTCTCCAGTTTCTTCCGTAGCGCCGTGACGACACGGTGAACGGCTTGCAGGTCCTTGACCGCGAGCCCTTCCGAAAGGCTGTTGGCCCACGGCGCCTGCAAAGCCATGGCAGCGTCGAAAGTGCGCCGTCCCTTATCGGTCAGGACGACAAGTTGCGCTCGCCGGTGATGCGGGTTGGCCTCGAACGCCACAAGCCCTTCCGCGAGAAGGTCGTTGACGATCCGCTGCACGTTCTGCCGATTGGCACCCAGATCGCGGGCAAGCCATGCGACTGGCTGGGGGCGCTCTGCGTGCACGATGGCGCCGAGGATTTGCCAGCGGGCGCTGGTGAGCCCGAGGCGGGCCACCAACCGGTCGCCTGCGGTCAAGAGCAGGCTGTTCAGCCGGAACAAGTCGAGCATGAGGTTGGTCAGAGCATCGCCGGCTGGCGTGCGTTCGGATTTCAGCATATGTCACCATAAGTCTGTATTGACATTATAATGTCAAGTTGGTATATAGCATCGTACCATAATGACATCATGCAACCAACCTCACGGAGGCTTCATGTCCCACCTACGCCCACTGGACCCCGCCTTTCCGATCGATCGTCAGCTCGGCATCGATACCAGCCCTGTCGTGCTGGTGAATGTCTTCACTCTCGACAAGGCCGACGAGCAGAGTTTCCTCCAGGTCTGGCAGGACGATGCCGCCTTCATGAAGCGGCAGCCGGGCTTCATCTCCACCCAGCTTCACCGCGCGATCGGCGAAAGCCCGACCTATCTGAACTATGCCGTCTGGGAATCGACTGCCCACTTCCGGGCTGCGTTCACGCACCCTGAGTTCAGATCGAAGATCTCAGCCTATCCCTCCTCCGCCGTCGCCTCTCCGCACCTGTTCCAGAAGGTCGCCGTGCCCGGCATCTGCGTCGCGTAGCTCGCTTCGAAAACGGCAGGACCCGATGACCAAGATCATCCACCCGATAGCGGGCGCGGTCGCACTGACGACTGTTGCGACCTTCTGGCTTTCCACGGTTTTCGCGGAGATGCTCGCGTCACACGCGAGCGTGACCATGGTCAAGACGGCCATCCCATGGGGCTTCCTGTTGTTGGTTCCGGCGCTGGCAGTGACGGGAGGCTCGGGGCTCTTCCTCGCCAAGGGGCGGCGTGCTGGCCTGATCGGTGCGAAGATCAAACGCATGCCGTTCATCGCCGGCAACGGCATCCTGGTTCTGATTCCTGCCGCCTTGTTTCTTGCTTCCAAGGCGAAGGCCGCCGAGTTCGACTCCACGTTCTACGCGGTGCAGGCGCTCGAACTGTTTGCCGGCGCGACCAACATCGTTCTTCTCGGTCTCAATATGCGGGATGGCTTCAAGATGAAGGGCCGCTTCCACGCCCGCCCACGCGATCGCTTCGACGCCAAGGCAAGTGTCTGAGGACCGCCCGCGAGCTGGCTTTCGATCGATCCGGCCGCGCTTACGTCCGGAATTGCCGGACTCCCGATTTCCGAAAGGCAATGATGATGAAATTGGAGATCCGGGACTCCTAGAGTCCATAGACGCTGTGTCCCGGCCTTTGTGTACCGGTCAGCGGCTCAATTTCCCTGCAAATGAGCGATTTCAACCACTTGGGTTGGGGATGGTGCCCAGGAAAGGACTCGAACCTTCACGGCCGTTAAGCCACTGGCACCTGAAGCCAGCGCGTCTACCAATTCCACCACCTGGGCATGCCGTTTGGGGCACGGAGGCGGTTACTACGGTTCGGTGACGCCGTTGTCAATTCATGCGTGAAGCCTGTTTCGGGATGCCGATTGCGCATCGCAAACCGGCCCGATACAAGCCTGACAACACGTTACCCACCTGCAGGAACCGACCCCCATGGCATCGAATCTGGACACGCTCGTCACGATTTTCGGCGGATCGGGGTTTTTGGGCCGGAATGTCGTCCGCGCCCTGTGCAAGCGCGATTACCGGATCCGGGTGGCGGTGCGGCGGCCGGAACTGGCCGGATACCTCCAGCCGTCCGGCAAGGTCGGGCAGGTCCACACCGTGCAGGCGAACCTACGCTACCCGGCCTCGGTCGAGGCCGCGCTGCGTGATTCGCATGTCGTAATCAACCTCGTGGGTGTCCTCACCGAGGGCGGCCAGCAGACCTTTGACGCCGTCCAGGCCAAGGGTGCCGAAACCGTCGCCAAGGCGGCGGCGGCCGCCGGCGCCAGCCTGGTGCATGTCTCCGCCATCGGCGCCGACGCCAAATCGCCCTCGCGCTATGCCAAGGCCAAGGCGGCCGGGGAGGAGGCGGTAAGGGCGGCCGTGCCGTCGGCGACGATCTTCCGCCCCTCCTTGATGTTCGGGCCCGAGGACCAGTTCACCAACCGCTTTGCCGCGCTGGCCCGGATTTCGCCGGTGCTGCCGCTGATCGGCGGCGAGACCAAGGTACAGCCGGTCTATGTCGCCGACGTCGCCACCGCGATCGCCGATGCCGTCGACGGCAAGGCCAAGGCGGGCGCGACCTACGAGCTCGGCGGGCCGGATGTGCTGACCATGCGCGAGATCATCGAGGCCATCCTCGCCATCACCAATCGCCAGCGGATGCTGATCCCGCTGCCGTTCGGGCTCGCCCGCTTCAAGGCCAACTTCCTGCAATTTGCGCCGGGCGCGCTGAAGCTGACGCCGGACCAGGTCACGATGCTCGAGCTCGACAATGTCGTGTCGGATGCGGCGAAGGCGGCGGGCCTGACGCTGGAAGGGCTCGGCATCACAGCCGATTCGCTCGACACCATTGCCCCACAATATCTCTGGCGTTTCCGCGCGGCGGGCCAGTTCCAGCGCAAGAGCGCGTGAGGTTGACACCTCTCCCGCTTGCGGGAGAGGTCGCCGCGAAGCGGCGGGTGAGGGCTTTCTCGTCATCGGGAGTCTCTCTGTGGAGACACCCTCTCCCCGACCCTCCCCCGCAAGCGGGGGAGGGAGCGCACCGCCGGTGCAGATACACCTCAAAACTTCAGCTTCTTGAACACCGCTTCCGGCAGCGTCTTGATGATCAGCATCACGAGGCGCCATTTGCCGCTGACATAGATGACGTCGGTTTTGCTCTCGACGGCCTGAAGGATCGCATCGCCGACCACCGGCGCTTCGACTGTGAGCGGGCCGATCAGCTTCATGCCTTCCGTCATCTTGGTGCGGACGAAGCCGGGTTTTACGGTGACGACGTGCACGCCACCGCGGCTGGCGCGGGCACGCAGGCCCGACAGGAACGCGGAGAAGCCGGCCTTGGCCGAACCATAGACATAGTTCGAGGCGCGGCCGCGATCGCCGGCAACGGAGGACACGCCGACGACCGTGCCATTGCCGCGGCCTAAAAACTTTTCGGCGAACAGGCCTAGGATCAGCGAGGGGCCTTCGTAGTTGGAGCGCATGATCGTGGTGGCGTGGGCGAGATCGCTCTCGGCCTTCTCCTGCACACCGAGCAGGCCGACGATCGAGACAACGACGTCAGGCAACGCCGGCAGGCCGCCGACAAAGCTCTCGAACGACGCAGTGTCGAGCACATCGAATTTATAAAGACCGACCTCGATGTTGTAGCGCGCGCGCAGATCGGCGGCATCAGGCTCCAGCACGGCAACGTCTCGGCCGGCGAGGCCGACATCGTATCCCGCCTTGGCAAAGGCGCGCGCGGCGGCGCGGCCGATATCGGAGGAGCCACCCAGCACCAATACGGACTTGCGTGACGTCACGGCCTAGACCTCATCAAACAGGCGTTGTGAAAGTTTCGAGCGGATGGTCCCGGCGGGATCGAGCGATTTGCGGATCGCATTGAAGCGCTGCAAGGCCGGATAGCCGGCCGCGAACGTCGCGCGCGACTGGCGCGCATCCTTGGCGAGATACAGCCGGCCGCCGGCCGCGACGACCAGGCGATCGATCTCGTCGAGGAAATTCAGGATGTCGCCCTTCAGCGGGAAATCCAGCGCCAGCGTGTAGCCGGGCAGCGGAAACGACAGGATGCCGTCGCCCTGTCCGAGCTTCTTGAGCACGGCGAGAAAGGAGGCATCGCCGCGACGCGCGACGCGCTCGAGGATGTCGCCGAGCACGGCGCGCGCGCCCTGCTCCGGGATCACGCATTGATGCTGGAGGAAGCCGCGCTTGCCATAGATGCGATTCCAGTCTTTGAGGCTGTCGAGCGGAAAGAAATACGGATAGAGCGAGACCAATTGGCTGCCGCGGGCGCGCCGCGCGCCCATGCGGTAGTACAGCTCATTGAAGGCGCGGATGCTGATGCGGTTCAGCGTCATCGAGGGCAGATCGACGGGCACACGGAGGCCGGGATCTTTGCCGACGGGAAATGCAGCGGCGCCAGCAGCGAGTTCGTCTTTGCCGGCGTGCTCGCCGAGATAAATCAGCGCGCGGCCGAGATCCTTGCCGCGCGCGACACAATCGATCCAGGCCACCGAATAGGTCGCGGAATCGCCCGCATCGAGCGCGCGCATCGCCGCGTCGAGGTCGGATGCGGGGATCACCCGCTCGCGGATCCATCCCGTTTCGGCCGGACGCAATCGCATCGTCGCCTCGAGGATGATTCCGGTCAGGCCCATGCCGCCGATGGTCGCAAAGAACGCATCGGAGTTCTGCTCGCGCGAGGCTTCGATCACCTCGCCCTGTCCGGTGCGCAGCAAAATACTCTCGACATAACGGCCGAAGCCGCCCTCGCAATGATGGTTCTTGCCATGCACGTCGGCCGCAATCGCGCCGCCGATCGACACGAAGCGCGTGCCGGGAACGACGAAGGGCAGGAAGCCGCGCGGGCCGAATGTCTCGATCAGGTCCGACAGCAGCACGCCGGCCTCGAGGCGGATGCGTCCGGTCGCCGGATCGAACCACCTGATCCGGTCGAACCCCGTCATCGCGACGGTCCTGGCGGCGCCGATCGCGGCATCGCCATAGGCGCGGCCATTGCCGCGCGCGACGGTGCCGGCCGAGACGGCCTCGCCGACCGCCGCGAACGAGCGCGGCCGCAGCACATCGCTATCGACGACCGGGAAACGCCCCCAGCCGCTGACGAGGGTCATGGTTCAGCTCCTGTGCCAGGCGCGCGCCTAGCGTTGGAAACTGACTACCGATCAAAAGCTTATTTTGCGTTGAAAATGCTCTTACAGCCGAGCGGCGTAGCCCGGTTGGAGCTGGCGGATCGGCGCGAAGCGCCCGATGGCGCAATCCGGGATCGTGCAGCAAGCGACGCCGGCCCCGGATTACGCTTGCGCTCCATCCGGGCTACAACCAGGCGCTTTAGTGCCCCAGCGCCAGCGCGATCAGGCCGAGCGTGCCGACGATGACGCGCCACCACGCGAACAGCACGAAACCATGTCTGGTGACGTATTCCAAGAACGTCTTGACCACGATGATCGCGGTGATGAACGACACCACGAAGCCGATCGCGACGATGTTCATGTGATCCATCGTCATCTCGGAGCGGTTCTTATAGAAATCGTAGGCGAACGCGCCGATCATGGTGGGGATGGCGAGGAAGAAGGAAAACTCCGCCGCGGCGCGCTTGTCCGCACCGAGCAGCATGGCGGCCACAATGCTGGCGCCGGAGCGCGACACGCCCGGGATCATCGCCACGCACTGCGCGATGCCGATATAGAGATACATCAACAGCGGAAACTTGGTGGCATCATACTCGCGCGGCTTGAGCTCGAGCCTGTCGACCCAGAGCAGGATGGCGCCGCCGACGATCAGCGTGAAGCACACGACCCACGGATTGAACAGCATGAGCTTGATGTACTTGCCGGCGACGAGGCCGACGATCACGGCCGGCAGGAACGCCACCAGCACGCCGATCACGAAGCGGCGCGCATACGCATCGCCCGTGAACAGGCCAATCGCGACGTCCCACAGCTTCCGGAAGTAGAGCCCGACGATCGCGAGGATCGCACCCAGCTGGATCAGAACCGTAAACGAATCCCAGAAGGCTCCTTCACCGAGGTGGAAGAAGCGCTCGGCAAGCAAGAGGTGGCCGGTCGAGGACACGGGAAGGAACTCGGTCACACCCTCGATGATGCCGAGGATCACTGCCCGTATTACATCTGACATATTTACGGTCCATTTCGGCTGGAAAAGCGGGGCTCTTCTCGCCTATTCGCCCCCATGCCGCAATCGCAAAATGCGACATCACGCCCTTGCTTCGCGGTTTTGAGGAACTAGTGTGGCGCCGCACAAACATTGATGGATTCTTAAGCACCATCAAATAGTCAAAGGCTTCATGTTTACGCTGTTTCATCATCCGTTCTGCCCGCATTCGCGCTTCATCCGCCTGATCGCGGGCGAATACGGGCTCGACCTGAAGCTGGTCGAAGAGCGCAGCTGGGAACGACGCGAGGCGTTTCTGCTGCTCAATGCGGCGGGAACGACGCCGGTTCTGGTGGACGACGAGCAGCCGCCCATACCGGGCGCGGCGATCATCGCCGAATATGTCGACGAGGCCCATGGCGCCGAGATGGGACCCAAGCGCCTGATGCCGCAAACGATCGGCGAGCGGGTCGAGGTGCGCCGGCTGATGGCCTGGTTCAACGAAAAATTCTTCGAGGAGGTCTCGCACCCTCTCGTCACCGAGCGCATCTACAAGCGGTTCATGAGCGAGGAGGACGGCGGCGGCCCGCCTTCGGCCGACGTGATGCGCGCCGCCAAGGCCAACGTGCGCTATCATCTGGCCTATATCGGCTGGCTGGCGCAGACGCGTAACTTCCTCGCGGGCGACCGGCTCACCTACGCGGATCTCGCCGCCGCGGCGCATCTCTCGGCGATCGACTATCTGGGCGACGTGCCATGGAGCGAGGACGACGCAGCAAAGGCGTGGTACGCGCGGGTGAAGTCCCGCCCGTCGTTCCGTCCGCTGCTCAGCGAATGGCTGGCCGGCGTGCCGGCGTCGCGGACTTATGTGGACCTGGATTTCTGAGCTCCGATCCGGCTGAACTGAAGACGGCGCTTGCGCGCGAAGCGCGTGCGCTCGGCTTCGACTGCATCGGCATCACCGCACCGGGCACGATCGAGAGCGCCGGAAAATACTTCCTCGAATTCATCGCATCCGGCGGCCATGGCGACATGGACTGGCTGGCTGCGAGCCCTGAACGCCGCGTCGATCCGCGCGGGCTGTGGCAGGACGTGCGCTCGGTGATCATGCTCGGCGTCAATTACGGCCCCGACCAGGATCCGCTTGCGATCCTCAAGCAGAGCACGCGCGCGGCAATCTCGGTCTATGCGCAGGGCGATGACTATCACGACCTGATCAAGAAACGGCTGAAGGCGCTGGCGCGCTGGCTGGTCGCGACCGCGCCGTCCGACGTGAAGGTGTTCGTCGACACTGCGGCGGTGATGGAGAAACCCTTGGCGCAAGCTGCGCATCTGGGCTGGCAGGGCAAGCACACCAATCTCGTCTCGCGCGAGTTCGGCTCCTGGCTGTTGCTCGGCGCGATCTACACCACGCTGGAGCTGCCGCGCGACGATGCGGAGATCGATCATTGCGGCTCGTGCCGCGCCTGTCTCGACATCTGCCCTACGTCAGCGTTTCCAGCGCCCTATAAGCTCGATGCGCGGCGCTGCATCTCGTATCTCACCATTGAGAACAAGGGGCCGATCCCGCACGAATTTCGCAAGAGCATCGGCAATCGCATCTATGGCTGCGATGATTGCCTTGCCGCCTGCCCCTGGAACAAGTTCGCGCAGGAGGGGCGCGAGGCCAAGCTCGCCGCGCGCGACGAATTGCGCGCGCCTAATCTCGCTGAACTGGCACGGCTCGACGATGCTTCATTCCGTGCGCTGTTCACGAAGTCGCCGATCAAGCGCATCGGCCGCGATCGTTTTGTGCGGAACGTGCTGATCGCGATCGGCAATTCCGGGGAGGTGGCCCTGGCTGCGGAGGCGCGGCGATTGCTGGAGGATGCGAACCCGCTGGTGCGTGGAGCCGCGGTATGGGCGTTGGGGCAGTTAATGTCGGAGGAGGAGTTTGCGGCGATGAAGAGCGCTGCGTTGAGCGGAGAGTCCGACGATAGCGTGCGTGAGGAGTGGCGCGCCGCCTCCTAACTCTCGGTGTCATGGCCCGGCTTGACCGGGGCATCCAGTACGCCGCGGCTTCTCGACTCAATCACTGCCGTCTCGGAGTACTGGATCGCCCGATCAAGTGGGGCGATGACAGCGGTTGTTGTGGCTTGAGCGGCGCGCACCCGACCCTCATGCGACACCCACTCTTGATTTCCTCACCTGTTCCCGCACAGTCGCGCGTCATGACAAACATGCCTTTCTTCACCCGCGACGGCGACACATTCCATCCGACGGAAGTCGCCAACGGTCCGTGGGATCCGAAATCGCTGCACGGGCGCGTCATCATCGGCCTGCTCGGTTTCGCCATCGAGGAGCGCCATTCCGGCCCCGAATTCGTGCCGGCGCGGCTCACCGTCGACATGTTTCGGCTGCCGACCATCGACAGGCCGATCGAAGTGACGACGCGGCTGGTGCGCGACGGCTTGCGCATCCGCGTGGTGGAAGCGGAGTTCGTCTCCGGCGGCGTCAGCATGGCGCGCGCCTCGTGCCAGCTGTTGCGGCGAACGCAAAATCCGGAAGGCAACGTCTGGTCGCCGTCGAACTGGGATGTGCCGAAGCCGGCCGACATTCCAAAGCCGACTGATCCCAGGCTCGGCATGAACGGCAAATGGACGACGCGGCCGATCATCGGCCAAATGGGCTCGCTCGGACCGCGCCGGCTCTGGATGAGCGAGGTGCGCGAGCTCGTTGCGGGCGTGCCGATGACGCCGTTCGTCCATGTCGCTGTTGGTGCCGACTTCGCCAGCCCCTTTGCCAACGCCGGCGACAAGGGGCTCGGCTACATCAACAGCGACGTCACGATCTATCTGCACCGCCTGCCGGTCACGAACTGGATCGGCTTCGAGGTGGTGAATCACCACGCCACCGACGGTGTGGCAATCGGCGAATGCTGGCTCTATGACGAAGAGGGCCCGATCGGTACCGCGACGGTGGCGGCGCTGGCGCAGCGCAAGCCGATGGTGAATCCGTCGAAGCGGTAGGGGCGCGCCCCGGAACGACGAAGTGGAGAGAGCGGCGCTCAACCAAGATGCCGCTGCATCTCCGGTCGCGCCTTCAGCTCGGCGCCCTGCTTGGCGACGATCTTCACAATCCGTTCCGGCGCAAATTTCAGGTCGACAAACGCAGGCGCGGTGTTGGCGACCTCGTGATAGCTGGCGATCTTGCCGCCCGTCAGCGTCATGATCGCCACGCCCTCGAACATCGCCCGCGCGCCGTTCGCTTCCGCCAGGGTCGAGCGATAGCTGAAGGTGTAGCGCGCGTAGAGCGTGGTGCCGTCCGATACGGGATTGTGCATGTCCCAGCGGAAATCGGTCGCCGTGCGATAGAACCAGTCGTCGATCATTTCGGCGATCTTGGCGCGACCGGCGAAGGCACCGTAGAACACGTCGTGGTAAATGCCGTCCTCGGTGAACAGTTCGGCGAAAGCCTTGCCGTTGCGCTGCTCGACGGCATCGCAGAAGGCGCGCAGCATGGCGGTGGTGGTGGTCATTGTGTTGCCTCCCGCTGCTTCTTATTGTGCCCTCTCCCCTTGCGGGAGAGGGCAGCTCCGCTCGTTGATACGCATTCGCTTGGGTGAGGGGTCTGTCTCGGCGAACACGTCTATTCGAGTTCGCGGAAACAACCCCTCATCCGGCGCTTCGCGCCACCTTCTCCCGCAAGGGGAGAAGGAAGAGAGACACTTCACTCGATCTCCGCGACCGCGGCAAGAATGCGCGCGATGTCCTGTGGGCGGGAGAGGCGGTGATCGCCGTCCTGGATCATGGTTAGCACGACGTCGTCGGCCGGCAGACGATGCGTCAGCGCGAAGGCGTGCTGCCACGGCACGTCGGGATCTTTCGCCCCTTGCAGGATGCGGACGGGGCAGCCGAGATCGATGGCGCTGCCGAGCACGAGGTGATTGCGCCCCTCCTCGATCAGGTTTCGCGTGATCGGATAGGGCGAGCCGTCACCATAGTCCGACGGCCGCATCCAGACGCCTTTGGTCTCGATCTCCTTCTTCACCGAGGGCGAGAAATTCTTCCACATCAGCGCCTCGGTGAAGTCGGGCGCCGGCGCGATCAGGACGAGACCGGCCAGCGAGGCCTTGGCTTGCTGTTGCTCTTGGCGCTTCTTGATCTCGCGCGCGAGCAGCAGCGCCATCCAGCCGCCCATGGAGGAGCCGATCAGGATTTGCGGACCGTCGCAGAAGCGCTCGAACACCGCGACGCTCTCCTCCAGCCAGCGCCCGATGGTTCCATCGGCGAATTCGCCGCCGGACTCGCCGTGACCGGAATAGTCGAACCGGATCACGGCGCGGCCGTGCTCTCTGGCCCAGCCATCCAGCGCCAGTGCTTTGCCGCCCTGCATGTCCGATTTGAATCCGCCGAGCCAGACCAGCCCGGGGCCCGTTCCGCCACGGCGGCGCACCGCGATCCTGCGCGCCGACGGGCCCTCGCCGACATCAATGAAGTCGAGCACGGTATCGGGAATTGCATCGGTCATGGAACGTTTACTCTGGCTGTGTGGTTTGAGCTGTTTGGTCGCGCCTCGCAGCTCAATTCGGTGTCGGCATTGGCCCTTTGGGACGCTTGCGGAACAGAAGCAAGGTGTCTATGTCGTCTGCGTGCCAACGGGCGTGACCAAAATGCCTCGCATTTGAGGGTTTTTCGCGTCTCGCACGAGCGACTTGCTTGCCGGCAAACGCATCTTCCTTCAAAATGGCCGCTTCCTTCACAACTTTGGAGAACCACCCATTCGCCGTCCTAATAAAGCTCCGCCCGCTGCCAGCAAAGACGGGCCCCGCATCAATGATGATATCCGCAATGCGCAGATCCAGCTGATCGATCAGACCGGTGAGAACAAAGGCACGGTCGAGACCGTCGTCGCCATCCGGATGGCCCAGGACGCGGGCATGGATCTGGTCGAGATTTCGCCGAATACCAGCCCTCCCGTCTGCAAGATCATGGACTACGGGAAGTACAAGTATTCCGCGCAGAAGAAAGCCGCCGAAGCCCGCAAGCGGCAGAAGACCGTCGAGATCAAGGAGATCAAGCTCCGCCCGATGATCGACGATCACGATTACGACGTGAAGATGCGCGCGATGCAGCGGTTCTTCGAAGAGGGCGACAAGGTCAAGATCACGCTGCGCTATCGTGGTCGCGAAATGGCGCACCAGGAGATCGGCACCAAGCTTCTGGACAAGATCAAGACCGACGTCGCCGAGCTCGCCAAGGTCGAGCAGGACGCAAGGTTCGAAGGCCGCCAGGTCGTCATGGTGCTGGCGCCGCGCTAACGCCGGCTTGTTAGGACTGAGAGTTCAACGGCCCGTCCGGATCTCCGGCGGGCCGTTTTGTTTGGGGCGAGGTGCCAGCCGCGAGCGTTGCTGCAACCTCTCCCGCTCGCGGGAGAGGTCGCGCCGAAGGCGCGGGTGAGGGCCTCTTGGGGGTTCTCGCTTGCGGAAACACCCTCTCCCCAACCCTCCCCCGCAAGCGGGGGAGGGAGCACATCGAACGCTTGGTGCCTACGTCCTCGTCGCCTGCCACGTGCCGCTGCACTGGTCGCCGGAGATGATGCCCCTCCACGAACCGGCGCCGTTGATGCCGGCGAGCCGGCCGCCGCCGTTGGCGTGGGAGGCGCCGACCGAGACCTGGACCGCCACAGTGCCCCCGCGATTGACCTTGCCGGACACCCGGCCTCCGCCGGCAGACGATACCCGGCTGCCGGTGACGGTGAAGGGAACGCTGTAGCCGGAACTGCAATTGCCCCTCGTGGTGGCGAAGGTGACGTTCCAGATCCCGTCATAGCCGCCGGCGCGGGCATCGGCAGTCGACGGCACCATGGCGGCGGCAAGCACGGCGAGCAGCGCCAGGCGGCGCGGGCGGGCAAAGGTGGAAATCGATTGCGGGAAATGGGCCATTTTGGTCCTGCTCCGGACATGAAGGCGTGGACATTGGGGGTGGCAACTTCAAATAGTCGGCGGGCAGGTTCCGGCGGTTCATCGTTGCCATTTGGCTCCCGCTCTGTCATAAGCCCAGCCTTCATCGCCCGGCTGATTAAGGGCTGCCGTGGCGGTGTACCGTGCGGGTTTCGCGTTTGTTCGTAAAACCTGAGCACAATCAACGCTCTAACGAGCATTTTAGACGGCCAGCCGCCTTCACGGGCGGATTTCTGTTGTGGCCATAGGAGAGCCAAATGCCCAAGCTGAAGACCAAATCGGGCGCTAAAAAGCGCTTCAAGGTGACTGCCACCGGCAAAGTGATGCACGCCCAGCGCGGCAAGCGTCACGGCATGATCAAGCGGACGAAGAAGCAGATCCGTCAGCTCCGCGGCACACGCGTGCTGTTCAAGACCGACGGCGACAACGTCAAGAAGTACTTCTTGCCGAACGCCTGATCGCGTCCACGATCACTGCCATCTCGCGCCGCATTCGCGCGGCGATCCGAAAACCAAGTCATCTCTGAAGGATTTCTGTCATGTCTCGCGTCAAACGCGGTGTGACCGCCCACGCCAAGCACAAGAAAGTCTACAAGGCCGCCAAGGGTTTCTATGGCCGCCGCAAGAACACCATCCGCGCCGCCAAGCCGGCCGTGGAGAAGGCCGCGCAGTACGCCTTCCGCGACCGCAAGCGTCGCAAGCGCACCTTCCGCGCGCTGTGGATCCAGCGTCTCAACGCCGCGGTGCGTCCGTTCGGCCTGACCTACAGCCGATTTATCGACGGCCTTGCCAAGTCGGGCATCACCGTGGACCGCAAGGTGCTGTCGGATCTCGCGATCCGCGAGCCCGCCGCGTTCCAGGCGATTGCCGAGAAGGCCAAAGCTGCGCTGGCGGCGTAAGCCGTCTTCCACTGTGCTCTGCGCAGCATTCAGCTTGTGATAGCCCGGGTAGCGGCGCGTCTCGCGCTTTACTGCCCCGGCCGTCATCTCTTGCGCAAACACACTTCTCCGACGTGGATGCCCGGCAGAGTGCCGGGCGTGACGGGCTAGGATCATCGGCTCAGCATCCTGGCCAAAAGGGATTGCCATGACCGATCTTGCTCAGCTCCAAGCCCAGATCACCGCCGACATCGCCGCCGCCACCGACGAGGCGGCGTTAGAGGCCGTGCGCGTCGCAGCCCTCGGCAAAAAGGGCTCGATCTCGGCGCTGCTCGCAACGCTCGGCAAGATGTCGCCGGACGAGCGCAAGACGCAGGGCGCCGCGATCAACCAGGCCAAGGACGAGGTCACCCAGGCGCTCGCGACGCGGCGCGACGTCTTGAAGTCGGCGGCGCTCGATGCCCGGCTTGCTGCCGAGACCATCGACGTTACCCTGCCGCCGCGCGATGCGGCGGCTGAAGCCGGCCGCATCCATCCGCTGAGCCAGGTTTGGGACGAGCTGACCACGATCTTCGCCGACATGGGCTTCTCGGTCGCCGAAGGTCCCGACATCGAGACCGACGACTACAACTTCACCAAGCTGAACTTCCCGGAAGGCCATCCCGCGCGCGAGATGCACGACACCTTCTTCTTTCATCCGAAAGAAGATGGCTCGCGCATGCTGCTGCGGACCCACACCTCGCCGGTGCAGGTACGCACCATGCTGAGCCAGAAGCCGCCGATCCGCGTGATCTGCCCGGGCCGCACCTACCGCATCGATTCGGACGCGACCCACACGCCGCAATTCCACCAGGTCGAAGGCCTCGTCATCGACAAGCACTCGCATCTCGGCCACCTCAAATGGATCCTGCATGAGTTCTGCAAGGCATTCTTCGAGGTCGACCACATCAACATGCGCTTCCGCCCGTCGTTCTTTCCCTTCACCGAGCCGTCGCTGGAAGTCGACATCCAGTGCCGCCGCGACAAGGGCGAGATCCGCTTCGGCGAGGGCGAGGACTGGCTCGAGATTCTCGGCTGCGGCATGGTGCATCCGAACGTGCTGCGCGCCTGCGGCATCGATCCCGACGAGTACCAGGGCTTTGCCTGGGGCATGGGCATCGACCGCATCGCCATGCTGAAATACGGCATCGCCGATCTGCGCCAGCTGTTCGACAGCGACGTCCGCTGGCTATCCCATTACGGCTTCAAGCCGCTCGAAGTGCCAACGCTTGCCGGAGGGCTGAGCTCGTGAAATTCACTCTCTCCTGGCTGAAGGATCATCTCGAGACCGACGAGCCGCTCGACAAGCTCGCCGATAAGCTCACCATGATCGGGCTCGAGGTCGAGAACATCGAGGACAAGGCGAAGGCACTCAAGCCCTTCACCATTGCGAAGGTGATCTCGGCTGAGCAGCATCCGAATGCGGATCGCCTGCGCGTCTGCATGGTCGACACCGGTGACGGCGGCGCGCCGGTGCAGGTCGTGTGCGGCGCGCCGAATGCGCGGGCAGGACTCGTCAGCGTGTTCTCGCCGCCCGGCACCTACATTCCCGGCAAGGACATCACGCTCGGTGTCGGCACCATTCGCGGCGTCGAGAGCCGCGGCATGCTGTGTTCAGCGGCCGAGCTGCAGATCTCCAACGACCATGATGGCATCATGGAATTGCCCGCGGGCGCCCCGATCGGCGCCGGCTATGCCGAATGGGCCGGGCTCGGCGATCCCGTGGTCGAGATCAACCTGACGCCGAACCGGCAGGACTGCACCGGCGTGCACGGCATCGCGCGCGACCTTGCCGCCGCCGACATGGGCAAGTTCAAGGACCCCACGATCAAGCCGATCAAGGGTGAATTCCCCTGCCCCGTGAAAGTGACGGTCGAAGACGCCACGCTGTGCCCGGGCTTCGCGCTGCGCCTCGTGCGCGGCGTCAAGAACGGGCCATCGCCGGAATGGCTGCAGAAGCGGCTGACCGCGATCGGGCTGCGCCCGATCAACGCGCTGGTCGACATCACCAATTTCATGACCTTCGATCGCGCGCGGCCACTGCACGTGTTCGACGCCAAGAAGGTGAAGGGCAACCTCGTCGTGCGCCGCGCCCGCGAGGGCGAGACGCTGCTCGCGCTCGACGGCCGCACCTACAATCTCGATCCCGCGATCTGCGTGATCGCGGACGAGCACGGCGTCGAATCGCTCGCCGGCATCATGGGTGGCGAGGCGTCGGGCTGCGACGAGAACACCACCGACGTGCTGATCGAATCGGCGCTGTGGAACGAAATCAACATCGCCCAGACCGGCCGCAAGCTCGGCATCAATTCCGATGCGCGCTACCGCTTCGAGCGCGGCGTCGATCCGGCGTTCATGGTGCCGGGGCTCGAGCTCGCGACCAAGCTGGTGATGGAGATGTGCGGCGGCACGCCGTCCGAGACCGTGGTGGTCGGCAAGGCCTTCGGCGACGATCGCGTGATCGATTTCCCGGTCACCGAGGTCAAGCGTCTGTCCGGCATCGAAGTGCCGCAAGCAGAGATGAAGCGCATCCTGACCCATCTCGGTTTCATGATGGCGGGCCCGGGCCCGGTGGTGAAGGTCGCAGTTCCCTCCTGGCGCACCGACGTGCACGGCAAGGCCGACATCGTCGAGGAGATCGTCCGCATCTTCGGCGTCGACAAGGTGCCGGAAACGCCGTTCGAGCGCGGCGAGGACGCGCGCAAGCCGGTGCTGACACCGCTTCAGCTCCGCACCCGCCGTGCGCGGCGCGCGCTGGCGAGCCGCGGCATGGTCGAGTCGGTGACCTGGTCGTTCATCGCAAAACCTGCGGCAAAATTGTTCGGCGGCGGCCAGCGCGAGCTCGAAGTCGCCAACCCGATCGCGTCTGATCTCTCCGACATGCGCCCGACCCTGCTGGCGGGCCTGATCGCCGCCGCGCAAGCCAATGCTGATCGCGGCTTTGGCGATGTCGCGCTGTTCGAGGTCGGGCAACTGTTCAGGGGCGACCGCCCGCAGGATCAATTCATGGCGGCGAGCGGCGTGCGCCGCGGCTTTGCCTCCTCGGAAGGTCTCGGCCGGCACTGGTCCGGTTCGGCGCAGGCTGATGTATTCGATGTCAAGGCGGACGCGCTGGCGGTGCTCGCCGCTGCGGGCGCGCCGATGCAGGCGCTTCAGATCGTCGCCGGTGGTCCCGGCTGGCTGCATCCGGGACGCTCGGGCACGATCCAGATCGGTCCGCAGAACGTGCTCGGCCATTTCGGCGAGATGCATCCGCGCGTGCTCGAGGCGCTCGGCGCCGACGGCCCGTTGATGGTGTTCGAGGTGATTCTCGACCGCATCCCCGAGGCGAAGAAGAAGCCGACCCGTGCCAAGCCTGTGATCGAGCTGTCGGCGTTCCAGCCGGTCTCGCGCGACTTCGCCTTCATCGTCGATCGCACCGTCAAGGCCGGCGACATTGTGCGCGCGGCGCAAGGCGTCGACAAGAAGCTGATCACCGGCGTCAACGTCTTCGACGTCTACGAGGGCAAGGGCATCGACGACGGCAAGAAGTCGATCGCGATCGCGGTGACCATCCAGCCGCGCGAGAAGACGCTGACCGACCAGGAGATTGAGGCTGTGGCCGCGAAGGTCGTGGCGGAGGTGACGAAGAAGACTGGCGGCACTCTTCGCGGATGAGCTTGGCGGACTTTCTCCCGAAGGACGTCAGCCTCACCATTGCGATGGCGCTCTGCGCCGTCGCTTTCGTTTCGGGTACCGCCCGCGGCTTCTCCGGCTTCGGCGCGGCGCTGATCTTCATGCCGCTGGCAAGCAGCATCGCGGCGCCGCGGCTCGTTGCCGCCTTGCTGCTCGTGATCGATTTCGTCGCGGCCGCGCCGCTCTTGCCCGATGCCTGGCGCAAGGCGGACCGCAAGGCCACTGCTGTGATCGTGCTGGGCGCGCTGATCGGGGTGCCCCTTGGCACCTATTTCCTCAGCGTGCTCGAGCCCGTCACCACACGCTGGATCATCTCCTGCTTCGTCGCTGCGCTGCTGCTCCTGCTGCTGTCGGGCTGGCGCTATCGCGGCAAGGACCACGCCTGGCTCTCGGTCGGCATCGGCGGCCTCTCCGGCTTCTGTAGCGGGCTGGCGCAGACCGGCGGCCCGCCGATCGTCGGCTATTGGCTCGGGCGCCCGATCGCGCCGATCGTCGCGCGCGCCAACATCATGCTGTTCTTCGGCGCGTCGGATTTCTTCTCGATGGTCAGTTACGCGACGACGGGCCTGATCTCGCGCGAGTCGCTCGTGCTTTCGATGATCGTCGGCCCGGTCTATGCGCTCGGCGTCGCGTTCGGCGCCTCCTTGTTTGGCCGCGCCAGCGAAAAGGTGTTTCGCGGCATCTGCTACGCGCTGATCGCGCTGGCGGTGATTGCGGGGCTGCCGGTGCTGGATGGGGTGTTGCGCTGAACCAGCCCCGCGTCGTCCTGGCGAAAGCCAGGACCCATTACCCCGGTCGGCATTTTTAGCCCGGGTTGGTGACCACCAGCCGTCGCCACACCCCTCCCTGGGGTAATGGGTCCTGGATCTGCGCTCCGCCCTGGACAACGCTACGCGCTGCCAAGAGCTGCGCTTGTCCAGGACGACGACTGAATCAATTCCGCGGCGGCCTCGCCCTGCGCTTCTTCGTCGACTGCGTCGGCACGTCCGCGGGCTCGTCCTTGAGCGCGCCGATCTTGCGCAGCGCGGCCTCCGCGGCGCGTTCGCCGCTTTCCCAGGCGCCGTCGACCGTGCCCCACAGCGTCTCATGCGTGGCTTCGCCGGCGAGGAACATGTTGCCGATCGGCTCTGCCAAAACCTTTCGCGAGAGCTGGCCGCCGGGCGAGGCCGCCGACATCGCGCCCATGACATAGGGCGAGGCATTCCAGCGCGTCGCGCTGGTCTTCTGCACGGCGGCCGCAGCCTCGCTGCCGAACAGTTTGGTGATCCACTCCTTCGCGAAAGCCGTCATCGCCTTCTCGCCCTGCTCGGAGAGATCGCGACCAAACGAGCCGCCGACGTCGATCGAGCACAGCGAGGAGCCGCCGATATTGGCGAACATGCGGGCCGTGCGCGTCGAGTTGCTCTGCTCGATGAGAATGTCGTCGCGCGACAGGCCGAGCGGATTGCCGGGCAGTTGCAGCACGATGTGATCATAGCTGCCGAGGGTGAGCTTCGATGCCGCGTCTAACGTGCGCTTCGGAATGTCGGGCGCGAACTTGATCGCGCCTGAGGTCAGCACGTTGGTCGAGACCGTGATGATGGCGGCGCGGGCGGCGATCTTGCCGCTCGGGGTCTCCACGCCGACGTCGCGATTGCTCCAGACGATCCGGCTCGCCGGCGTCGACAGCGCCACCGGCGCCTGCTCGCCGAGTTTCGCGATCAGCGTCCCCAGACCCTGGCGGCAGGCGATCGCGCCATTGCGGTCCTGCGCGCGGGTCTTGTCGATCGCCGAAAGCTCCTTCAGATCCTTGCCCGCAAAGCCCGCGCCCAGCATGAACTCGGCCGCGCCGGCCCAGTCGCCGAGATCCTTCGGCAGCACGGAGGCACAGGAAGTATCCAGCTTGCCGCGCGCGGCGTCGTCGATGGCGCGGTTGGCGCGGACCAGCGCGGCCAGGAACTCCTCGGTCTCGCCGGCGCGCGCATTGCGGCGGCCGATGCGCATCTTCTGACCTGACGGGGCCGGCAGCACGTCGAACCCGGCGCTGCGCGCCAGCCGGGTCATCGGATTGGTCTCGGGATTGTGCATCCAGCGCGCGCCGCGGTCGAATGGCGTGCCGAAAGTCGTGCTGTCCGTGATGCAACGGCCGCCGATCTGGGCCGCTGCTTCCACCACCACAACCTTGCGGTTGGCGGCCATGATGCGCCGCGCTGCGGCAATTCCCGCAGCCCCCGCGCCGATCACGACGATGTCAGCCTCCCGCGGCGGGGTCGCGGCGGTTGCGCGCAGCACCGGCATCGCGGCAAGGGCCGCCGACGCCGAAAGGAAACCGCGGCGCGTGATTGTCATGTCATGGTTTCCGGGGACTTGCGGCGAACGGGAACAGCCCGCGAACCTTGCCGTATCTGATGTTGCGCAGCAACCACCATGGTGAATCAATCGTGCTTGATCTCACAGAGTGATGAACCGAATTGCAACACGTTTCGACCATGGTAGAGAAGGGAAAAAGACGGCCGGAAAAGGCCGTGGGGGGAGTTCGAAATGGGGACGGTCCTGGACTCAGTCGGCAAGCTGATTGCCGCGTACCTCTCGAAGGAGGTGCCGGGCTACGAGCCGTTCACGCCGAGCGACCCGGAGCACCTGCGCGGCGTCATCGAGCCTGGCGACGTGCTGCTGGTCGAGGGCAACAACCGCATCTCCGGCATCATCAAATATCTGACGCAGTCGACCTGGTCGCATGCTGCGCTCTATGTCGGTCCGATCGAGGGCGCGGAAGAGGCGGACGGCGAGCCGCATGTGCTGATCGAGGCCAATATCGGCGAGGGCGTCACCTCGGCGCCTTTGTCGAAATATTTCCCCTATCACACCCGCGTCTGCCGCCCGGTCGGGCTGTCCTATGAGGACCGCACCACCGTCTGCCGCTATGCGATCAACCGCATCGGCTTCGGCTACGACACCAAGAACATCGTCGACCTCATGCGCTTCCTGTTCCCGCTGCCGGTGCCACAGCGCTGGCGGCGGCGCATGATCGCGCTGGGATCGGGCGATCCGACCAAGATCATCTGCTCGGCGCTGATCGCGCAGGCGTTCGACGCCGTGCGCTACCCGATCCTGCCAAAGATCACCAAGGCCGGCAGCCGCGCTGCTCGCCGCGAGATCCTGCACATCCGCGATTCCTCGCTCTACATGCCTCGCGACTTCGACATCTCGCCCTATTTCGAAGTCGTCAAACCCACCATCGTGCACGGCTTCGACTACACGGCCTTGCACTGGGCCGACAAGCAGAAGCCGCTCGAGGAGGTGGCGGGCACATTCAGTGTGTTTCCAGAAACGCTCCGTGCGCCGCCGCTCGTTCCTGAAGCGATTGACCAAGAGACGCCGGCTGAGATTTCGGCTGAGGAAGTGAGCAAGCAACCTGCCGAGATCGCCGGCCATGTCCCGCTGCTGAAGAGGCTGGCGATGTACCGCCCGCGGCGGCGAGGCTGGGCAAGAGAGAGGGCGGCGTAGCTCCACTGTCGTCCCGGCGAAGGCCGGGACCCATTACCCCAGGGAGCAGTTTGGCGAAGACTCCTCGTTCGGTACGCCTACCGAGCGCAATCGATAGATTCCGCGGTATGGGTCCTGGCTTTCGCCAGGACGACGCAAGAGGAGTTATCTCGCGTCCCTTTGCCCGTCATTGCGAGCGCAGCGAAGCAATCCAGGCTGTCACCGCGTCGACAGTCTGGATTGCTTCGTCGCAAGGGCTCCTCGCAATGACGGTGAGAGCCTACCGCTCCGCCCGCCCGATCACTGCCATCAGCTCCGCGATCTTCTCGCGCTGATCGGCCTTGTCGCCGCTGGCGATGGCGTGCTCGACGCAATGGGCGACGTGATCCTTCAGGATCTCCTCCTCGACCCGGCGCAGCGCGGCGCGCACCGCCGAGATCTGCGTGACGATGTCGATGCAGTAGCGGTCTTCCTCTACCATTTTCGAGAGGCCGCGAACCTGGCCCTCGATCCGGCCGAGACGTTTTCCGACAGATGCCTTGATGTCCTTGCGCATGCGGCCTATATACCCCTACCGGGTATAGGTTGCAAGGCCGGAGCATGGAAATGAATAACAGCGAACACGAGCATCATCACGACGCCACAGATGGACATCCGGGATGCGGTTGTTCCGCCAAGGCCACGCCCGCAGCGGCCAATCCGGCGTCCTCCTGCTGCGGCGGACACGGCGATCACGCCGGCCACGCCCATCATCACGCGCACGACCATGGCGATGCCGCGACGAAAGTTCTTGATCCCGTCTGCGGCATGACGGTCGATCCCGCGACGTCGAAGCACCACCTCACACATCACGGCGAGACCTTCCATTTCTGCTCGGCCGGCTGCCGTACCAAATTCGCCGCCGACCCTGCCAAGTATCTCGCCAAGGACAAGGCGCCCGAGCCCGAGATGCCCGCGGGCACGATCTACACCTGCCCAATGCACCCCGAGATCCGCCAGGTCGGCCCCGGCACCTGCCCGATCTGCGGCATGGCGCTGGAGCCGGAAGTCGCGAGCCTCGAGACCGGGCCCAATCCGGAGCTTGCCGACATGACGCGGCGGTTCTGGATCGGCGGCGCGCTGGCGCTGCCGGCCGTGGTGCTGGAGATGGGCGGCCACCTCGCGGGCCCGCACAACTGGATGGACCAGACATTGTCGAACTGGATCCAGCTCGTCTTCGCCACGCCGGTGGTGCTGTGGGCCGGCTGGCCGTTCTTCGTCCGCGGCTGGCAGTCGCTGCTGACGCGCAACCTCAACATGTTCACGCTGATCGCGATGGGCACCGGCGTCGCCTATGTCTACAGCATCATCGGCACCGTCGCGCCGCAGATGTTCCCTGCCACCTTCCGTGGCCATGAGGGGGCGGTCGCCGTCTATTTCGAGGCGGCTGCCGTCATCACCGTGCTGGTTCTGCTCGGCCAGGTGCTCGAGCTGCGCGCCCGCGATGCGACCTCGGGCGCGATCAAGGCGCTGCTCCAACTCGCGCCGAAGACCGCGCGCCGCGTCGATGCCGATGGCAGCGAGCATGAAGTCGAGATCGATACGCTGCATGCCGGCGACCGCTTGCGCGTTCGTCCCGGCGAGAAGGTGCCGGTCGACGGCGTGATCCTCGAAGGCCGCTCCTCGCTCGATGAATCGCTCGTCACGGGCGAATCGATGCCGGTCACCAAGGAGAGCGGAGCCAAGGTGATCGCCGGCACGCTCAACCAGTCCGGCAGCTTCATCATGCGCGCCGACAAGGTCGGACGCGAGACGCTGCTGTCGCAGATCGTGCAGATGGTCGCCGACGCGCAGCGCTCGCGCGCGCCGATCCAGCGGCTGGCCGATCAGGTCGCCGGCTGGTTCGTGCCGACGGTGATTGTCGTCGCCATCGCCGCCTTTGCGGCATGGTCGTGGTTTGGACCGGAGCCGCGGCTCGCTTTCGGCTTGGTCGCTGCGGTCAGCGTGCTGATCATCGCCTGCCCCTGTGCGCTCGGACTTGCGACCCCGATGTCGATCATGGTCGGCGTCGGTCGCGGCGCGCAAGCCGGCGTGCTGATCAAGAACGCCGAAGCGCTGGAGCGGATGGAGAAGATCAACACGCTGGTGGTCGACAAGACCGGCACGCTGACCGAGGGCAAGCCCAAGGTGGTGGCGATCGTGCCGGCTGCCGGCTTTGCTGAGGATGACGTCCTTCGCCTCGCCGCCAGCGTCGAGCGTGCCAGCGAGCATCCCCTGGCCGACGCGATCGTGCGCGCGGCAAAGGAGAAGCAGCTCACTCTTGGCCAAGTCGAGCATTTTGACTCGCCGACCGGCAAGGGCGCGACCGGCAAGGTCGACGGCAAGACCATCGTGCTCGGCAATGCCAGATATCTGACGTCGATCGGCATCGACACCAAGGCGCTCGATGCCGAAGCCGAGCGGCTGCGCGGCGACGGCGCGACCGTGATTAACATGGCCGTCGACGGCCGGCTTGCCGGCCTGTTCGCGATCGCCGATCCGGTCAAGGCCTCGACTCCGGAGGCGCTGAAGGCCCTTGCGGCCGAAGGCATCAAGGTCATCATGCTGACCGGCGACAACCGCACGACGGCGCAAGCGGTGGCGCACCGGCTCGGCATCGCCGATGTCGAGGCCGAGGTGTTGCCGGACCAGAAGAGCGCGGTGGTGACCAAGTTGCAAAAGGCCGGCCGCAGCGTCGCGATGGCCGGTGACGGCGTCAACGACGCGCCGGCGCTGGCGGCGGCCGAAGTCGGCATCGCCATGGGAACTGGCACCGATGTGGCGATGGAGAGCGCCGGCGTGACGCTGCTCAAGGGCGATCTCGTCGGCATCGTGCGGGCGCGAAAGCTCTCGCAGGCGACGATGAGCAATATCCGCCAAAACCTGTTCTTCGCCTTCATCTACAACGCCGCCGGCATCCCGATCGCGGCCGGCATCCTCTACCCGGCCTTCGGCGTGCTGCTGTCGCCGATCATCGCCGCAGCGGCGATGGCGCTGTCCTCAGTGAGCGTGGTCGGCAACGCGTTGCGCTTGCGCGCGACGCGACTGTGATGGTGTACTCCCTCTCCCCGTTCTTACGGGGAGAGGGTTAGGGTGAGGGGCATCTCCACACAGGCGGTAACAGCTGCATTCGCGGAAGCTCCCCCTCACCCGTAATTCAAGCTACGCTTGAATTACGACCTCTCCCCGCAGGCGGGGCGAGGTAAGAAGGCGCCGCGCCGAGGGAGCATCTGATGCAGCGAATTACGATCACGATCGAGGATGATCTGCTGGCAGAGATCGACGCGGCGGCGGAAGCACGCGGCTACCAGAACCGCAGCGAGATCATCCGCGATCTCGCCCGCGCCGGCCTGCAACAGAGCACCGAGGACACAGCGCAGACCGGCCCCTGCGTCGCCGGCCTCGTCTATGTCTACGACCACGCCGCGCGCGATCTCTCAAAACGCCTGGTGCAGGAATTCCACGGCCATCACGACCTCGCGCTCGCGACCCTGCACGTCCATCTCGACGACAACAATTGCATGGAGATGACCGCGCTGCGCGGCGCGGCCTCCGAGGTCAAGCATTTCGCCGATCACATCATCGCCGAACGCGGCGTGCGCTACGGCCGCGTGGTGATGATTCCGACCGGCGAGGGCAAGCACGTGAAGGCGCGGAAGCACGGGCACGGTCATCGGCATGAGTAGGCTACTCTAGGAGAGCGTAGCGGCTCTTACCCTCCCCTGGAGGGGGAGGGTCGATCGCGCGCAGCGCGAGCGGGGTGGGGTGACGGTCTCTCCGCAACGAACAGTGCCCGAGTGGAGAGATCACCCCACCCCGTCACGCAATCTCGCTTCGCTCGATCACGTGCCGACCCTCCCCCTCCAGGGGAGGGTAAGCAAGAATTCGCGCCGCGTTCGCAGCCGACGGCGGCGGAGCCGCCCGCCCTTGCCGAAGCCGCATCGGGTGTCTACCTCTCGCGGGTGGTTTCGGGAGAGGGTGCCCCATGCTGGATGCCGCCGTGAAGGCGTTGTCGCAAATGATCTCGCCGCCGATGCGCTCGATCCTGTGGCGATCGATCGGGCTGGCGCTGGTGCTGATCACCGTGCTGGCGATCGGCCTGCAACGGCTCCTCAGCTGGTTTGCGACCTCTGGCGAGGTCTGGCTGGAGGGCCTGCTCGGGCCGGGCTGGCACTCGTCGCTCGAGGTCCTCTCGTGGATCGTCTCGATCGCGGCCGGCCTCGGCGTCGTGTTCGGCGGCATCTTCCTGATGCCCGCGATCACCTCGCTGGTGGCGAGCCTGTTCGTCGACGACGTCGCCGACATCGTCGAGCGTGAGCACTATCCCGCCGAACGGCCCGGTGTCGCGCTGCCGTTCAGCCAGGCAATCCTCGAGGGCGTCAAGACCGCATTGCTGACGATCCTGGTCTATCTGGCCGCGCTGCCGCTGGTGCTATTCGCCGGCGCCGGCTTCCTGATCTTCTTCCTCGCTGCCGCCTGGCTGCTCGGCCGGGAATATTTCGAGCTCGCGGCCATGCGCTTCCGCCCGCCAGAGGAAGCGAAGGCAATGCGGCGCGACAACGCCGCGATCATCTTCACCGCCGGCCTGTTCATCGCCGCCTTCGTCTCGATTCCGATCGTGAATCTGGCAACGCCGATCTTCGGCATGGCCTTCATGGTCCATATGCACAAGCGCCTGTCCGGCTCGCGGCCCGAGCTGATCGAGCCGGCGCGACAGATGCGGTGACGTGCCCGACGCGGCACTGCCTCAGACCGTCTTCTCCGGCCACCGGCAGAGATCGTTGATCAGGCAGACCTCGCAGCGCGGCTTGCGCGCGAGGCAGGTGTAGCGGCCGTGCAGGATCAGCCAGTGATGGGCGTGCCGCATGAACTCGGCCGGGATCACCTTTTCGAGACCGAGCTCGACCTCGAGCGGTGTCTTGCCCGGCGCAAGCCCGGTACGGTTGCCAACGCGGAAGACATGCGTGTCGACCGCCATGGTGTGCTCGCCAAAGGCCATGTTGAGCACGACGTTCGCAGTCTTGCGTCCGGCGCCGGGCAGCGACTCGATCCCGGCGCGCGTGCGCGGCACCTCGCCGCCGAACTCGCTGAGCACTTTTGCCGATAGCGCAATGACGTTCTTGGCCTTGGTGCGATAGAGGCCGATGCTCTTGATGTATTCGCGCAGGCGCTCCTCGCCGAGGTCGAGCATCTTCTGCGGGGTGTCGGCCACCTCGAACAATGCGCGCGTCGCCTTGTTGACGCCGGCGTCGGTCGCCTGCGCCGACAGCACCACGGCGACCAGCAGCGTGAACGGATTGATGTGCTCAAGCTCGCCCTTCGGCTCCGGATTGGCCTTGCGGAAACGGCTGAAGGCCTCGTGAATTTCGGCGGGCGTCCAGGGTTTTGCGGCTTTGCGCGACTTTTTCGCGGGCGGTTTCGGCTTTGCCGCGGCCGGTTTTGCCTTCTTCTTCGGCACGGCCGCTTTGCGCGGAGCCGGCTTGCGGGTGATTTTCGCCATGATCGGGATATACTGAGGGACGATGAGCACAGGCAACGAAATTGAGCGCAAGGGCTCCGAAGATCAGCGCGAAGTGCAGATCTTCTCCGCGCTGCTGACGCCACACCGCTCGCTGAACCGCACCGGCTTCCTCGCCGTGATGCTGTTCCTGAGCGTCGTCAGCTTCGTCACGGGCCTCGCCTTCCTGATGATGGGGGCGTGGCCGGTATTGGGCTTCTTCGGGCTCGACGTTCTCGTGATCTGGTGGGCCTTCAAGGCCAATTTCCGCGCGGCACGGGCCAGCGAGGAGATCGTGGTGACCCCTTCCGAATTGCGGGTGCGCCGCATCAGTGATCGCGGCCAGGTCGTCGAATGGACGTTCAATCCGCTCTGGGTCCGGCTCGACATGGAGATCGACGAGGATTTTGGCATCGAGCACCTCTATCTGATCTCGCGCGGCCATCAGATCCAGATCGCCCGCTTCCTGGGGCCTGACGAAAAGGCGAGCTTTTACAAAGGCTTGGTAGAGGCGCTGAACGCCGCCAAGCGCGGCCCGACCTACAATCCGATCACCTGATTCCAGATCAGAAATCGGGTGGTTTCGCCCCCGTCCCTCTCCTACATTTCCGGTCATGATGACACTCGCCATACATGACCAGCGCCTGGCCAAGCCGGGCCCCCAGAACGCCGCGCTGCGCGACTATGATTCCGTGCGCCGGGCGATCGCGTTCATCTCGGAAAACTGGCGCGCGCAGCCGACCATCGAGGCGATGGCCGATGCGGCCGGCGTCACGCCCGATGAGCTGCACCATCTGTTCCGCCGCTGGGCCTCGATCACGCCGAAGGCTTTCATGCAGGCGCTCACCCTCGACCATGCCAAGGGGCTGCTCAGAGACTCCGCGAGCATCCTCGATGCGGCGCTCGACTCCGGTCTGTCGGGCCCCGGCCGGCTGCACGATCTCTTCGTCACCCATGAGGCGATGTCGCCCGGCGAATGGAAGAATGGCGGCGCCGGATTGACGCTGCGCTACGGCTTCCATCCCTCGCCGTTCGGCACCGCGATCGTGATCGCGACCGACCGCGGCCTGTCGGGCCTGGCCTTCGCCGATCACGGTGAGGAGAAGGTCGCGCTCGCCGACATGACGCGGCGCTGGCCGAAGGCCACTTATGTGGAAGATCACGACGGCACCGCACCGCTCGCAGCGCGCATCTTCGACCCCAAGCTGTGGCGGCCGGATCAGCCGCTGCGCGTGGTCCTGATCGGCACCGATTTCGAGGTGCGGGTATGGGAGACGCTGCTGAAGATCCCGATGGGCCGCGCGGTGTCCTATTCCGACATCGCCTGCAACATCAACAGCCCGAAGGCCTCGCGCGCCGTGGGCGCTGCGGTCGGCAAGAATCCGGTCTCGTTCGTCGTCCCCTGCCACCGCGCGCTCGGCAAGAGCGGCACGCTCACCGGCTATCATTGGGGCATCACCCGCAAGCAGGCGATGCTGGGCTGGGAAGCGGGGCGGGTGGGGGTGCAGTAGATCGCCGTCCCGGCGAAGCTGCCGTAGGGTGGGCAAAGCGAAGCGTGCCCACCATGCATCAGCGATTGCGGAAGAATGGTGGGCACGGCGCTGTGCGCCTTTGCCCACCCTACGGGATCGTCATTACCCGGCCAGATCCAGCTTCGACGCCACGGTCGAATCCGCATTGAGCCGATAGATGATCGGCACGCCGGTGGCGAGCTCGCGTTTCAAGATGCCTTCGGGCGAGAGCTTTTCCAGCACCATGATGAGCGCGCGCAAGGAGTTGCCGTGGGCGGCGACCAGCGTGCGCTTGCCGTTGAGGACGGCGGGCAGGATCTCCTGCACGTAGTAGGGCAGCGCCCGTGCCAGCGTATCCTTCAGGCTTTCGCCACCGGGCGGCGGCACGTCGTAGGAGCGGCGCCAGATCAGCACCTGGTCCTCGCCCCACTTCTTGCGGGCATCGTCCTTGTTGAGGCCGGAGAGATCGCCATAGTCGCGTTCGTTCAGCGCGAGGTCCTTCGCGGTCGGCAGGCCTTCCTGCCCAAGCTCGCCGAGGATGAGGTCGAGCGTGTGCTGCGCGCGCGTCAAGACCGAGGTGTAGGCGACGTCGAAAACGAGACCCTGCGCCTTCAGCTTGCGGCCGGCTTCCTTGGCTTCGCTCACGCCGAGCTCGGTGAGGTCGGGATCCTTCCATCCCGTGAACAGGTTCTTCAGATTCCATTCGCTCTGGCCATGCCGCACGAGCACGAGAAGACGTTCGCTCATCAACTGCTTTCCATCTAGTTTATTGTTCTGAGCATGACCTTGTCGGAAAACCGCTTCGCACTTTGCGCTAACGCGGCCCTTCGGGTCCGGATCATGCTCTTGTTCAGATGTCGGACAGGCCGAGCACGTCGGCCATGGAGTAATGCCCCGGCGCCTTGCCGTGCGCCCACAGCGCCGCCTTGAGCGCGCCATGGGCGAACAGCATGCGATCCTCGGCGTGATGCGACAGCGTCAGGCGTTCGAACTGGCCGAGGAAGCTGACACTGTGATCGCCGGCCACGGTGCCGCCGCGCAAGGAGGCAAAGCCGATGTCGCCGGGCCGGCGCGCGCCGGTGATGCCGTCGCGGCCGCGCGCGGCGTGTTCGTCGAGCTGAATGCCGCGCCCGCTAGCTGCTGCCTGGCCCAGCATCAGCGCAGTGCCCGAGGGCGCGTCGACCTTCATGCGATGATGGGTCTCGACGATCTCGATATCAAAACTCTGGTCGAGCGCCTTGGCGACGCGCTTGACCACGGCGGCAAGCAGGTTGACGCCCAGACTCATATTGCCGGATTGCACCACGACGGCCCGGTTGGTCACGCTCTTGATCACGGCGTTATCGGAGGCCGACAGCCCGGTGGTGCCGATGACATGGACGAGGCCGCGCTGGGCGGCGATCGCGACATTGGCGATAGTCGCCGCCGGCACGGTGAAATCGAGGATGCCATCAGCATCCTTGGACATCGCCCAGAGATCGGCGGAGAGCGTGATGCCGTTGGCCGGCAGGCCTGCGAGCACGCCGGCATCCTTGCCGAGCAAGTCCGAGCCCGGCGCCTCCAGCGCGCCGGCCAGCACCGCACCTTTGCTCTCGGCAATCGCCCGCGTCAGCGCGCGGCCCATCCGGCCGCCAGCCCCAGCAACAATCAAGCGCATGTCGGACATGGTGTGATCCTCTCTGGGGCCGTTGTAGCGGGGGGAGGCAGTTCCGGCAACCGAGGGGACGAGCCCGCACGCTGCCACCCTCCCCTGGAGGGGGAGGGTCGGCACGCGATCGAGCAGAGCGAGATTGCGTGACGGGGTGGGGTGACAGTCTCTCCGCGACGAACGGTGCCCGAGTGGAGAGATCACCCCACCCCGCCGCGCTTGCCGCTTCGCGACATGCTCAGCGACCCTCCCCCTCCAGGGGAGGGTAAGAAAGATCGTGCCTCAGCCGTCCGACGGCTGCGGGCCGTCATAGCCCTCGATGATGATGAGCTCGGCGATGGAGTGCGGCTGGCGCACCTTGATGTTTGCCTGGTATTCCGGCGAGTTGTAGCAGGCGAGCGCGGTCTCGTAGTCCGGGAATTCGATCACGACGTTGCGGTTGCGGCTGGCGCCTTCGACGGTGGTGAACTTGCCGGCGCGAACGACGAAGCGACCACCCCATTTCTTGAAGATTGGACCGTTGGCGACGGCATAGGGCTTGTAGCCCTCGTCATTGCTCACATCGACGCGCCCGATCCAGTAGCCTTTTGCCATTGTTCTTCTCTCCCTGGTTGTTGCTCAGCCGAGCGCTTGCGCGATCTCAGCCTGGATGGCGGCGGCCGCCGCCCTGGGGTCGGCGGCCTCGAGGATCGGACGTCCGACGACGAGATAATCGGCACCTGCGGCGATCGCACGACCCGGCGTCATGATCCGTTTCTGGTCGCCACTCGGCGCGCCCGCCGGCCGGATGCCTGGCGTGACGAGGCTCATCTGATGACCGACGATCTTTCGCAGCGCGCCCACTTCCTCGGGCGAGGACACGAGGCCATCGACACCGAGCACCTGCGCCTGTTGGGCGCGGGCCTCGACCAGCTCGGAGACGCCGAGCCGATATCCGGCTGCGTGCAGATCGTCGTCGTTGTAGGAGGTCAGCACGGTGACCGCGAGAATCTTCAAGCCCGAGCCGCCACGTCCCTCGACGGCCGCCTTCATGGTCTGCGGATAAGCGTGGACGGTGAGGAAAGTCGCCCCCAGCTTGGCGACGCTCTCGACACCGCGCATCACGGTGTTGCCGATGTCGTGCATCTTGAGATCGGCAAACACCTTCTTGCCCGTGTCGGCGAGCTTGCCGATCAGCGGCAGGCCGCCGGCATAGGCGAGTTGGTAGCCGATCTTGTAGAAGGTGACGCTGTCGCCAAGCTTTGCGACCATCGCCTCGGCAGCCTCCGGGCTCGACAGGTCGAGCGGAACGATCAGGCGGTCTTTCGGGGCGATCTCGGCTGGCGTCATGTCACCTCACATCATGCGTTGGGAAATGTCGATCAACTGCCGCACCAGCTGCTTCAACGCGGCGATATCGCCCTCGTTCTTCAGCCTGTCCATATCGTCATAGGCCTGATCGGCAAAGGCAAGCGTGAGCTGGCTGGCAATCACATGGGCGTGGCAGGAGGTCAGGATCAGCCGCAACGCCTGCAGCGCACGGGCCGCGCCCAGCCGGCTCTGCGAGGCGCCGGCGAGCGCGAAGACGCGGTTGCGGAACACGTCGCCGCGCGCCTCGTGCAGATCGTGCACGAGGCTGACCCAGTCGATCGCGTTCTTCAGTAGCGGCGGCACCGATGCATTGTATTCGGGCGTGACGATCAGCACGCCGTGATGCGCGCCGATCATGCGCTTGAGATTGATAGCGTGCTTGGGCACGCCGGATTTGGCCTGGAGATCGCCGTCATAGATCGGCAGCGGAAAGTCAGCGAGCGAGATGCGGGTGACGTCGACGCCGGCCTGGTCGAATTCATAGGCTGCGAGCGCTGCCAGCTTCGCATTATGCGAGCCGGTGCGCAGCGAGCCGGGAATGACCAGGATCTTGGGAGCTGACATCCAATCCAATGCGTTCGGCGAAACGAGCCCGCCGCGCAAAAAGAGGAGCCGGCGGAATTAGTCCTTGCGATACACCCAGACGCGGGCCGGCGGAAGGTTCATCCAGATCCGTTCCGAGGCCTCTGTGGACACGCCGGGCAACGATTTCGGGATCGGCGGCACCACCGCATAGGTGAACTGGATGAACGGCGCACCAGGCGCCAGCGCCGTGAAGGCATCGCGGATGAGGCGCAGCCGCGTCAACATCGGTTTTGTGACGAGCGGCAGGCCGGAGACGACCGCGGAAGCCGGCGCGCTCAAGACATTCCAGAGCGTGTCGCGCAGGCGATAGGCATCACCCTGCACCACCTTGGCCTGCGGGTAGCGGTCGCGCAGCAGGGCGCAGAAGCCGGGATTGTATTCGACAAGGACGAGGCGCTTCTGGTCGATGCCGCGCTCGATCAGAGCCGAGGTGATGGCGCCGGTGCCGGGCCCGAGCTCGACCACCGGAGCGTCGGAATCGATATCGACGTAATGGGCCATGGTCCGGGCCAGAAGCTTGCCCGACGGCATCACCGCGCCCATGTGCAGCGGCTTTTCGATCCAAGATCTGAGAAAGCGCACCTCGTCATCAAGACGAGGCTTCTTCAACGCACGCGCGGACGATGGCAATGGCATGTCAGGACCGGACGGGACCGCGGGACGCGGCGTGTCAGAAAATGGTCATAAAGACGTATAGGCCGAAGGCGGCACGGTCAAGACACGTCAACTCGCCCGGTTGCCGAAGAAATCCTTGACCTTGGCGAAGAATCCCTCGGATTCCGGCTGGGTGTTGCCGGAGGAGAGCTTTTCGAACTCGGCCAGCAATTCCTGCTGCTTCTTGGTGAGGTTCTGCGGGGTCTCGACCACGACCTGGACGTACATGTCGCCCATCTGGCGCGAGCGCAGCACCGGCATACCCTTTGATGCAATGCGGAACCGGCGGCCCGACTGGGTTCCGGCGGGCACCTTCACCTTGGCCTTGCTCTTCTCGATCGTCGGCACCTCGAATTCGCCGCCAAGGGCGGCCGTCACCATCGAGATCGGCACGCGGCAATGCAGATCGGCGCCGTCGCGCTGGAAGAACTGGTGCTGGGCCAGCGACAGGAAGATGTAGAGGTCGCCGGGCGGGCCGCCGCGGACCCCAGCCTCGCCCTCGCCGGCGAGCCTGATCCTCGTGCCGTCCTCGACCCCTTGCGGAATGTTGACTGACAACGTGCGCTCGCGGGTGACCCGGCCCTGGCCCGAGCAGGACGGGCAGGCATCCTCGATCATCTGGCCGCGGCCCTGACAGCCGGGACAGGTGCGCTCGAGCGTGAAGAAGCCCTGCGACTGCCGCACGCGGCCGGCGCCGCCGCAGGCCGAGCAGGTCTTCGGCTTGGTGCCGGCCTTGGCGCCGATGCCCGAGCAGGCCTCGCAGGTGACCGAGACCGGAATCTCAATCTGTGCGGTCTTGCCGCCAAAGGCTTCCTCGAGCGTGATCTCCATGTTGTAGCGCAGGTCGGCGCCACGTTCGCGGCCGCCGCGGCTGCGCTGTCCGGCCATGCCGAACAGGTCTTCGAAAATGTCGGAGAAGGAGGAGGCGAAGCCCGCGCCGAAACCGGCACCGCCGCCGCCGAAGCCGCCGCCCTGCTCGAACGCGGCGTGGCCGTAACGGTCGTAGGCGGCGCGCTTGTCCTTGTCCTTGAGGATCTCGTAGGCCTCGTTGATTTCCTTGAACTTGACCTCGCTGGTTTCATCCCCGGGATTGCGGTCGGGATGGAATTTCATCGCCAGCTTGCGGAACGACGATTTCAGCTTGGATTCGTCGGCGTCGCGTTCGACTTCGAGGGTCTCGTAGTAGCAGCGCTTGGTGGACGTGGACATGTCGGACTCGGTCTATCCAATCGCGAATCAAGTCGGGGCGAAACGACGCCGCTGCGCAACGACATAGGCAGCCTTGATATAGGCGGCCTTGCGCGTCGCGGCAGAGGGCAGCGTAGCAACATTGAGCATAACGGCTGGGAATTGATTGATCGTAACGGGCATCTGTCCCGCCCGTCCCGACACGTTGGCCTCCCCCGCGAGGGAGGAGGCCTTTAGCGCGTCTGGGGTCCAAGCCGTCCGCATCGTCACCCTCTTGGGGTTTAAGCGGACTTCTTGTTGTTCTTGTCGTCGTCGACCTCGGTGAATTCCGCGTCGACGACGTCGTCCTTGGCCGCATCCTTCTTGGCGTCGGCCTCGGCCTGCTGCTTGTACATGGCCTCGCCGAGCTTCATCGACGCCTGGGCCAGCGTCTGGGTCTTGGCCTTGATCGCCTCGGCATCGTCGCCCTTCAGCGCTTCCTTGAGGTCGCTGACGGCATCCTCGATCGCGCGACGCTCGCTCTCGGCGACCTTCGAACCGTGCTCGGCCAGCGCCTTCTCGGTCGAATGCACCAGGCCATCCGCCTCGTTCTTGGCGGTCACGGCCTCGCGGCGCTTCTTGTCCGCCTCGGCATTGGCCTCGGCGTCCTTGACCATCTTCTCGATGTCGGCTTCCGACAGGCCGCCCGAGGCCTGGATGCGGATCTGCTGCTCCTTGCCGGTGGCCTTGTCCTTGGCCGAGACGTTGACGATGCCGTTGGCGTCGATGTCGAAGGTCACCTCGATCTGCGGCATGCCGCGCGGGGCCGGCGGAATGCCCATCAGGTCGAACTGACCGAGCATCTTGTTGTCGGCCGCCATTTCACGCTCGCCCTGGAAGACGCGGATGGTGACCGCGTTCTGGTTGTCCTCGGCGGTCGAGAACACCTGGCTCTTCTTGGTCGGGATCGTGGTGTTGCGGTCGATGATGCGGGTGAACACGCCACCCAGCGTCTCGATGCCCAGCGACAGCGGAGTCACGTCGAGCAGCAGCACGTCCTTGACGTCGCCCTGGAGCACGCCGGCCTGGATCGCGGCGCCGATCGCCACGACTTCGTCCGGGTTGACGCCCTTGTGCGGCTCCTTGCCGAACAGCTGCTTCACGACTTCCTGGACCTTCGGCATGCGCGACATGCCGCCGACCAGCACGACTTCGCCGATCTCACCGGCGGTGACGCCGGCGTCCTTCAGCGCCTTGCGGCAGGGCTCGACCGTCTTCTGGATGAGGTCGTCGACCAGCGCCTCGAACTTGGCGCGGGTGAGCTTCATCGTCAGATGCTTCGGCCCGGTCTGGTCCGCGGTGATGAAGGGCAGGTTGATCTCGGTCTGCGTCGTCGAGGACAGCTCGATCTTGGCCTTTTCAGCGGCTTCCTTCAGGCGCTGCAAAGCGAGCTTGTCGTTGCGCAGGTTAATGCCCTGCTCCTTCTGGAATTCGTCGGCGAGATAGCCGACCAGGCGCATGTCGAAATCTTCGCCGCCGAGGAAGGTGTCGCCGTTGGTCGACTTCACCTCGAACACGCCGTCGCCGATTTCGAGAATGGAGATATCGAAGGTGCCGCCGCCGAGGTCGTACACCGCGATGGTGCCGGCCTTGGTCTTGTCGAGGCCATAAGCGAGCGCGGCCGCAGTCGGCTCGTTGATGATGCGCAGCACTTCGAGGCCCGCGATCTTGCCGGCGTCCTTGGTCGCCTGGCGCTGCGCGTCGTTGAAGTAGGCGGGAACGGTGATGACGGCCTGGTCGACCTTCTGGCCGAGATGGGCTTCCGCGGTCTCCTTCATCTTCTGCAAGATGAACGCCGAGACCTGCGAGGGCGAGTAGGTCTGGCCGTCGGCCTCGACCCAGGCGTCGCCGTTGGAAGCCTTCACGATCTTGTACGGAACGAGCTTCTTGTCCTTCTCGACCATCGGGTCGTCGTAGCGGCGGCCAATGAGGCGCTTCACTGCGAAGAAGGTGCGCTCGGGATTGGTGACGGCCTGGCGCTTGGCCGGCTGGCCGACGAGGCGCTCGCCGTCATCCGTGACGGCGACGATCGAAGGCGTCGTGCGCATGCCTTCGGAATTCTCGATGACTTTGGCGTTCTTGCCATCCATTACGGCGACGCACGAGTTCGTGGTGCCGAGGTCGATCCCAATGACCTTTCCCATGGTCCTGATATCCTTCTTTTTGCGGCAGGTTGGCTGGGCCCAGAAGGCACCCGACCGAAACCCCCTAAGATCAAACATCCGCGATATTGCGATGATTGAGGCTCATATAGGAGGGGGGGAGGGGCCCGCAAGGACCGAACGCAAGTTTCGGCCGCGAAAACATCGGGTTTTGGAAGATCATATCCGGGCTCAACCACCCTTGCGGGTGAGGAAATATTAACAGGTTCAGGCCTCGGCAAGCCCCCGCTATGGCAGTCCGCCCCACCCTGTTGCGGCAAGGCCAAACCCGCTAAAAGGCGGTCCGGCCGGCAACCGCAGCGCAGCTGCTCCGCGCGACAAAGCGGCCCAATGGCCGACCATCGAACGGCCTCAATGTGAACCAATCAGAGTGCCCATGAAGCTGATCCGCCCCCTCGCCGCGCTCGTCCTCCTCGTCGCCTCGGCGCTTCCGGCCCTTGCTGCCGACGCCGTTTACCCGCCCGGCCTGCGCCTCGGCATGGTGCCGCTGATCGGGCTGAGCACGGCCAAGTCCTTTCCGGGCTTCGAGAGCGAGGACGGCAGCGTCAAGGTGCTGATCACCGAGCTGCCGCCTGCGGCCTATGGCGAGGTCGTGAGCGCCTTCAATTCCAATCCGGCCGGTGCGAACGGCGTCAAGCAGGACAAGATCGAGACCCCCGCGGGCCTTGCCTATTTCACCACCGAAAGCGGCAAGGCCGGCGACACTCCGGTGAGGCGTTATTCGATGATCGTGCCGGGCGCAGGCTTCTCCGGCTATGTCGCGGTGCAGATCCCGGAGAATGCGACCAAGATCTACACCGATGAAGCGGTGCGCCAGATGTTTGCGAGCGCCACCACCCGCAAGCAGGTCTCGGCCGAAGAGCAGATCGCGCTGATGCCGTTCAAGATCACCGAGCTCGCCGACTTCAAGGACATCCGCACGCTGGCGCCGGGCTCGAGCATCATCCTGGCCGACGGCAACGAGAGCGCAGGCTATGAGTCGAAGCCGTTCATGATCCTCGGCCTGATCGGCGCCACCCCGCAGCAGGCCGACGACCGCGCCCGCTTTGCGCAGGAGGCGGCGCTCCAGATTCCCGGCGTGCGCGAGTCGCGCGTCACCATGTCCGAGCCGATCCGCATCAACGGCCAGCAGGGCTTTGAGACCCGGATCGACGGCGTCAGCGGCAAGGACAAGACGCCGGTGACCGTGGTGCAGTGGATCCGCTTCTCGAGCGGCGGCGCCTCGCTGCGCATCATCGCCAGCGCCCCGCGCGACCAGTGGCAAGCCGCCTTCACCCGCTTCCGCGCCGTGCGCGACGGCATCCAGCCGAAGGGGTAGTCGCACCCCACAAACTGGATGCGCTCCCTCCCCCGCTCGCGGGGGAGGGTTGGGGAGAGGGTGTCTCCGCAAGGGGACACTCTCGACGTGGACAGAGCCCTCACCCGCCGCGCTCTGCGAGCGCAGCGACCTCTCCCGCAAGCGGGAGAGGTTAAGCGAACCCGCCGACCAAGCCCAACCGCTCACCAATATCGGCTGCATTTTCGGGCTTCTGTTCGTATGCGAACGGAACTAGGCTTTCTTCCCGTGATCATCCTGGAGGGGAGACGAACGATGCTGGATCGGCGACACATGTTGGCGGCGCTTGCGACTACGGCGCTCGCGGGCCTCGCTCCAACCGCGCTGTTTGCGGCCGCGTCAATCAAGCCGGACGAGGCCTCCGCGCTGCTCGTGATCGACGTGCAAAACTGCTTCCTGCCCGGCGGCAGTCTTGCGGTGAAGGAAGGCGAGCAGGTGGTGCCCGTCATCAACAAGATCGCGAAAGCGTTTGCGAACGTGGTGATGACGCAGGACTGGCATACGCCCGGCCACATCTCGTTCGCGTCGGTGCATTCCGGCAGGAAGCCGTTCGAGACCGTCGATCTTCCCTACGGCAAGCAGGTGCTGTGGCCGGACCATTGCGTGCAGGGCACCGACGGTGCCGCGCTGTCGAAGGACCTTGCGATCCCGCACGCCGAACTCATCATCCGCAAGGGTTTTCACAGGGACGTCGACAGCTACTCGGCCTTCCTCGAAGCCGACGGCAAGACCTCGACGGGCCTTGCCGGCTATCTGAAGGGCCGCAAGATCAAGCGCGTCTTCGTCGCTGGCCTCGCGACCGATTTCTGCGTCGCCTGGACGGCGCTCGATGCGCGCAAGGCGGGCTTCGAGGTCTATGTGGTGGAGGACGCCTGCCGCGGCATCGACACGCAGGGCTCGCTGGCAAAGGCCTGGGCCGATATGGCCAAGGCCGGCGTGAAGCGGATTCAATCTGCGGATATCGCGGTGAGTGCGTAAGAGTTTCGCACCGTCATTCCGGGGCGATGCGAAGCGTCGAACCCGGAATGACGGCGAAGCCGTGAGACTCAGTTCGCCGCGCCGCTCGACTCATTGTTGTTGTTGGCCGCGGGCGCAGCCTTCGCGCCGCCCTTGGCGACACCGACCAGGGCGGGACGCAGCACACGCTCGCCGATGGTGTAGCCGGCCTGCACGACTTGCACCACGGTGCCCGACGGCACCGACGCATCCGGGACCTCGAACATCGCCTGCTGGAAATTCGGGTCGAACTTCTGGCCCTGCGGATCGAACTTCTTCACGCCATGCTTTTCCAGCGCGTTGAGCAGCGAGCGCTCGGTGAGCTCGACGCCCTCGATCAGCGAGGTCAGGCCGGGATCGGCCGCCGCACGGGCCTCGGCCGGAACGGCATCGAGCGCGCGCTGGAGGTTGTCGGCGATCTCGAGCACATCGCGGGCAAAGCCGGTGATGCCGTAGAGGCGGGCGTCGGCGACCTCCTTGGTGGTGCGCTTGCGCAAGTTCTCCATCTCGGCCAGCGTCCGCAGCATGCGGTCGCGCGCCTCGGCGGCTTCCTTCTGCAACGTCTCGACCGAGCCCGGCTCGGGATCGTCGGGCATGATGTAGGGCTTCGAGACCACGGGCTCGCCGGTCGGCGCGGTCGTGTCTTCGGGCTGCCGGTCTTGATCGGTCATCGGCTCTATTCTCGAACTCGTCTCAGGGGATTGTTGGCCCGGATATCGTGCCTAAGCTTACGAAAATCAAGCGCCTGTGATCGGAGGAAACGCCGGTCAGCCCCCCAAAAGGCGACTGACGATGCGGGCGGCGTAGTCCACGGTGGGGATCACGCGGGCATAATTCAGCCGCGTCGGGCCGATCACGCCGAGAACGCCGACGATATGGCCGGCGGCATCCCGATAGGGCGAGATGATGGTGGAGGAACCCGACAGCGAGAACAGCTTGTTCTCGCTCCCGATGAAGATGCGCACGCCTTCGGCGGTCTCGGCCCGGCCGAGCAGGTCGATGACGCCGCGCTTGGTCTCGAGATCGTCGAACAACAGGCGCACCCGCTCCAGATCCTCTAGCGCATGCAGATCCTCCAGCAGATTGGCGTGACCGCGGACGATGAGCTGGCGGTCCTCGTTCTCGCCCCCGGACCAGCTTGCAATGCCGGCCGAGATCACCTTTTGCGTCAGCTGATCGAGCTCGGCGCGGGCCTCCCCGAGCGCGGTCTCGAGCTCGAGCCGCGCCTCGGCCAGCGTGCGGCCGCGGATTCGCGCATTGAGGAAATTGCCGGCTTCGGTCAGCGCCGAGGAGGGAACTCCGGGCGGCAGCGTCAGCACGCGGTTTTCGACCTGGCCATCCTCGCCGACCAGGATTACCAGCGCCTTCTCCGGTTCCAGGCGGACGAATTCGATGTGCTTGAGCCGCGCATTGGATTTCGGCGTCAGCACGACTGCGGCGGCACGGGTCAGGCCCGACAGCCGCATCAAGGCCTGGTCCAGCGCCGCCTCAACCGATTGCGCTTCGCCCACGGACGAGAGCTGGCTCTGGATCGACTGCCGTTCGGCCTCGTTGAGGTCGCCGACCTGCATCAAGGCATCGACGAAGAAGCGCAGCCCGAGTTCCGTCGGCAGCCGGCCGGCGGAGGTATGGGGCGCATAGATCAGGCCGAGCTGTTCCAGATCGGCCATGACATTGCGCACGGAGGCCGGCGACAGCGGCATCGCGATCAGGCGCGAGATATTGCGCGAGCCCACCGGCTCGCCGGTCGCGAGATAGCTTTCGACAATTTGACGAAAGATGTCGCGGGAACGCTCGTTGAGCTGGGCGAGGCCTGCGCGCGGCGCGATCAGATGGATCGGATCGTGATGGGCCACAGACGGTAACTCCTCTCAGATACTCATAATTTGTCTATCCCGGGCGCTCCTGACAAGCGTGGCGTTTACAGGCTCGAAATCAGGGGGTGAAAAAACCTTGCCGCCTACCCTCGCCCCTCCTACAAGCACCGCGAACAGCCTTTCCCGTGAGTTTTGGAGGATTTCCCATGCGGCCAAGCCGCCGTGCGCCCGACAAATTGCGCCCCGTGACGCTGGAGCGCGGCGTGGTCAAATATGCGGAAGGCTCGTGCCTGGTGAAATTCGGCGACACCCATGTGCTGGTCACCGCCACGCTGGAAGACCGCCTGCCGCCGTGGCTGAAGGGCCAGGGCCGCGGCTGGGTCACCGCCGAATACGGCATGCTGCCGCGCGCAACCTCCGAACGCACCCGCCGCGAGGCCTCCGCCGGCAAGCAGAGCGGCCGCACCGTCGAGATCCAGCGCCTGATCGGCCGCTCGCTTCGCACCATCGTCGATCTGGAAGCGCTCGGTGAGCGCCAGATCACGGTCGATTGCGACGTGCTCCAGGCCGACGGCGGCACCCGCACGGCCTCGATCACCGGCGCCTGGGTCGCGCTCGCCGATTGCATCAACTGGATGAAGGCGCGCAACATGATCAAGACCAACGTGCTGCGCGACAACGTCGCCGCGATCTCCTGCGGCATCTACAACGGTACGCCAGTGCTCGATCTCGACTACGCCGAGGATTCGGAAGCCGAGACCGACGCCAATTTCGTCATGACCGGCGACGGCCGCCTCATCGAGGTGCAGGGCACCGCGGAACGCGAGCCGTTCACCGAAACCGAGTTCCTGGCGTTGATGGCGCTGGCGCGCAAGGGCGTCGCGCGTCTGGTAGACTTGCAGAAACTGGCGGTAGCGTAGTCAATAGGCCATGCACCGCCGAATCACGGACAAGCTCGTCATCGCTACCCACAATCCCGGCAAGCTCGCCGAGATGCGGGAGCTGCTTGCGCCGTACGGCATCGAGGCGGTGTCGGCCGGTGAGCTCGACCTGGGCGAGCCCGAAGAGACCGGCAACGATTTCCGCAGCAATGCCGCGATCAAGGCGATCGCGGCGGCGCGGGCGAGCAAGCTTGCTTCCTTCGCCGATGATTCCGGCATCGTCGTCGACGCGCTCGACGGCGCGCCCGGCATTTTCTCCGCGCGCTGGGCCGGGCCAAACAAAGACTTCGCAGTGGCGATGGCGCAGATCGAGCGCCTGCTCCAGGAGCGCGGCGCGACGATTCCGGCGAACCGCACCGCGCATTTCGTCTCCGCGCTCTGCGTCGCCTGGCCCGACGATCATCTCGAACAGGTCGAGGCGCGCGTCGACGGCACGCTGGTCTGGCCGCCGCGCGGTACCGCCGGCTTCGGCTACGATCCGATGTTCCTGCCCGATGGCCACAGCCGCACCTTCGGTGAGATGGAAAGTATCGAGAAGCACGGCCTGCCGCCGCTCGGCCTCGGCCTGTCGCACCGCGCCCGCGCCTTCGTGAAACTGGCGGAGATCTGCCTTGAGCCGCGCTAAGGAAGCCTTCGGCGTCTACGTGCACTGGCCGTTCTGCCTGTCGAAATGCCCCTATTGCGACTTCAACAGCCATGTCCGCCACGCACCAATCGACGAAGCGCGCTTCGCCTCGGCCTTCGCCCGCGAGATCGCAGCGACCGCCGAGCGCGCGCCCGGCCGCGAGGTCACCTCGATCTTCCTCGGCGGCGGCACGCCGTCATTGATGCAGCCCGCAACCGTCGGCGCAGTGCTCGATGCGATCGGCAAGCACTGGCATGTTGCTGACGATGTCGAGGTGACGCTGGAGGCAAACCCGACCAGCGTCGAGGCCACACGCTTCGCCGGCTATCGCGCCGCCGGCGTCAACCGCGTCTCGCTCGGCGTGCAGGCGCTTGATGATGCCGCGTTGAAGGCGCTCGGCCGCATGCACAGTGCGCGCGAGGCGCTCGATGCCGTCGCCATCGCGCGCCGCTCGTTCGATCGTTATTCGTTCGACCTGATCTACGCCCGCCCCGACCAGACGCCGGCGATGTGGGCCGCGGAGCTGCGTCTTGCGATCGATGAAGCGGCCGAGCATCTGTCGCTCTATCAATTGACGATCGAGGAAGGCACGCCGTTCTTCGGCCTGCACCAGGCCGGCAAATTGAAGACGCCGGACGAAGCCGTCGCGCGTGCGCTCTACGACGTCACGCAGGAAACCTGCGACAAGCTTGGTCTGCCGGCCTACGAGATTTCAAATCACGCGCGGCGCGGCGCCGAGTGCCGGCACAATCTGGTCTATTGGCGCGGCGAGGAATATGCCGGCATCGGCCCCGGCGCCCATGGCCGGCTCGACATCGACGGCGTGCGCCATGCCACCGCCACCGAGAAGCGCCCCGAAGCCTGGCTGATGCGGGTCGAGACCAACGGCGACGGCGTCGTCACCGACGAGCTCCTCAACAGCGAGGAACGCGCCGACGAATTTCTGCTGATGGGATTGCGTCTCGCCGAAGGCATCGACCCCGAGCGTTACAGAGCCCTCTCCGGCCGCCCGCTCGACCCCGGCCGCATCGCGCTGCTCCGCGAGGAAGGCGCGATCACGGTCGATGCGACGGGCCGGCTGCGCGTGACCAGCAGCGGATTTCCGGTGCTGGATGCGGTGGTCGCGGATTTGGCGGCGTAGCGAGATGCCGTAGGGTGGGCAAAGCGAAGCGTGCCCACCACTCTCATGCGATCTTGCGGAGAGATGGTGGGCACGGCGCGAAGCGCGCCTTTGCCCACCCTACGGCATCTCGTTACGCCCCAAAACTCTTCGGCGAGCCCGCCACCGCAACGCCGCCACCCTGTGTCACCTTCATCACCGCAAGCCCGCGCTCGTTGGTGCCGTCCGCGCGGAAGCGAAACAGGCCGTCGATGCCGGCAAAGCCCGAGGGGTTGGTGAGCACATCAGGTGAGAAGCGCGTGGTGCCCTGCGTGCGCGCGAGCGCGGCGACGAGGGCGACCGCATCATAAGCGAGCGTCGCGGTGCGTATCGGGTCGGCGCCGTATTTGGTGCGATAGCGGCCGGAGAAGGCGCGGAAGCCGGCCGGGTCCGGCGCGGCATAGAGACCGCCTTGCAACGCAGCGCTGGCATAGACGCGCGGATTGTCCCACAGGCCGGTGCCGAGCAGCTGAATGTTACGCAAATTGGCGCCTGCCGCAGTCATCGCATCCGCGACCGAAACGACGGCATCGCCGTCATCAGCAATGAACAGCGCGTCCGCGCTGCCGAGCTGCTGCGCCACGGTCCGCGCCGGGGTGGCGCGATCGGCGCCGTATTTCTCGAAGGCGACGATGCGCCCGCCACGCCGCGGCACCGCCGCCTTCACGGCGGCTTCGACGACGTTGCCATAGGCATTGTCGGGCACGAGCACGGCGACGGAGCGTTTTCCGATGCTGGCGGAATATTCGACGATGCGGTTGACGTCGGACTCCGGCAGGAAGCTGAGCAGATAGACGCCGCGTCCGGCGATGCTGGAATCGGTCGAGAACGCGATCACCGAAATGCCGCGTGTGCGCGCGACCTGCGCCACCGCAGGCACCGACTGCGCGAACAGCGGTCCCAGGATGATCTCGGCGCCCTCGTCGACCGCCTGCTGAGCACCCGCTTGCGCGCCTTGCGGGCTGCCATTGTCGTCCTTGATCAGGAGCTGGATGTTCGGGTTCTGGAACTCGGCCAGCGCCATCTCCGCGGCGTTGCGCATGGATTGCGCCGCAAGGCCCGCATTGCCGGCGGCCGAAAGCGGTAGGATCACGGCGACCTTCACCCCGCCGGTGCCCGCGGTCGCGGCCTGTTGCGGCGGGCCAGCCGGCTGAGCCGGGGGCGCCGAGCTGGAAAACGGGTTGGAGAACTGGCTGAGACTTTGCTGCACGCCGGCACAGGCCGACAGCAAGGGCGCGCCGAGCAGAAGGCCGAGCGCACTCCGCCGGGTCGCCGCCGACGATCGGGGCCCGGGAGCGGAAGACTCCTCCGAAGAGGAAGATCTGGGATGACGCGGGCCCACCATGGCAACTTCTCTTCCGACCGGCCGTCGGCAGCCGGTCACTCCTTCCACGACACAAGCCGGGGATTCAGGCATATTGTCGACGAATAGTTAACCAAAACAAAAGGATAATAGCCACTTCACCCGGCCGCCTTCCCGTCCTGGCCAACTGCTCACGCACTCACGCAGCATCAAGGCGGCGTTTCGGTCGCGAATATGGCGCGAGGCCCTCACTCCCTCGCGACGCGACCCCGGATCGATCACATTCCCGTCCGCCCTCACCTCGGCACGATCTTTTTCGAAGAGCCGGTTCCCAGCCCTGCGGATCGTGCCTAAGTTGACTTCATTATGCGCGCAAAGCCGGCCCCGATAAATACGCCTGAAGCTCAAGATGCCGCCTCGCGCGGCTTCTCCATCGACGCCCATCGGCTTACGGCGCCGAAGGCGGCGCCGGGCCTTCATCTGGTGGCGACGCCCATCGGTAATCTCGGCGACATCACGCTGCGGGCGCTTCAGACACTCGCCGGCGTCGACGTCATCGCCTGCGAGGACACCCGCATCACCCGGCGCCTGACCGAGCGCTACGCCATCGCCGCCCAACTCAAGCCCTACCACGAGCACAACGCGGAAGCCGCGCGCCCAAAAATCCTGGAGGCGCTTGCGGCAGGCGGCTCGGTCGCGCTGGTCTCCGACGCCGGCACGCCGCTGATCTCCGATCCCGGCTTCAAGCTGGTGCGCGAGGTCTGCGCCGCCGGTCATGCGGTGTATGCGCTGCCCGGCCCGTCGTCGGTGCTGGCGGCGCTGTCCGTCGCCGCGCTTCCGACCGACCGCTTCTTCTTCGAAGGCTTTTTGCCGGCGAAATCGGCCGCGCGGCGGTCGCGCCTTGCCGAGCTCGCCCGCATCGACGCGACACTGGTGATGTTCGAATCAGGCAATCGGATGCAGGCCACCTTGACCGATCTCGCCGAGATCATGGGTGAGCGAGATGCCGCGGTCTGCCGCGAGCTGACGAAGTTGCACGAGGAGGTCAGGCGCGCGCCCCTCGCCGAGTTCGCGCGGCAAGCCGACGCGCCGGAGACGCGCGGTGAATTTGTTCTGGTGATCGGTCCGCCTGCAGCAAACGCCGACGTGCTGGCATCGGATGCGCTCGACGGTCTCTTGCGCGAGCAGCTGGCCGCGCACAGCGTCAAGGATGCCGTGGCGCATGCGGTCGCACTCTCGGGCCGGCCGCGCCGCGAGGTCTATGCCCGCGCGCTCGAGCTCGCAAAAGACGTGCACAAGGATTTGCGGGGCGGCGATGGCGAAGACTGAGGTCCCGGCGGAACCGAAAGTCGCCTCGCCCGAGCGCATCGCCGCGTTCCGCACCGGCATCTCCGCCGAGAGCCGCGCCGCCGCCTTTCTCATGGCCAAGGGCTACCGCATCCTCGCCAAGCGTTATCGCACCCCGCATGGCGAGATCGACATCGTGGCGCGCCGCCGCAATCTGATCGCCTTCGTCGAGGTCAAGGCGCGGGCGACGCTGGATGATGCCGCCTTCGCGGTGACGCCGCGCCAGCAGCAGCGCATCATCGATGCCGCACAAGGCTGGCTCGTGGCGCATCCCGAGCATGCCGAATTCGAATTGCGATTCGACGCCATGCTGATTGCGCCGCGATCACTTCCGCGCCATGTGTTGGCGGCATTCGACGCCTCGACCTGAAAGGCAGACCATGAAACTGAACGTCGCCGTCCAGATGGACCCCATCGCCCGCATCAACATCAAGGGCGATTCCACCTTTGCACTGCTCCTGGAGGCGCAGAAGCGCGGCCACGGCCTGTCCTATTACACGCCGGACAAGCTCTCGATGGTCGGCGACGAGCTCGTCGCTCCGGTTCAGCTCCTCACCGTGCGCGACGAGCCCGGCGACCATTTCACCCTCGGGGAGCCCAGGCGCGAGGCGCTCAACGGCTTTGACGTGGTGCTGCTGCGCCAGGACCCGCCGTTCGATCTCGCCTACATCACTTCGACGCATTTCCTGGAGCGGATCCATCCGAAGACGCTAGTCGTCAACGATCCCGCCTCGGTGCGGAACGCGCCGGAAAAGCTGTTCGTGATGAACTTTCCGCAGCTGATGCCGCCGACCCTGATCTCGCGTGACCTCGACGAGATCAACGCCTTTCGCGACAAGCATGGTGCCGTCGTCATGAAGCCGCTGCACGGCCATGGCGGCGCCGCGGTGTTCCGCGTGATGCCGCAGGACATGAATTTCGGTTCGCTGTTCGACATGTTCTCGGTGACGTTCAAAGAGGCGTGGGTGATCCAGCAGTTCATCCCCGAGGTGAAGCACGGCGACAAGCGCATCATCCTCGTCAACGGCGAGTTCGCCGGTGCGGTGAACCGCGTGCCGGCCGCGGACGACCTCCGCTCCAACATGGTGCGCGGCGGCGCGGCGCAGGAGACCGAGCTGACCCCGCGCGAGCGCGAGATCTGCGCCACCGTCGGCCCGGCGCTGCGCGAGCGCGGCCTTCTGTTCGTCGGCCTCGACGTCATCAACGGCAACCTCACCGAGATCAACGTCACCTCGCCGACCGGCATCCGCGCCGTTACGCGGCTCGGCGGGCCTGATGTTGCGGCGAAGATCTGGGACGTGATCGAGCAGAAGCGGAAGAAGTAGGCTCCGCACGATTGCGTTGGCATTCCCCGATCTCTCCCCAACGTCGTCCCGGCCTAGTGCGCAATTGCGCACGGGGGCCGGGACCCATAACCACAGGGAGCGGTTTGGCTAAGACTCGCGCTCAGTACTTCTGCGTCCCATCATCGAGAGATCACGCGGTATGGGTCCCGGCCTTCGCCGGGACGACAATGATAATGTTGCGCATTGTTTCCGTCTCGCTGGCATATCCCCGATGCGTCGCCCATCACTAACCACCCATTCACCATGACGCCCCCGCGCTGCATCTGCACGCGTCTCACGCGCCCCGTGAATCTACGGGGCCGCTGGCCGAGCGGATAACGCCGCGTTCACCATCTGCCGAAAACCCGCAGCGTGATCGGCCATCACATTCGACCTCGCAACACCCCTTATACTTTTACTCCCTACTCATCGACGCGGGGGAACCCGCCACGTGCGGTTCGAGTGCCCCGCGTAAGAGTAGAAGCGTATGAATACCGCACGCATTGTCGTTCTCGTCATCGCACTGGGCGCCGGCGGCGTCGCTGCGTATCTGGCGAGCAGCTATCAGAGTGCGCCCGCGCCCGTTCTGCCCGTCGCCGAGAAGCTGCCGACGGTCGAGGTTCTGGTCGCGAAGAACGACATCGGGCTCGGCCAGGCCGTGAAGCCCGAGGACCTGCTATGGCAGGCCTGGCCGGCGGCGACCGCGAGCAACGCCTTCATCCGCCGCGACAGCAGGCCCGAGGCCCAGACCCAGATCGCCGGCTCGATCGCGCGCGTGCCGTTGATGCAGGGCGAGCCGATCCGCGAGCAGAAGCTGGTCAGGGCCGAAGGCTCCGGCTTCATGGCTGCGATCCTGCCCTCCGGCATGCGGGCCGTCTCCACCGAAATTTCAGCCGAGACCGGCGCCGGCGGCTTCATCCTGCCGAACGACCGCGTCGACATCGTGCTGACCCGCCGCCTGAAAAATCCCGAGACCAACGGACCGGCCGGCGGCAATGACCTGATCGTGTCGGAGGTCATCCTGACCAACATCCGCGTGCTCGCGATCGATCAGGCGCCGAAGGAAAAGGACGGCCAGACCGCCGTGATCGGCAAGACCGTCACGCTCGAGCTCAAGCCTGACCAGGTCGCCACGCTGTCGGCTGCGCGCCAGGGCGGCACGCTCCAGCTCGCGCTGCGGAGCATCGTCGATGCCAACGCAGTCGATGGCACGCCCGAGGACCAGGCGGTCAAGCGCCCCGCCGGCGTGAATGTAATTCGTTACGGCGTGCAGGCGCGGCAACTGACGTCACAGAAGTGATGATGGGGATAGCATGAACTACGGGGATGATCGGACGGGCGTGCGCATTCGGGGGAAGCGCGCGCGCTCGTTCATGGCGGGGACGATGCTGATGCTGGGGCTGCTCGCAGCCCCCGACCGGCTCAGTGCCGCGGACGCGCCGGTCGGCGACCAGACACCGATGCAAGCGCCTGATCTCGGTGTGTCGCCGGTGGCGACGATCGCGCCGGCACGGACACGCTTCCTGTCACTCGGCGTCGGCAAGTCCGTCGTCATCGACCTGCCGCGCGAGGTCAAGGACGTGCTGGTGGCCGATCCCAAGATCGCCAACGCGGTGATCCGCTCGGCGCAGCGCGCCTATATCATCGGCGGCCAGGTCGGCCAGACCAACGTGGTGTTCTTCACTGCCGACGGCCAGCAGGTCGCCTCCTACGACATCGCGGTGAAGCGCGACCTCAACGGCATGCGCGCCGCGCTGCGCCAGTCGCTGCCGGGCGTGCAGATCGAAGGCGTCGGCGACAGCGTGATGCTGACCGGCTCGGTCTCGAGCCCGGTCGAGGCCCAGCAGGCCGGCGACGTCGCCGCCAAGCTCGTCGGCGGTTCGGACAAAGTCGTCAACAACATCGTCGTGCGCGGCCGCGACCAGGTGATGCTCAAGGTCGTCGTCGGCGAAGTCCGCCGCGATATCGTCAAGCAGCTGGGCGTCGATCTCAGCGCCAGCCTGAACGCCGGCACCGCGGTGGTGAACTTCAACAACTCCAACCCGTTCTCGGTCTCTGGTGGACCGATCGTCGCCAACAACGGGCTCGGCGTCGCCGGCCTTGCCAAGGGCGTCGCCACCGTCAGCGCCACGATGCGCGCAATGGAAAGCGCCGGCGTCATGCGCACCCTCGCCGAGCCGAGCCTGACCGCGATCTCCGGCGAATCCGCAACCTTCATCGCCGGCGGCGAATTCCCGATTCCGGCGGGCTATTCCTGCGATCCGGTCACCCACGTCTGTACCACCCAGGTCACCTACAAGAAGTTCGGCATCTCGCTGAATTTCACCCCGGTCGTGCTGAGCGAAGGCCGCATCAGCCTGCGCGTCATGACCGAGGTCTCGGAGCTGTCGAACACGAACGCGATCACGCTGACACAGGCGGTGTCCTCGACCTCGAGCAACTCCATCACGATCCCCTCGGTTCAGACCCGCCGCGCCGAAACGACGCTGGAAATTCCCTCCGGCGGCTCGATGGCGATGGCTGGCCTGATCCAGCAGCACACCAAGCAGGCGATCAACGGCCTGCCCGGCGTCGACCAGGTGCCGATTATCGGCGCGCTGTTCCGCAGCCAGGACTTCGTCAACAACGAGACCGAGCTGATGGTGATCGTGACGCCCTATGTGGTGCGCGCCGTCGCCCAGAAGGAATTGTCGCGGCCCGACGATGGTTTCGCGCCGGCCTCCGACGCGCAGACGGCGCTGCTCGGCCGCATGAACCGCCTTTATGGCATCGCGCGCCGCGTCGATCCCATCAACGGCACGCCCGGCGATTTCGGTTTCATCATCGACTGACGACGCGCGGACGGCCTGGGGAACGGGGCAAGAAACTGGGCAGGAAACGGGGCAAAGGGGATCAAGCGATGACGAGGACGATAGCCGACCGACGCCGCCACTTCAGCGTCGCGCTGGCGCTGACGGGACTGTCCGTCATGCTGGGCGCGTGCAACACCACCGGTGAAATCGTCACTCAGACGGTGCCGACCGACTATCGCCAGCGCCACCCGATCGCGGTGCAGGAGGGCAAGCGCTCGATTGTGATCTTCGTCGGCAAGGCGCGCGGCGGCCTCTCGGCCGCGCAGCACGCGGATGTCGCCGGCATTGCCCGGGACTGGGTGCGCGAAGGCACCGGCTCCGTCGTCGTCGACGTGCCCAGCGACACCACGAATTCGCGCGCGGCGGCGGCGACCTATCAGGAAATCCGCTCCGTGCTCACATCCGGCGGCGTGCCCTCGCGCGCCATCGTCCAGCATCCCTATCGTCCCGAGGATCCTGGCCTCTTGCCGACGATCCGGCTGAGCTATTCCAAGATCAGCGCAGTGGCCGGACCCTGCGGACTGTGGCCGGAAGACGTTGGTCCGAACATCCTCGACCCCGGCTACAACGAGAACCGGCCATATTTCAATCTGGGCTGCGCCAGCCAGCGCAACCTCGCGGCCATGATCGACAACCCCGCCGATCTCGAGCAGCCGCGCGCCGAGACGCCCGCCTACACCGCTCGGCGCGACATCGCCTTCGACCGCTATCGCAAGGGCTCGCCCACTGCGACCGCCTATCCCGAGGCCGACAAGGCCAAACTCAGCGACACCGGCAAATGACAGGCATCCACGACGAAGACGCGGACGATCCGCGGCACCCCGACGAACACATTGCGCCGGTTCCCCGCATCTCGGTGCAGGCCTTTTGCGAGACCGAGCAGACGCTCGCCGCGGTGACCGCGGCGGGAGAGGATCGCCGGCTCGCCAAGGCGCATCTCACTGCCAGGGACGGTGGTCTCGCTGCGGCGATCGAAGTCTATGAATCGATGCCGACGCCGAACGTGATCGTGATCGAATCCGACGGCACGCGCGACATCCTGGAGGGGCTCGACGACCTCGCCGGCGTCTGCGATCCCGGCACCCGCGTCGTGGTGATCGGCAATCCCAACGACACCGCGCCCTATCGCGAGCTGGTCCGCCGCGGCGTCAACGATTACGTGGTCGGACCGGTCGAAACCCTCGACGTGGTTCGCTCGATCTGCAGCCTGTTCTCGGCGTCGGAAGCCATCATCACCGGCCGTGTCATCGCGGTGGTCGGCGCCAAGGGCGGCGTCGGCGCGTCCACCGTCGCGCACAACGTGGCCTGGACCATCGCCCGCGATCTCGCGCTCGATTCCGTCGTGATCGATCTCGACCTCGCCTTCGGCACCGCGAGCCTCGACTACAACCAGGATCCGGTGCAGGGCATCGCCAACGCGGTGCTGTCGCAGGACCGGCCGGACACGGCGCTGATGGAGCGCCTGCTCGCCAAATGCACCGAGCGGCTCAGCCTGCTGGCCGCGCCCGCGACGCTCGACCGCGTCTATGATTTCGGCGCCGAAGCCTTCGACGCGGTGTTCGACACGCTGCGCATGACCACGCCCTGCATCGTGCTCGATGTTCCCCACCAATGGTCGGGCTGGACCCGGCGCGCGCTGGTCAACGCCGACGACATCGTGATCGTGGCCGAGCCCGATCTCGCCAATTTGCGCAACACCAAGAACATGCTGAGCGTGCTCAAGGCGGCGCGGCCGAACGACCGTCCGCCGCTGTACTGCCTCAACCAGGTCGGCATGCACAAGCGCGCGGAGATCGAGGTCAAAGCCTTCGCCAAGACCATGGAGAGCCAGCCGCTCGCGGTGATCCCGTTCGATTCGAAGCTGTTCTCGACCGCCGCCAACAACGGCCAGATGATCGCGGAGGTCTCCAAGAGTCACCGCACCACCCTTCTGTTTCAGAGCATGGCGAACCGTCTCGCCGGCCGCGGCGAGGTGAAGAAGCCGAAGCGTTCGCTGCTCGGGCCGCTGCTGAAAAAGCTGAAGGGCAGGTCGGGCCGCGGATCCGCCCCACATCGCAAGGCGTCGTAAGGCTAGAAGCGTCTTCGAGCGAACTGGCTACCGGTTCGTGTGAAGACAACGCGTCAAAACGAAAATCTACCAAGAGCGTGGGCTATCTGTCCGCTCGCTGCTGCTTCTTCGCCAGCAATTGCCGCAGCGCCGTGACCTTTGCCGCCGCCTGATCCGGCGGCAGATCGGCCTTCACGATGGCCTCGGCCTCCGCCTGCTTTCCTTCCAGCCCCAGCACGAGCGCGAGATTGGCGCGCACGCGGGCATCGGCGGGATTGCGCTCATGCGCGCGGCGCATCGTTTCCTCCGCCCGCGGCAGATTGTTCTGGAGCATGTAGGACAGGCCGAGATTGGACAAAACCTGCGGCTCGTCGGGCACGATCTTCAAGGCGGTCGCGTAATATTGCTGCGCCTCCTCATTGCGGCCGAGCTGATCGAGTGCCGCGCCCTGCGCCGACAGGATCCGCCAGTCCGGATCCTCGGGCGTATGCGCACGGCCGAGAACGTCGAAGGCCTGCTGGAAATTGCCGTTGTCCGCGAGCGCACGGCCATAGCCGGCGAGCAATGCCTTGTTGCTGGGATGGGCGAGCACGGCCTGCTCCATCACCGCGACGGCCTGCGCCCGCTGGCCGCTCTCGCGCAACGCCTTGCCGTAGGCGAGCGCAACACTGGGATCGCCGGGCTTGGCGCGATAGCGTTCGCGCAAGGCGTCCATGTCCGGCTTGGCGTCGACATTGACGGCGGCTTCAGATCTGACGCCGAGCGCGCCGGTCACATCCTCGATGCCATTGGTCTGGCAGCCGCCGAGGACGAGCACCATGAACGCGGGAAGCAGGAATTTCGCCGAAGGAAAGGCGGCGGACGGACGCTTGGGCATACTCTGATCACTCGGCGACTGATCAGAGATGCTTACCCATTAACGCTAAAGCCCCGTTAAGGAGGCGCGTCCATTGAGGCCTAATCGACGAACTCCGCGCCGAACTCGCAGCCGATGCGCCAGCGCAGGCGGCATTGGCGGGAATAATCGGGCGCGAAGATGATGGTGAATTGCGGCGGCACTTCCAGGAATTCCGCCACCACTTTCACGCCGCCATCCGAAATATCCGTGATCGTGCAGTCGCGCGGCAGCGAGCCCGCGCCAAAATGGATCTTGGCCAGCCGGCTGCACACCCGGCGTTCGCTTCTCCGGCGATTTGCAAGCATTTGAATTCTTCACCCGTTAGATCACGGCCCATCCCGCAGCCCCAGGAGTAGCGGACATTCGTTGGAATGTGCTGAGAAGAGCCGCTCGCATTCGAGGCGTAGTGTCGGCTTCACGTTTACGATCGGTTAGGGCTGGCTCGGCCTCGGACATGTTCCCGTATTGTTCTTGCGAAGGGCGCCAGGCTCTGCTACCCCTAATTGCGCGAGAGGGCAGGCTGGTTCGAGCAATGGTTCAGCGGGTTTCTACCGTCGCCTTTGAGGGGATCGAGGCCCGTGCGGTCGACGTGCAGGTGCAGGTCGCCCCGGGCCTACCGGCCTTCGCCATCGTGGGCCTGCCGGACAAGGCGGTGTCGGAGGCGCGCGAGCGGGTCCGCTCGGCCCTGATCGCCTCGGGGCTGGCGCTGCCGGCGCGGCGGATCATCGTCAATCTGGCGCCGGCCGATCTGCCCAAGGAGGGCAGCCATTACGACCTGCCGATCGCGCTCGGGCTGATGGCGGCGATCGGCGCGATCCCGCCGGATGCGCTGACGGGTTTCACGGTTCTGGGCGAGCTCGGCCTCGACGGGTCGATCGCGCCGGTCGCAGGGGTCCTGCCCGCCGCGATCGGCGCCAATGGACGCGAGGAGGGCCTGATCTGCCCGGCCGTCTGCGGCTCGGAGGCGGCCTGGGCGAGCCCGGACATCCAGATCATCGCCGCACAATCGCTCATTCAGATCGCCAACCATTTCAAGGGCACGCAGGTGCTGTCGCGGCCCTCACCGAAGGTACATGAAGCCGCCGCCTCATCCCTCGACCTGCGCGATATCAAAGGCCAGGAGAGCGCCAAGCGGGCGCTGGAGATCGCGGCCGCCGGCGGGCATCACCTCTTGATGATCGGTGCGCCCGGCGCGGGCAAATCGATGCTGGCGGCGCGCCTGCCCTCGATCCTGCCGCCGTTGTCGCCGAGCGAATTGCTCGAAGTCTCCATGATCGCGTCCGTCGCCGGCGAGATCGAGGGCGGCGCGCTGACCGCGCGGCGGCCGTTCCGCTCGCCGCATCATTCCGCCAGCATGGCCGCGCTCACCGGCGGCGGCATGCGCGCCAAGCCCGGCGAGATCTCGCTGGCGCATCAGGGCGTGCTGTTCCTCGACGAGCTGCCCGAGTTCGATCCGCGCGTGCTGGATTCGCTGCGCCAGCCCTTGGAGAACGGCGAGGTCGCGGTGTCGCGCGCCAATCACCGCGTCACCTACCCTGCCCGCTTCATGCTGGTGGCCGCAATGAATCCCTGCCGCTGCGGCAATGCGTTCGAGCCCGGCTATGCCTGCAAGCGCGGCCGCATCGACCGCTGCACCGGCGACTACCAGGCGCGCATCTCCGGTCCCCTGATGGATCGCATCGATCTGCGCATCGAGGTGCCGGCGGTGACGGCGGCCGATTTGATCCTGCCGCCGCCGGCGGAAGGCTCCGCCGAGGTCGCCGCGCGCGTCGCAGCCGCACGCGACATCCAGCTCGCACGCTATGCCGATGCCGGCCTGCCCCACGTCCGCACCAATGCCGAGGCGCCGGCCTCGGTCCTGGAAGAGATCGCCAAGCCGGATGCGCAGGGCGCCAAACTGCTGCGCGACGCCGCCGAGACCATGCGGCTGTCGGCGCGCGGCTATCACCGCGTGCTGCGGGTCGCGCGCACGCTGGCCGATCTCGACAACGCCGACAAGATCGGCCGCTTGCACCTCGCCGAGGCCCTGTCCTACCGCGCACTCGCGGAGGATGCGCGCCAGTTGGCCTGATCATTCCGCGCATCAACCCGGCGGTAACGAGTTTCCTTTACGCTCTGCAAACCATAAGGCCCAACGAGTTCTCCAAAGGGCCCGGGCGAGTAGAGTGTCATGTTGCGTTTCAAGATCCTGGCCTCGGTTGTCCCCCTGTTGGCAGCGGCGGTGTTCGCCCGCGCCGAGATCGGATCGGTCTCGCATCCCTGCATCGCCCTGGGCGAGACCTCGGTCGAGCTCACAACTCTGTTCTGGACCGCCGGCGTGCACGTCGCCTTCACCGAGGATCCCGCGCAGGCCACGGTGCGGGTTCAGGTCACCGACGATGCGGACGCCGCCGATTTCGCGGTCGTGGACGACGGCCTCGGTTCGGAATCGGAAACCTGCCAGGCCACTCCGTCGACGCGTCTGGTCTCGATCGCAGCGCAGCCCGTCGATGGCGCTCAGGTGATCTATCTCTCTACCGAAGGGCCGGCCGATTACCGCATCTATGTGCGCTCGAAGACGTTCTCGCAGCGCGAGGCAGCGGCACTGATCGTCGGCGCCCGCGGCGGCCACCGCCAGCTCCAGGCCGCCTCGCTCTGAAGCATTAACGCCTCGTCAACCCTGTTTGGAGGCGGCGCCGAAGCCTCAAACTGTTCGCAAGGTCGAGGCGACATCGTCGCACACGGCGAGCGCGGGGTTTCGGACAAGAGTCGGGGTCGGTGGTCATGGGTCGGACGTTCCGGATCAAGGTGCGCATGCGCCGCTTCAGGCGACAGCATCCCCGTATCGCTTTCGCGATCCGTTCCTTCATGATCTTCTCGGCGACGTTCGGCGCCGCCTATGGCTTCGTCTCCGGCAGCCGGTCCGAGAATTCCGGCTACGATCCGAATGCGTTCGCGATTGGCGCGAGCTTCCTGTTCGCCCTCGCCTGTCTCGGCCTTGCGACGCTGAGCATGCGGCTGCGCTTCGTCAACAAGCGGCTGCGCACGCTCGCCGCCCACAACGAGACGCTGATCGACCGCAATTGGGAGCTGAAGGAAGCCGAAGAGCGCGCCCGCAGCCTGTTCGAACAGCAGGGCGACCTGATCGTGCTGCGCGACACAAACGGCCGCATCACCTTTGCCAATGACGCCTATTGCGCGCTGGCCGGACAGCCACGTCGCGCGCTGGTCGGCACCCGCTTCGATTTCGACGTGCTGGAGCAGGGCGACAGCGCGCGCGAGAGCAGCGGCACGCGCGTTCACGACCAGAGGATCGCAACCCCGCTCGGCGCGCGCTGGATCGCCTGGCGCGAGGGCTATGTCCGCCTCGATGCCGGACAGCCCGCCGAATTGCAGAGCGTCGGACGTGACGTCACCGACCGCACCGAGACCGAACGCGCTTTGTCCGAAGCGCGCGACCAGGCCGATGCCGCCAACCGCGCGAAATCGCGCTTCCTGGCGATGGCCTCGCACGAGATCCGCACGCCGCTGAACGGCATCATCGGCATGGGCGGTCTCTTGCTCGATACCACGCTGACGCCGGAGCAGGCGACCTATGCCAAGGCGGTGAAAACCTCCGGCGAAGCCTTGATGACGCTGATCGAGGAGCTGCTCGACTATTCCAAGATCGAAGCCGGCAAGCTCGATCTCGAGCAACGTCCCTTCGCCTTGTCCACGCTGATCGAGGAGATCACCGAGCTTCTGGCGCCGCGGGCACAGGCCAAGACTCTCGAGATCGCGTCCTATATCGACGAGCGCCTGCCGCTCGAGGTGGTGGGCGATGCCGCGCGGCTGCGCCAGGTGCTGCTCAACCTCGCCGGCAATGCCATCAAGTTCACCGCGCGCGGCGGCGTCGCGCTGATCGTCGAGCCCGGCATCTGGCCGAACGAGATCAGCTTCCTGGTCCGCGACACCGGCATCGGCATCGCGCCGGAAGCGCAGTCGCGCATCTTTCGGGAGTTCGAGCAGGCGGACGAGCGCGTCGCGCGCACCTATGGCGGCACGGGGCTTGGCCTTTCCATCAGCGAGCGCATCGTCAAGCGCATGGGCGGCCGGATCACGCTCACGAGCGAACCGGGCAAGGGCTCGACCTTCGAGGTCGCGGTGCCACTGGCCCCGTCACAAGCCGGCGCCGGACAAACGGCATTCCCCAGCCCCGATCTCGCCGGCAAATCGCTACTCCTCGTTGCCGAGGGCATCGAGGCTTCGCTGATCGCGCGGCGCCTGGAACGCTGGGGCGGCCAGACCTGCATGGTTGCGGATGCGGCGGTCGCCGAGGCGCTGCTGCCGGAGCGTTCATGGCACGCCATGCTGGTCGATCGCGCGATCGGTCCTGCCGCTGCCGACCATCTCGGCGAAGCGGCGCGGGCGCATGCGATGCAGCGGCTCGTGCTGCTGACGTCGAGCTCGCGCCACGAGAAATTCTCCCCGGCCTTCACCGGATTCCTGGTGAAGCCGCTGCGCGCGGCCTCGCTCGCCACACGCCTCGCGCTAACGCCGGAGGTCGCCTCGCCCGATCTCGCGCCGGAGCCGGTGGCAGAATCCACCAGCGCAACGCAGGCGAGGGGCTTTTCGATTCTCGTTGCCGAGGACAACGAGATCAACGCATTGTTGATGCGCTCGCTGCTCACCAAACTCGGCCATCGCGTCGTCATCGCCGTCCATGGCGAAGCGGCGCTCGAATCTTGGCTCGCCGCTTCATCGGCCGGCACGCCCTATGACCTCGTGCTGATGGACATCCAGATGCCGCAGCTCGACGGCATCGAGACGACAAAACGCATCCGCGCACATGAGGCAGCCACGGGTCGCCAGCACACGCCGATCCTGGCGCTCACCGCCAATACGCTGGTCGAGGACCGCTACGCCTGCTTCGAGGCAGGCATGAACGGATTCCTGATCAAGCCGCTCGACCGCGAGAAGCTGGACGAGGCGCTGGCCGGGCTGGCCCCGTCCCGGCACCTGGCAGTCTGATCGCGAATCTCATGGGAACCTGAGCCCGGCCGGCGCCAGCTATGGTGCGGGGCAGGCCGGGAGCCGAGCATGCCCCGTGTCGTCCGGCGGGACGATCGTTCCTTCATGAGCAGTAAAACGCGGCGCAGCGAGCTTATCAGGCGGCGTTTGGGGGCCCTTGAATATGGTGTCCGTCTTTGCCGCGCGCTTGCAATGTGGGCACACGAAGAGATGCGCGATGATCGGGGTCGGCTCGTCCGCGAGCAGTTCGGAGCGGAACCACTTCATCTCGATATGGCAGTCCGGGCAGATCGGCGCTTCAAGCTGCTCCGCGGCGCTTCTGAGACGATCAACCATGCTGCCTCCCAGCCGTTTTTGAAGGCATAGCGGAATACCGATTGTCGGTCAGCAACAAAAGACACTCAGCCCGGACCAGCCACGGACCCATGTTCACCGACGTGATTACAGCCGCCTGAGCGCCACGCTCTCCACCGTGTGGTCGGCGCCCTTTTTCAGGATCAGCGTCGCGCGTGGACGGGTCGGCAGAATGTTGTCCTCGAGATTAGCGAGGTTGGTGCGTTCCCAGATCGCGATCGCGGTGGCGGTCGCTTCCTCGTCCGACAACAGGGCGTAGCGGTTGAAGTAGGATTTTGGATTGGTGAAGGCGGTGTCGCGCAGCGCCAGGAAGCGCTTGATGTACCATTGCCGCAGCGCCGCCTCGTCGGCATCGATATAGACCGAGAAGTCGAAGAAGTCGGAGACCACAGGCACCGCCTTGCCGTCACGCGGCAGCTTTCCGGTCTGCAGCACGTTGACGCCTTCGACGATCAGAATGTCGGGCCGATCGATCTCGGCCCACTCGTTTGGCACGATGTCGTAGGTCAGATGCGAATAGACCGGCGCGCGGACGTGCCGGCGGCCGGATTTGATGTCGGAGAGGAAGCTGAGCAGCAGCGGCAGATCATAGCTGTCCGGAAAACCCTTCTTCTGCATGATGCCCTGCCGCTCGAGCACCGCGTTGGGATACAGAAATCCGTCGGTCGTGATCAGTTCGACCTTCGGCCGCGGCGACCAGCGCGCCAACAGCGCCTGAAGCACGCGGGCCGTGGTGGATTTTCCGACGGCGACCGAGCCGGCGACGCCGATGATGTAGGGCACTTTTCGGTCGCGGATATTGAGGAACTGGCGCTCGGCGTAATACAGGCGCTGCATGGCGTCGACATAGATCGACAACAGGCGCGACAGCGGCAGGTAGATGTCCTCGACCTCCTGCAAGTCCAGGCGATCGTGCAGCGAGCGCAGCCGGTCGAACTCGCCCGGCTCCAGCGTCATCGGCGTGTCGTCGCGCAGCCTGGACCACTGCTCGCGCGTATAGACGCGGTACGGATTATACTGCTGCTCGGGTGCGCGGATATCCATGACGCGATCTTTCCACCTCGGCTAGTTGCCGCTCTTGCGCGACGCCTTTTCTTCCAACCCTGACATCGACGTCCGCTTGTCCAGCGCGGCCTCGACCTCCTCCAGCTTTACGCCGCGTGCCTTGAGCAGCACAAGGAAATGGTAGAGCAGGTCGGCGCTTTCGGCGATCAGATGCGCGCGATCGTTTTCGACTGCTGCGATTACGGTTTCGACTGCTTCCTCGCCGAACTTCTTGGCGCAATGCTCGGCGCCCTTGTCCAGAAGTTTGCGGGTATAGGAGGCCTCGCCACCGGATGCCGCGCGGGCATCGATGGTCTCGGCCAGATCGTGGATCGTGAAACGCGGCATGCAGACTACTCGGAAAACGCGATCCGGCCGAACGAGCCGGTCTCTACCGGCTCGTGTACCACTTTTATGAACGGGAGTCGTCAGGCATCGAGGCGCATGGGCAGTCCGCAGCGGGCCATGTGCTCCTTGGCTTCGCGGATGGTGAATTCCCCGAAGTGGAAGATCGAGGCGGCCAGCACGGCGGTTGCGTGCCCGTCGCGGATACCGTCGACGAGGTGGTCGAGATTGCCGACGCCGCCGGAGGCGATCACCGGGACGGAGACGCTGTCGGCGATCGCCCGGGTCAGCGGAATGTCAAAACCCTGCCGGGTGCCGTCGCGGTCCATCGAGGTAAGCAGGATTTCACCGGCGCCGAGCGAGACCACTTCCTGGGCATATTCGATGGCGTCGATGCCGGTCGAATTGCGTCCGCCATGGGTGAAGATCTCCCAGCGGTCGCCGCCCGGACGCTTGACGCGTTTGGCGTCGATCGCCACCACCACGCACTGCTCGCCGAACTTCTCGGCGGCTTCCTTGACGAACTCGCGCCGCGACACCGCGGCGCTGTTGATCGAGACCTTGTCTGCGCCGGCGCGCAGCAGCGTCTTGATGTCGTTGACCTCACGCACGCCGCCGCCGACCGTGACGGGCATGAAGCAGGCTTCCGCCGTGCGCCGGACCACATCCAGCATGATGCCGCGGTTCTCATGGGTCGCGGTGATGTCGAGGAAGGTGAGCTCATCGGCCCCGGCGGCATCATAGGCGATCGCGGCTTCGACAGGGTCGCCGGCATCGCGCAAATCGACGAAGTTGACGCCCTTGACGACCCGGCCGTCCTTGACGTCGAGGCAGGGGATCACGCGCACCTTGAACATGTGTCAGCTCCTAGTGCGCGTTGCGGATCAGGGTGAGGGCGGCGGCGGGATCGAGCCGGCCGTCGTAGAGCGCACGGCCGGCGATCGCGCCGGCGAGCTTCTTGGCCCGCGGCGTCAGCATCGCCTTGACGTCCTCGATCGAGGCGAGGCCGCCGGAGGCGATCACCGGAATCGAAATTGCGTCGGCGAGTGCGATGGTCGCATCTAGATTCAGGCCCTTGAGCAGCCCGTCGCGCGCGATGTCGGTGAAGATGATGGCGGCAACGCCGGCATCCTCGAAACGCTTTGCGATCTCCAGCACCGTGACCTGCGAGGTCTCGGCCCAGCCTTCGACCGCGACCTTGCCGTCGCGGGCATCGAGACCGACCGCGACGCGGCCGGGGAATTTCTTCGCCGCAGCCTTCACCAACTGGGGATCGCGCACCGCGGCGGTGCCGATGATGACGCGGGTGATGCCCTTGTCGAGCCAGGCTTCGACGGTGGCGAGATCGCGAATGCCGCCGCCGAGCTGCACCGGAATCCTGATCGTCTTCAGCATCGCCTCGACGGCCTCGGCATTCACCGGCTTGCCGGCAAAGGCACCGTCGAGGTCGACGACGTGGAGATACTCAAAACCCTGCGCGGCAAAGCTCTGCGCTTGCGCCGCGGGATCGAGGTTGAACACGGTCGCCCGCGCCATGTCGCCTTGCTCGAGGCGCACGCATTGGCCGTTCTTGAGGTCGATCGCGGGGAAGAGGATCACGGTTTCCATCGCAAAAAGTTCGAGATCAGGGCCAGGCCGAAACGCTGGCTTTTCTCGGGGTGAAATTGCGTGCCAATCGCGGTGTCCTTCGCGACGATCGCGGTGACAGGGCCGCCGTAATCGGCGCGCGCGAGCACGTCCGCCTCGTTCGTGGGGTTGAGGTGATAGGAGTGCACGAAATAGGCGTGCTGGCCCTTAGGGCCAAGCGGCAGCTTGGTCAGCACCGGATGCTCGCGCAGCACCTCGAGTGTATTCCAGCCCATGTGCGGGATCTTCAGGTTCTCGTCGCGCGGCGTGATCTTCTCGACATCGCCGCCGATCCAATTCAGGCCGTCCGTCGTGACATGCTCCTTGCCGCGGCTTGCCATCAACTGCATGCCGACGCAGATCCCGAAGAAGGGCCGCGCCTTGACGCGCACCGCTTCCGTGATCGCCTCGACCATGCCGTTGACGGCATCAAGTCCGCGCCGGCAATCGGCGAAGGCGCCGACGCCCGGCAGCACCAGACGGTCGGCGCTGTAGGCCTGGTCCGGATCGCTGGTAACGAAGACCTTTTGAGGGTTGTCCAGGCCGCGCGCGGCGCGCTCGAAGGCTTTCGCGGCGGAATGCAGGTTGCCGGAACCGTAATCGATGATGGCGACGCTCATCTTGACCCTCCCGGTTCTGGAAACAACCCAATGATGCCGCCCGCCGGCAATGGCGGCGGGTTCGAGAATTGCTGACCCGGTACGCTGCGCGTCGGCGGCGGGCCGCCGCGATCGACGGCCCATTGATCGTTGACGATGCCGTGCTGCTTCTGGCTCCAGCGCTCGAAGAAGCGGTGCTCGGCGGTGTCCTCTTTGTCGGCAATCACGACGTCGAGCTGCCGCCACTTGCCGCGCGACAAGGTCCAACGGCGCAGGCTCGAGGCCTCAAAGCCCATCAGCAGGGCGATAATGAGATCCGCGTAGAAGATCGACGAGCGCCCGAGACCGAGGCTGGACAGCCCCGCATTGAACGCGGCCACAAAGATCAGCCAGCCGATCAGCGCCAGCCACAGCCGATTCCACAGCAGCCAGATCGGGCCGAAGATCATCGCCCAGAAATGGAAGCCGTCGCGCACGAAGACGAACTTGTCGGTGGCACGCAGATCGGCTCCGGCAGGAGAGGGAGCATGAACCGTGTAGACAGGCATGGTGATGCCCCGTTCTCTGAATTCAGTGATACCGGAGGCGGCGCCCGCCGCCGGACCGAGACGTCAGCCGCCGAGCGAGCCCTTGGTGGACGGGATTTCGCCCACAGCCTTCGGATCGATCGCGACCGCAGTGCGCAGCGCCCGCGCCAGACCCTTGAAGCAGGACTCGGCGATATGGTGGCTGTTATCGCCATATAGGGTCTCGACGTGAAGAGTCACGCCGGCGTTGATGGCGAAGGCCTGGAACCACTCGCGCACCAGCTCGGTGTCGAACTCGCCGATCTTGTCGCGGGGGAAGTCGGCCTTGAACACCAGGAACGGGCGGCCCGAGATGTCGATGACGACGCGCGACAGCGTCTCGTCCATGGGCATGTGCACGCCGGCATAGCGGGTGATGCCCGCCATGTTGCCGAGCGCCTGCTTGACCGCCTGGCCGAGCGCGATGCCGGTGTCTTCGGTGGTATGGTGATGATCAATGTGCAGGTCGCCCACCGCCTTGACCGTGAGGTCGATGCGGGAATGGCGGGCGAGGAGATCGAGCATATGGTCGAAAAAGCCGATGCCGGTCGCGATATTGGCCACGCCGGTGCCATCGAGGTTCACGGTGACCTCGATGTCGGTCTCCTTGGTCTTGCGCTTGATCGTCGCGGTGCGCATCAAAACTAGCTTTCATCCTAGTTCGGGGCCGAAAACGCCGGTCTTTTAACAGCCAAATGACGCCTTCGCTACTGCGGGAACGGGTAGCCGGGCCTCTACTTCTGCCTATGGTGAGCGAATTAGGCCCGGAGCGGCCCGTTGTGCGCCGGTTGTCCGCCGGTTGTCCCCTTGGCCCCGACCGCCTAAATCAGGCCCGACAACGAGGATCATTCATGCAGGTTTCCCAGAACAGCTCGCCGGGCTGGCACGGCACCACGATTTTGACGGTCCGCAAGGGCGGCAAGGTGGTGGTCGGCGGCGACGGCCAGGTCTCGATCGGCCAGACCGTGATCAAGTCCAACGCCAAGAAGGTCCGCAAGCTCGGCAAGGGCGACGTCATCGGCGGCTTTGCCGGCGCGACCGCCGACGCCTTCACGCTCTTTGAGCGGCTGGAGAGCAAGCTTGAGCAGTATCCGGGGCAGCTGACCCGCGCTGCGGTCGAGCTGGCCAAGGACTGGCGCACCGACCGCTATCTGCGGCGGCTGGAGGCCATGATGATCGTGGCCGACAAGGACGTCTCGCTGGTGCTGACCGGCACCGGGGACGTGCTCGAGCCCGAGGCCGGCGTGATGGCGATCGGCTCCGGCGGCAATTATGCGCTCGCCGCGGCCCGCGCCCTGCTCGATACCGACAAGGACGCCGAGACCATCGTCCGCCGCTCCCTCGACATCGCCGCCGACATCTGCGTCTACACCAACCGGAATGTGACGATCGAGAGCCTGGCGACAGGGTAGGGCCTACCTGTGACTCAACGGCGGGGCACCGGACTGGCTGCAACCTCTCCCGCTTGCGGGAGAGGTTGCGCCGAAGGCGCGGGTGAGGGCTTTCTCCTCTGGGGGATTGTCCCATTGCGGAGACACCCTCTCCCCGACCCTCTCCCGCAAGCGGGAGAGGGGGCGCAGTGCCACCGTGGTCGATAGGATGGCCCTAAGCTACACCTTCCGCCCGATGACAACGGCCGACCTGCCGCTGATCCGGTACTGGCTGTGCCAGACGCATGTGCGGGAATGGTGGGGCGATCCCGACGAGCAGCTTGCGCTGGTCAGCGGCGACCTCACTGAACCCGCGATGGACCAGTTCATCGTGTTGGCCGGCAACAGGCCCTTCGGCTATCTTCAATGCTACCGCCTGACCGCCTGGAATACGGGCTTCGGGCCGCAACCGGAGGGCACGCGTGGGATCGACCAGTTCATCGGCGAAAGCGACATGATCGCGTGCGGCCATGGCTCGGCGGTCATTCGCCAGTTCGTCGAGGCGCAGCTGCGGAACGGGGTGCCGCGGATCGTCACCGATCCTGATCCGCTCAACGCGTGCGCGATACGCGCCTACGAGAAGGCGGGCTTCGTCCGCGACCGCATGGTCGAGACGCCGGATGGACCGGCGGTGTTGATGGTGCGTGCATCGTGACGCTGACGAGCACGCAGCAGAGCAAGGTCGCGGTACCGCCGCTCGCCTGGGTCGGCATCGCGCTGCTGCTGCTGGCGCTGCAGGCCTCGATCCTGTTCGCGATGGGACGCGTGCCGATCTGCACCTGCGGCACGATCAAGCTGTGGCATGGCGTGGTGAACAGCTCGGAGAATTCCCAGCAGATCGCAGACTGGTACAGTTTCTCCCACGTCCTGCACGGCTTTCTGTTCTACGGTTTGACCTGGCTGCTGTTTGCGCGACTGCCCTCGCTGCCTTTGTCATGGCCAGCGCGGCTGATCATCGCCATGCTGATCGAAGGCACCTGGGAGACCGTCGAGAACTCGCCGTTCATCATCGAACGCTACCGCGCCGGTACGATCTCGCTGGACTATTACGGCGACAGCATCGTCAACTCGGTCTCGGACACGGTCTTCATGGTGCTGGGGTTCCTCGTTGCCCGTGTGCTGCCGGTGTCAGTAACCATTCTGATCGGCCTCGCCTTCGAAATCATGCTGGCGCTCCATATTCGCGACAATCTGACACTCAATATCCTGATGCTGATCCATCCGGTCGACGCCGTGAAGCAATGGCAATCCGGTCCGCCGATCATCTGATGGCCGAAAAAAGCGGCTTGTCCCAGCCCGCATCTGACCCTAGCTAAGGTGCCATGACAGACTTCTCCCCCCGCGAAATCGTTTCCGAACTCGACCGTTTCATCGTCGGCCAAGCCGATGCCAAGCGCGCCGTCTCGATCGCGCTGCGCAACCGCTGGCGGCGGCAGCAGCTCGAAGGCTCCTTGCGCGAGGAGGTGCTGCCGAAAAACATCCTGATGATCGGCCCCACCGGCGTCGGCAAGACCGAGATCGCGCGACGGCTCGCCAAGCTCGCAAATGCACCGTTCCTGAAGGTGGAAGCGACCAAGTTCACCGAGGTCGGCTATGTCGGCCGCGATGTCGAGCAGATCGTGCGCGATCTCGTCGAGGTCGCGATCGTCCAGGTGCGTGAACGCAAGCGCAAGGACGTGCAGGCGCGGGCGCAGCTCGCGGCCGAGGAGCGTGTGCTCGATGCGCTGGTCGGCGCCAATGCCTCTTCTGCGACCCGCGAATCCTTCCGCAAGAAGCTGCGCGCCGGCGAGCTCAACGACAAGGAAATCGAGATCGAGACGCAATCATCCGGCGGTGGCATGCCGATGTTCGAGATCCCCGGCATGCCGGGCGCGCAGATGGGTGCGATCTCGATCGGCGACATCTTCGGCAAGCTGGGCGGCCGCAGCAAGACGCGGCGACTGACCGTCGAGGGCTCGCACGAGATCCTCGTCAACGAGGAATCCGACAAGCTCTTGGACACCGAGCAGCTCACGCTGGAGGCGATCAGCGCGGTCGAGAACAACGGCATCGTGTTCCTGGACGAGATCGACAAGATCTGCGCCCGCGACGGCCGCGTCGGCGGCGACGTCTCCCGCGAGGGCGTGCAACGCGATCTGTTGCCGCTGATCGAGGGCACCTCGGTCTCGACCAAGCACGGCGCGGTCAAGACCGACCACATCCTGTTCATCGCCTCCGGCGCCTTCCACGTCGCAAAGCCGTCCGACCTGCTGCCGGAGTTGCAGGGCCGCCTGCCGATCCGCGTCGAATTGCAGGCGCTGACCCGCGACGACATGCGCCGCATCCTCACCGAGCCCGAAGCCTCGCTGATCAAGCAATATGTCGCCTTGATGCAAACCGAGGGCGTGACGCTCGACATCACCGATGGCGCGGTCGATGCGCTGGCAGACGTCGCCGTGGCCGTCAATTCCGCCGTCGAGAACATCGGCGCGCGGCGGCTCCAGACCGTGATGGAGCGGGTGCTGGACGAGATCTCCTTCACCGCCCCCGATCGCAATGGCGAGACCGTCCGGGTCGATGCCGACTACGTGCAGAAGCACGTTGGCGACCTCGCCAAGAATGCCGATCTGAGCCGGTTTATTTTGTAATTTTGCCCCGGCGCTGTATCTATTCCGCCGTCGTCCTGGCGAAAGCCAGGACCCATTACCCCCGGCGGTCCTTGTTGAAACAGATGGCGACTCCGATCTCGGCTCAAACGACCTTCTGTGGTTATGGGTCCCGGATCAGCGCTCGCTATGCTCGCTTGTCCGGGACGACGGCGGAGTTTTATGCGCGGCAAGTACCAAATGCCCGCTAGCCTCTGGCAAAACCCCTGGCGGGTGCTGCTCGCGATCAACGCCGCCGTCCTCGTCGGTGTCTTCGTCCACAAGATCCAGCTGCCGCCTTACGTCCCCTATATCCACCTCCTCGTCGACTACCATTTCGGCTTCATCAAGCGCGCGCTGATCGGGGCGATCGTCGCACTGTTCACGGCGAAGGTGCCGGTATGGCTGGTGTTCGCGCTCGGCGGCGTGACGTGGCTGGCGACGCTGGGGCTGTACGCAACGCTGTTCCAGAAGACGTTCGGCTTCACCGCGAAGACGCTGCCGCTGTTCGTCTTCACCGCGGGCTCGCCGTTCTTCCTCAAGAACTTCATGCATACGCTCGGCCATTTCGACATCTATGGCTGTGCGCTGGCGATCGTCCTCTTGCTGATGCCGGCGGGCTCACTGCTGTTCGTGGCGACGGCTGCGCTGTTCTCGATCGTGCTCGTGTTGATCCATCACATCCATCTCTTGATGTATGTGCCGACGATCATCACCATCGTCGTGATCAGGCATTACCTGGCTTGTGGCTGCAATCGCACCAACATCACGTTCGGTTTCGCCGCCTTTGGCCTCGTCTCCGCGCTGTTCTTCGCGGCGCAGTTTCTGGGAACGATGCCGATCCCGGAAGCGGATTTCGTCGCATATCTCAAGAGCCGGATGGCCGATTCATCTCGCACCGATCTGCTGCAGTTCAGCTACATCTGGTATCAGCCGCTGGCGAAGGAGGTTGCCGACACCTGGGGCCGGCTGCCGCACAACATTCTCGGCGTGCCCGTGTTTGCGCTACTGATCTGGCTGCACACGCCGTTGTGGCGTTATTTTGCGAGCCTGATCGGCACGCTCGCCAGCGAGGCGCATCGCCGCCTCGTGATCGCAGCCCTAATCGGCGTCAGCCTTGCCTATCTCGTGATGTTCGCGATGGTGTTCGACTATTCGCGCTGGATCTCGAACTGGGCGGTCTGCATGTTCCTGATCCTGCACGCGGTGAAGATGCTTCCCGCTGCGCGGCAGACGCCGCCGATTCCGGTCGGGGATCGGAAGACGACCATCTTCGGCCTGATCCTCACGCTGATCCCGCGCGTCGGAATCATCCGGCCGTTTTAGGCGGTGTGCTCCCTGTCCCGCTTGCGGGAGAGGGCTGGGGTGAGGGTGTCTCCACAGAGGGATTCCCCAAGACGAGAGAGCCCTCGCCCGCCGCGCTTTCGGGCGTCGACCTCTCCCGCAAGCGGGAGAGGCAAGAGAAGTCCGCGCTCGCAATTGTCCGGCCGTTCTAGACCCTCGGCCGCCGAATCCGCACATACAGCGCACCTTGGCCACCGTGCCCGATATGGGCCTCCTCGAAGCCGACGACGAAGGCGCGGAATTCCGGCAGGCTGAGCCATTCCGGCACCTGGCGGCGCAGCACGCCGCTTTCGCCGCCGCTGCGGCCCTTGCCGGTGATGACGAGGACGAAGGTCAGGCCGTCGTGATGGGCGCGGTGCAGGAAGCCGGTCAACGCACGATGGGCCCGCGTCTGGGTCATGCCGTGCAGGTCGAGCCGCGCTTCGATCTCGCTGCGCCCACGCGACAGCTTTGCGCGCTCGCGTTTGCCGAGCGGCGCCAAGGGCGGCATGGACGGTTTTGCGACGCGCGGCACCGGCGCAGCGGCGACCGGCCTTGCGGGCGGCGCGGGTCTTGCGGACGGCGACGTCGGTGCTGGCTCACCGCGCGGCGCGGCCGGCGCCTTCGCCACGCGAGATTTCCTCAGCGGCTTGACCTGTTTTGCAACATTGTCCCACAGCGCGCGCTCCTCCTCGCTCAGCGCACGGCGGCGCGGTGAAGGACGCGGCTCCAGCACGGGCGGACGGGACGATCGCTTCATTGCTGCGGGTGGGAACGACGATACACGCGCTTGCGCTGTTCGCGGTCGGGCTTGATGTTGGGACGCGGCTCCGGCAGCGGCACTGGGCTTGCCACCGCAACGGTGGCGTCCTTGGCTTGTGGCACGGCAGGCGAGGGCGCGCCAGCCTTCACGGATTCAGGCTTGCCTGACTCAGCAGCTTTCGCCGCAGCCGTCGCGTTCTTCGGATCCTTCGCCGGGTCGGCCTGCGGAAACAGCTTTGCGATCTTCTCCGAGGGACGCGGGTCCGGCACCGGTAGCCTCGCGCCGCGCGCGCTGGGATCGAGGCCCCTCGGCACCAGCATCACGAAATGCATGGGATGGCGCAGCCGCCCGGAGACGCGGCCGGCATCCGCGCCGGCGCCGAAATAAAGATCGGCGCGCGCAGGTCCGATGATGGCCGAGCCGGTGTCCTGCGCGATCATCAGCCGGTGGAACGGTGTCTTGGCGCGTTCGGAATCGATCGGCAGCTCGCCCTCGATGAAGAATGGCGTGCCGTAGACGTGCAGCGACTTGTCGACCGCGATCGAGCGGCCGGCCGTCAGCGGAATGCCCTGCGCACCCACCGCCTCCTCCTTGTCGGACAAATTGACCTCGCGGAAGAAGATGTAGGCGCGGTTCTGGCGGCGCAGCTCCTTGGCGCCCTCAGGATTCTGCGTCATCCATTCCCTGATCTTCTGCATCGACATCTCTTCCTTCGGAATGATGCCGCGCTCGATCAGAATGCGACCGACCGCCGTGTAGGGATAGCCGTTGTAGGCGTCGTAATTGAGCCGGACCGTGCCGCCGTCGTCGAACTTGATCCGCGCCGAGCCCTGGATCTGCGCGAACAAGAGATCGGTGGGGTCCTTGAGCCAAGCGATCTCCAGCCCGCGGCCGGCGATCTTGCCGTCCTCGATCTCGCCGCGGTCATAATAGGGCACCAGCTTGCGGCGGCCGATCTTGCGATAGACCGGGCCCTTGTTGGGCAGGCTGACCGCGTCCTGCTTGTAGCCGCGCACGAACAGATTGGACGGCCGGCGATAGACCGGAACGTTGTAGACGTCGGTCTGCGTCCGCGATCCCTCCAGCACGGGCTCGTAATAGCCGGTGACGAAGCCGTCGGGCTCGCCGAGGCGCGAGATGCGCAAGGGCGAAAAATTGTCCTCGAAGAAGGTTTTTGCTTTGGCGTCGTCGGTGAGCGCGAGCGATTTGGCGGCCCGGCAGGGCTCGCTCAGCGAGGCGCCAAGTGCTTTGGATTCGGCTTTGGATTCGGCTTTCGGCTCGGATGCGCCGGTCTGCGCGTTGATCGACCGGCAGCTCGCACGGAAGGTCTTGTAGGCGGCGAGATGATTGTCCTCGCTCCAGCCCTTCACGTCCGCCCAGGCCAGCGGCAGATATTGCGCGCCGGGAATCTCGAACGGCAGGGGAAGCTGCGGATAGGGCAAGGCCCGCGGCGGGGCGGCAGGCAATGTCGGAGGATGATGGTGGTGGCTGCGGTAGTGGCGCCGCGCCGCTTCAGCGCCGAGCGAAAACGACGACAGCACGACGACACCTGCGCAAAGCGCCGTCGCGCTGTTCTTCAAGAAGATCTTAATTCGCGCTTCCGGTGCCAACCAGCTTCCAGTTCGGATCGCGAGAGGAGGTGTCGCGGGCGAAAGTCCAGATGTCGGTGATGTCGGCGACCGTGTCGGCGCTGCCGTCGACGATGTTGCCGGCCTTGTCGCGGGTGACCGAGATCATCTGCGAGACGAAGCGTACGGTGAGCTGGGCGGTGCGGTCGCGCAGCTCGGCGCCGACGAGCTCAGCCTTGTCGATCGAGACAAAACGCGTCTCGGTCTTCTGCTCGTTCTTTTCGCGCTCCTTGATCGCGGCATCGAAGCTCTCATAGACCTCCGACGACAACAGGTCGCGCAGCGCGCGACGGTCGCCATTGGCAAAGGCCAGCACAATCATCTCATAGGCGCCGCGGGCACCCGAGATGAAATGGCGCGGGTCGAAAGTGGAATCCTTGTCGACGATGGCGTCGAGACCCTGCGCGAGCGGGGTGCCCGGCTCGGCCAGGCCCTTCCAGCGGTCGGCGGGCGGGGCCGGCTCGGCCGTCGGCGCCAGCGGGGCCTGGTCGATCACCTTGCCCGGCATGGTCACGACGTTCTTGTCCTGGGCACCCTGGAGCGCATTGCGGTCGAACGGCGGCCGTTCGTTGCCGGTGCGCTGTCCCAGCACGCTGCGCAGCCGCAGAAAGATAAAGACCGCCAGCGCCAGGAAAATGATAGTGTAGATGTCCACGTCGTATTCGCTTTCTGGTCTTTGCTTTGGGTCTTCGATTTGAGGTCGTCGCCGGGAAAATCAATCCGGCCAGTAGACCGTTCCATACCGAAACGGCAAGTCTACATCACCATTTAGGTCCGCGCGTCTGGTCCCTGGGATGTAGGCACGAAATCTTGCCCGGCCAATGGCGCCTTTTGGCACAGCGCTGAGTGTAGCGCGTTTTATGCTTAAGGGGAAACCCGATCGTGCCCGGAAATCGCGCTTGTTCAATCGTTTAGGGCGCAATTTCGCGCAAAAGACCGGGGTGAAGGGCACAGGTGCGGGCGCGGCTCCGATATCTCACCCGGGGTCGTTCGTCCTTGTGGAATGAGGCGGCCCTATGTTAGCCAACCGCCGCGAAATTCAGCCCAAATCGGGTAAGGAGAGACTTTCATGACCAACGGTAACGGCACCCCTCCCGAGGCGGCCCAGGCTCCCCAGCTCAACGTGCTGGCGCAATATACCAAGGACCTCTCGTTCGAAAATCCGAACGCGCCGAGCTCGCTCCAGCAGCAGAGCCAGCCGCCCCAGATCAACATCCAGATCAACGTCAGCGCCAACAACCTCAGCGAACAGGAGTTCGAGGTGACGTTGTCGGTCGAAGGCAAGGCCGAGGCGGCGAGCAAGGTGATGTTCTCGTTCGAGCTCGCCTATGCCGGCGTGTTCCGGATCGCCAATGTGCCGAAGGAGAATTTGCATCCGCTGGTCATGATCGAGTGCCCGCGCCTGCTGTTCCCGTTCGCGCGCGAGATCATCGCGACCGCCGTCCGCGACGGCGGGTTCCCGCCGCTGATGCTGGATCCGGTCGACTTCGTCGGTCTCTATCGTCAGAACATGGAGCGGCAAATGGCCGCTCAGGGCCAAGCCGGTCAGGCCTAACCGGCCGCCACGGCAGCTGGAGCGGGCAGGTACTCGTTCCAGATCGCCTTGTCGCCAAACGTTGCGATGAAGGCCCGGTGGGCCTCGCGTTCGGCATCGGAAACCCGCGGCGCAAGCGGCACCAGGCGCTGTCGCCGCGGCGCTTCGCCGGTCGCACTGACGCGAATCTCCTCGGTATCCGAGGCAAGCAGCAACTGCGACTGCCGCGCCCCGACCAGATCGACATAGACCTCGGCCAGGAGCTCGGCGTCGAGCAACGCGCCGTGCTTGGTGCGGTGTGAATTGTCGATCGCATACCGCGAGCAGAGATCGTCGAGCCGGTTCGACACGCCGGGATGCTTGCGCCGCGCCAGCAGCAGCGTATCGACCAGCCGCTCGCGCGGGATCGCCGCGCGCTTGATCCGATCGAGCTCGGCATTGATGAAGCTGATGTCGAACGAGGCGTTGTGGATCACCAGCGGCGCATCGCCGATGAATTCCAGAAACTCGTCGACGACCTCGTGGAACAGCGGCTTGGTCGACAGGAATTCGGCCGACAGCCCGTGCACTGCGAAGGCCTCCGCCGGCATGTCCCTTTCAGGATTCATGTAGCGGTGGAAGGTTTGTCCGGTCGGCATGCGGTTAAATATCTCGACACAGCCGATTTCGACCAGGCGATCGCCGCGGAGCGGATCGAGGCCGGTGGTTTCGGTATCGAGAACGATTTCGCGCATGATTGAGATGGCCGTGCAAAAATCGGCGAATCAGGCTCGCCGCTGCGGCATCTTAACGACCTCGGCCAGGATGTGCTTGATTTGAGCACGCACCGGGTCCAGCCCGTTTGAGGTATCCACCACGAAATCGGCGCGCTTGCGCTTTTCGGCGTCGGGCATCTGCTTGGCGATGATGGCGTCGAGCTTTGCCTCGTCCATCGTGCCGCGCGCCAGCACCCGCGCGCGCTGAAGTTCCGGCGAGGTCGAGACCACGACCACGGCGTCGACCCGTTTCTCGCCGCCGGTTTCGAACAGGAGGGGAATGTCCAGGACCACGACGGGGACCTTGGCCGCTTCGGCCTCGGCGAAGAATTTTTTGCGGGACTCGCCCAGCATTGGATGGACGATCTGCTCGAGCTGCTTGATCGCGGCGGGATCGTGCACGACGCGCGCGGACAGTTTGGAGCGGTCGACCTTGCCGTTGATGGTCGTGCCGGGGAAGGCAGCCTCGATCGCGGGAGCCGCTTCGCCCTCATACAAGTGATGAACAGCGGCATCGGCGTCGTAGACGGGAACACCAGCCTCCGCGAACAATTTCGCGGTGGTGGATTTGCCCATCCCGATCGAGCCGGTCAGTCCGAGGATCCGCATCAAGGCCCAGCCATGTCTGTCGTTCACACCGCAACTAGCCGCTCGCGGCGCAGGAACGCAAGCAGCGGCAGCAGCGGCAGGCCGAGAATGGTGAAATGGTCGCCCTCGATGCGCTCGAACAGATGAATACCCAGCCCTTCGAGCTGATAGCCGCCGACACTGGTCGCGACGGCGTCACCGGCGGCATCGAGATAGGCTGAAAGCTGGGCCTCGGTCATTTGCCGCATGGTCATGCGGGCTACCGAAACATCCTCGAAAACAATCTTTCCGTCGTGCGCCACCGCCACCGCTGAATTCAGCTCGTGGCTGTTGCCGGCGAGATCACGCAACTGCGCCATCGCCTCGGGACGACCGGCGGGCTTGTTAAAGAGGCGCTCGCCGAGAGCCAGGGTCTGGTCGGCGCCGATGACGTAGCTGCCCGGATGAAGAGCCGAGACGGCCTTCGCCTTTTCACAGGCCAGCAGCAGAGCAATTTCGCGCGGGTTTGAAAGTTTCGACGCAGCCTGAAGGCCGCGTTCGTCGATGTCAGCCGTCACGCTCTCGAATTCGAAGCCAGCATTCGCCAGCAGCGTCTTCCGCGCGCTGCTTTGCGAGGCCAGGATCAACGGAGATGTGCCGCGCCACAGACCCATTGCGAGAACTATTCCGAGGGCCGGTTGCGCTGGCGATCGGTGTAGAGCTTCATGATCGCCGCGGCGGTTTCCTCGATCGAGCGTCTTGTGACATCCAGCAGCGGCCAATCATGCTTGGCGCTGAGCTTGCGTGCGAACGCAACCTCCTCGGTGACCGATTGCTTGTCGGTGTAGGTGTCGCTGCCGGACTCGGCTCCCATAGAGAGCAGGCGATTCTGACGGATCTGAATCAGGCGTTCCGGCGTTGCATGCAGGCTGACGACCAGGGGCCGCGTCAGCGTTTCCAATTGCGAGGGCACCGGAATGCCCGGAACCAGCGGCACGTTGGCGGTGCGGATGCCGCGATTGGCGAGATAGATCGACGTCGGCGTCTTCGAGGTGCGGGACACACCCACCAGCACCACGTCGGCCTCGTCGAGACCTTCGACATGCTGGCCGTCGTCGTGGATCATGGTGTAGTTCAGCGCATCGATGCGCTTGAAATATTCCGCATTGAGCACGTGCTGGGCGCCGACGCGACCCGTGGTCGCAGCGCCGAGATACGCTTCAAACAGCTGCATCACCGGGCCGATGATGGACAGGCTCGGAACGTTGATCTCCTTGCACTTGTTCTCGAGCCTGAAGACCAGATCCTTCTCCAGCAGCGTGAACAGCACGATTCCCGGCGCCTCCTCGATCTCGTCGAGCACGCGATCGAGCTGCTTCTGGCTGCGCACCAGCGGATAGACATGCTCGACCGGCGTCACGTTGGCATATTGAGCCGCGACCGCGCGCGCCACGGTGATGAGCGTCTCGCCCGTGGAGTCGGAGACCAGGTGCAGATGGAAATAGTTGTTCGAGGTCGGCACAAAAACTCTTTGAGTTTTGGTGGGGCAGTTTGTGGATTTCTGTGGAGCTTAACCTCTCGGAAAGGGATGTGCGACACCAGGGACGGGACAACGGCCAATTTTCTTCACACCGCTGCCTGTCAGAACAAGTTTGCCGGCCGTCCGGCGCGGAAACAGGATTGCGCGGACAACCCTCTTGATAAGCTGCCGACAAGCGGGCGCAAGCCCCTGAGCTCGGGTCACTTATTTCGACGGCCCAGATCGGCACAGGATATGTTGATGGATGTGAACAAGCGCGCGTGAAGCGGCGGACCGAATTGTGTGAGTCCAATCCACGGTCACAAAGACTCAAACCTTAAGATTCTAAAATTTTTAGGTTTAGAAGAGCCGAGCACGCGGATATGTGTGTGCGCCCAAATCTATGAATGAATTCTTACCGGACACCTTCCATCCACTGTTCGGTGAGCAGAAAGCGGTTTCGAGCAGAATGGATCCCGGTTCGCGTCGGCAAAGCGGGTCGAAAACAAGAATGGGAGGCTGCCGGCATGTATGAGTGGATCAAGGCGCTGCACGTGATCGCCGTCATCTCCTGGATGGCGGGCATGCTCTATCTGCCGCGGCTGTTCGTCTATCACTCCGAGGCCGAAATCGGATCGAAGCAGTCGGAAACGTTCAAGGTCATGGAGCGCCGGCTGCTCAAGGCGATCATCAATCCGGCCATGATGGTCACCTGGCTCGCCGGGCTCTATCTCGCCTGGTCCGGCCATTGGTTCAGCTCCGGCTGGTTGCACGTAAAACTGGCACTGGTCCTGGCAATGTCCGCGGTCCACGGCTTTTTTTCCCGCTGGCTAAAGGATTTCGCCGCCGACCGACGCCCGCGGACCCAGAAATTCTATCGAATTATCAATGAGGTGCCGACCGTCCTGATGATTTTCATCGTGATCATGGTGATCGTGAAGCCGTTCTAGGCAAGGCGCGCGACGAATCGCTCAGCGCTTCGGCTTGCGGAGCAGGAAGCGATTTTCTATATTATCGATATCCCACCCAACGCAGGCGGATGTGGTTGTGTCCGAGCTTTCCAGAGGCCGGACACCGCATCAGGTTTGAAGCCTCACCGGCACTCACCTTGCCAGACCTGCGGACCTTACCTGCACCTGCTCGCGTCCGCATTTCAGAGCCACCTCGCACCCCCTTCCAAGGTTACCCCACAGGACCACCCCAATGCGGGAAATTAAACTCCAGGACCTCAAGTCGAAAACCCCGGCCGAGCTCGTCTCGTTCGCGGAAGAGAAAGGGGTCGAGAACGCCAGCACCCTGCGCAAGCAGGAGCTGCTGTTCGCCATCCTCAAGCAGCTCTCGATTCAGGAAACCGACATCGTCGGTGAGGGCGTTGTCGAGGTGCTCTCCGACGGCTTCGGCTTTCTTCGCTCGCCCGATGCGAATTACTTGCCAGGCCCTGACGACATCTATGTTTCGCCCTCGCAGATCCGCCGTTTTGGCTTGCGCACCGGCGACACCATCGAGGGCCATATTCGCAGCCCGAAAGAGGGCGAGCGCTATTTCGCGTTGCTGAAGGTCAACACGCTCAATTTCGAGGACCCGGAAAAGGCCAAGCACAAGGTCAATTTCGATAACCTCACGCCGCTGTTTCCGAATCAGCGCTTCCGCATGGAGATCGACGATCCCACGCGCAAGGATCTCTCTGCACGCGTGATCGACATCGTCGCGCCCATCGGAAAGGGCCAGCGCGCGCTGATCGTCGCGCCGCCGCGCACCGGTAAAACCGTGCTGATGCAGAACATCGCGCACTCGATCACCGCGAATCACCCGGACTGCTATCTGATCGTGCTCCTGATCGACGAGCGTCCGGAAGAAGTCACGGACATGCAGCGTTCGGTGAAGGGCGAGGTGGTGTCCTCGACCTTCGACGAGCCGGCGGTGCGCCACGTTCAGGTCGCCGAGATGGTGATCGAGAAGGCCAAGCGCCTGGTCGAGCATGGCCGCGACGTCGTGATCCTGCTCGATTCGATCACCCGACTGGGGCGCGCCTACAACACCGTGGTGCCGTCATCCGGCAAGGTGCTGACCGGCGGTGTTGATGCCAACGCGCTCCAGCGCCCGAAGCGCTTCTTCGGTGCCGCCCGTAACATCGAGGAGGGCGGCTCGCTGACCATCATCGCGACCGCGCTGGTCGATACCGGCAGCCGCATGGACGAAGTCATCTTCGAAGAGTTCAAGGGCACCGGTAACTCGGAGCTGATCCTGGACCGCAAGGTCTCGGACAAGCGCACCTTCCCGGCGATCGACATCTCGCGCTCCGGCACCCGCAAGGAGGAGCTCATCACCGATCCGCAGGTGCTCAAGAAAATGTACGTGCTCCGCCGCATCCTCAACCCGATGGGCACCATGGATGCGATCGACTTCCTGCTCGACAAGCTGCGCTCGACGAAGAGCAATTCTGAGTTCTTCGACTCGATGAACACTTGAATGCAGTGCAGCGAAAAGTGGAGGGCGCCTTCGGGCGCCCTTTTTCATTGTGCAGCTTTGCTGCGGCGAATTGCAGCAGATTAGCGGCCCTCTCGCTCGACCCCGATTTTCGGTTAAGCCTTTGACAGAATACAATAAGATTGAATCTGGTTGAGCCTGCTGGGCCTGAGCGGCTGGATCCTGCAGCAAAATTGCCGCAGTTTTATTGCATCGCAATATAATCCTTTGCTGCGGGACTTGGCGCAGCAAAACTAGGCCACTTGGCGTTCGAAATGGTGGATTTGCCTTTTCTTCCGCAGCCGGACAAATAGGCCATGCATCCGCAAGACCAGACCATCTTTGCGCTGTCGTCCGGCCGTCCGCCGAGCGCGATTGCGATGGTGCGCGTCTCCGGGCCGCAGGCCGGCGTGGTGTTGACGACGCTGACGGGTACGCTGCCTGCGCCGCGGCAGGCCAGCCGCCGATTGCTCCGTGACGGTATGGGCCAACCGATCGACGACGCAGTCGTGCTCTGGTTTCCGGGACCGGCAAGCGCGACCGGCGAGGACGTCGCCGAATTCCACGTCCATGGCGGACGTGCGGTGCTCTCGGCGCTTCTCGCATCTATTTCTGATATACCGAATGCGCGGGCGGCCGAGCCTGGTGAGTTCACGCGGCGCGCGTTCGAGAACGGCAAGCTCGACCTCACCGAGGCCGAGGGCCTCGACGATCTCATCCACGCCGACACCGACCGCCAGCGGCGTCAGGCGCTGCGCCAATTGCAAGGCCTGCTCGGCCATCGCGCGCGCGATTGGCGTGAGCGCATCATCGAGGCTTCTGCCCTGATCGAAGCCGGCATCGATTTCTCGGACGAGGGCGATGTGCCTGCCGAGCTCCTGGCGCCGGCCATCAAGGCGATCCGAGCGCTGCATGGTGAAATTGCGGAAGTCCTTGCGGCACAGGGACAAGCTGAACGTCTGCGCGATGGCCTAGTGGTTGCGATCGCCGGCGAGCCGAATGTCGGCAAGTCGACGCTGATGAATCAACTCGCCCGCCGCGAGGTCGCGATCGTCTCGCCGCACGCCGGCACCACACGCGATGTGATCGAGGTGCAGCTCGATCTCGACGGATACCCCGTGACGGTGATCGACACCGCCGGCATTCGCGAGACCGATGACCCGGTCGAGCAAGAGGGCGTGCGCCGGGCACGGGCCAGGGCCGAAGACGCAGATCTCGTACTGTGGCTGGTGGAGGGATCGCAGGCCATCGATCCCGACGCGACGCGGTCGCTGTGGAAGGCCGGCGATGACGATCGGACCGTTGGCTCGGTCTGGATCGTGCGCAACAAGATCGATCTCGGTGGGGTGGGGGAAGCCGGGCGGCGCGGCGAGTTCGGGATCTCGGCGAGCCGGGGCGATGGCATCCCTCAGCTGGTCGACGGGCTCGTGACATTTGCGTCTGAATTCTTTGGGACCAGCGAGGGCGCATTGGTGACCCGCGCGCGCCAACGCGACCTGTTGCGCCAAGCGGCAGACAGCTTGCGCCGGAGCCTGGAGCTAGTAGAAGAGGGCGAGGAGCTCGCCGCGGAGGAACTGCGTGCCGCCGCCTACGCCCTAGGCCGGTTGCTGGGCCGGGTGGATGTCGAAGACGTTCTTGGGGCCATCTTCCAGAAATTCTGTATCGGAAAGTAGTGCTAGTTCTTCATTGTAGGACTAGCATTTGTTCCATTTCTTGCGTTTCACGTGAAACGGCGGGGGGACCGTTTCCACGTGAAACAGGTTTCGGCCTTAGCCCTCTTCAATTAAGCCCGAAGACAATGACGGCCGGGAGCCGGAAAAACCTAGCGCTCAATCTCGCCATGCTTCGATCCCCGGGCATTTAAACAGGGAGCAAGAGCAACGCCCCGCCCGTCATTGCGAGCGCAGCGAAGCAATCCAGCGTCTCTCCGCGGAGGCAGACTGGATTGCTTCGTCGCAAGGGCTCCTCGCAATGACGGCTTTGCAATCCCCACCCCATCGAAGCGCTCTCGTTTCACGTGAAACAACTGTCGTTCAACGCCCTTTCTACTGTGCATGGGGTTGTTTTCACGGAATCGCTTTCGCCTTCCCCACCGTTTCACGTGAAACATCCGCCAGTTTCCGCTTCCGGCTTCTCCGCCTCTGAGCTAGAAGTCCGCTCATGCGAACAGAGCGAGAGAGTTTCGACGTCATCGTCATTGGCGGCGGTCACGCCGGCTGTGAAGCCGCGGCTGCTGCTGCGCGGATGAGTGCAACGACAGCTCTGGTGACGCACCGTTTCTCCACCGTCGGCGCCATGTCCTGCAACCCCGCCATTGGCGGCCTCGGCAAGGGCCATCTGGTCCGCGAAGTCGATGCTCTCGATGGTCTGATGGGCCGGGTCAGCGACGCCGGCGGCATCCAATTTCGCGTCCTCAATCGCCGCAAGGGTCCGGCTGTCCGTGGTCCTCGCGCTCAGGCCGACCGGAAGCTCTATGCGGCCGCGATGCAGGCCGCGATCAGGGAAACCGAGGGTCTTTCCGTCATCGAGGGTGAGGCTGACGAGCTGATCGTGGTGGAAGGCCGGGTCACCGGTCTGCGCCTGGCTGATGGCCGGCAGCTTCGGGCAGGGGCGATTGTCGTCACCACCGGCACCTTCCTGCGCGGTCTGATCCATCTCGGCGAGAAGAATTGGCCCGCCGGTCGTGTGGGCGAGGCGCCGGCGATGGGCCTGTCCAGCTCCTTTGAGCGCGCCGGCTTTACTCTCGGACGGCTGAAGACGGGGACTCCACCCCGTCTGGACGGCACCACGATCGATTGGTCGGCGGTCGAAATGCAGCCCGGAGACGAACCACCGGAGCCGTTCTCAGTGATGACGGAGCGGATCACGACCCCGCAGATCCAGTGCGGGATCACCCGGACCACCTCGGCGACCCATGAGGTGATCCGCGCCAATGTCCATCGCTCCCCGATGTACTCCGGCCAGATCAAGAGCTCCGGTCCGCGCTATTGTCCGTCGATCGAGGACAAGATCGTCCGCTTCGGCGACCGTGATGGCCATCAGATCTTCTTGGAGCCGGAAGGGCTCGACGACACGACTGTCTATCCCAACGGCATCTCGACCTCACTCCCCGAAGAGGTTCAGCTTGCGATCCTCGCCAGCATTCCGGGCCTGGAGCGGGTGAAGATGGTCCGTCCGGGCTATGCCATCGAATACGACCACATCGATCCCCGGGAGCTCGATCCGACCCTCCAGACCAAGCGTCTGCGCGGTCTGTTCCTGGCAGGGCAGATCAATGGCACCACCGGATACGAAGAGGCCGCCGGGCAGGGCATCGTGGCCGGGTTGAACGCCGCGCTCTCGGCGAGCGGGGCCGCGCTGATCGTGTTCGACCGGGCGGATGGCTATCTCGGTGTGATGATCGACGACCTCGTCACGCGCGGGATTAGCGAGCCCTATCGGATGTTCACCTCCCGGGCCGAATACCGGCTGACGCTGCGGGCCGACAACGCCGACCAGCGTCTGACCGAGAAGGGCATCGCCTTGGGGTGTGTCGGCACTGCCAGGATGCAGCACCATCGCGCCAAGATGGATGCCCTGAACGCAGCCCGGACGCTCTCGAAGTCGCTCGCGATTACCCCGAACGAGGCGATCAAGCACGGACTGTCCCTGAACCGCGATGGCCAGCGCCGGTCCGCCTTCGAGCTGATGGCGTATCCAGATATTGGCTGGAGGCAGGTCCGCGCGATCTGGCCGGAGCTGTCCGCGATCGACCCTGTCATCGCCGCCCACCTCGAGATCGACGCCAAATACGACGTCTATCTGGAGCGCCAGAGCGCCGATGTCGACGCATTCCGGCGCGACGAGGGGATGGTGTTGACTGAGGTCGACTACCAGCAGGTCCCCGGTCTCTCCAACGAGGTGCGGGCCAAGCTGGAAAAGGCTCGGCCGTTCACGGTCGGCCAGGCCGGTCGGATCGATGGGATGACGCCGGCGGCGCTCGGCATTCTCGCTGCCTATCTGCGGCGGGAGGCACGGAAGACCTCAAAGGCGATCGCATAGGCGTTTCACGTGAAACATCGCGGGCCGGGAGGCGGCAGATCGTCATCAAGAAAATCCGCGGCGGGTGAGGGCGCCGGTGGTCGACCCGAACCGAGGCCGACCAGACCGAAGATCGACAAGGCCAGCGCCACCGATCAATCACTGGACGCGGTCATCGCTGCCGACAAGATCGCGGCGCTCAAGCTCGCGCCCGTTTCACATGAAACGGAGGACCGGCTCGATCGCTACATCGCCTTGCTCCGGGAGTGGCAGGCCAAGACCAACCTCGTCGCGCCCTCGACGCTACCGCACCTTTGGACCCGGCACATCGCCGACTCGCTTCAGCTCGTGGATCTCGCACCGGCGGCAAAACGCTGGGCCGATCTCGGCAGCGGCGGTGGCTTCCCGGGCGTCGTGCTCGCCTGCGCCATGGCCGGGACGCCGGATGCCCGCGTCCATCTCGTCGAGCGAATCGCCAAGAAGGCCGCATTCCTGCGCGAGGCGATTCGCGTCACCACATCTCCGGGGCTCGTACATCTCGCTGAGATCGGGGATAATGTGGATAGAATCACCGGCCCCGTCGATTGCGTCACCGCGCGCGCGTTGGCTCCGCTACATCAACTTATCGGCTTTGCGGAGCCGCTGATGCGCCAGGGCGCAAAGGCGTTGTTTCTCAAAGGTCAAGATGTAGAGGCTGAATTGACCGAAGCCGCTAAATATTGGAATATTCAGACTCAGCTCCATCCAAGCCGCACCGGTGACGGGTGGATCGTGGAACTGACGTCCGTCGAACGGCGCGGGTGAGGCGTTCAGGGGCCTGAGTGGGGGAATTTGCGATGAGCGTGATTGACGAGCCGCAGCAAGAACAGGACGCCCAAGAGACCAACGAGGTACCGCATGGCCACCCGCGCATCCTAGCGCTGGCGAATCAGAAGGGCGGCGTGGGAAAAACAACCACAGCGATCAACCTCGGCACGGCGCTCGCTGCGATCGGTGAACGTGTCCTGATCGTCGATCTCGACCCGCAGGGCAACGCCTCGACCGGCCTCGGCATCGATCGCCGCAGCCGTTCCTGCTCCACGTATGACGTGCTGGTCGGCGAAGCCGCCTTGCGCGAGGCGGTGGTCTCGACCGCGGTGCCCCGGCTGCACATCGCACCCTCGACCATGGATCTCTCAGGCCTCGAGCTCGAGCTCGGCACCACGCCCGGCCGCGCCTTCAAGCTGCGCGACGCCATCGGCGCGCTCAACAACAACGTCTCGCCGGACGCCGACTACACCTATGTGCTGATCGACTGCCCGCCCTCGCTCAACCTGCTCACGGTGAATGCGATGGCGGCGTCCGATGCGATCCTGGTGCCGCTGCAATGCGAGTTCTTCGCGCTGGAAGGTCTGTCGCAATTGCTGCAAACGGTCGAGCAGGTGCGCTCGACGCTCAACCCGAACCTGTCGATCCACGGCATCGTGCTGACCATGTTCGACTCGCGCAACAACCTCTCGAACCAGGTCGTTGCCGACGTCCGCCAGTTCATGGGCGAGAAAGTCTACAAGACCATGATCCCGCGCAACGTGCGCATCTCGGAAGCGCCGTCCTACGGCAAGCCGGTGCTGGTCTACGATCTTAAATGCGTCGGCAGCGAAGCGTATTTGCGGCTCGCCACCGAAGTGATCCAGCGCGAGCGCGAGCTGCGCATGACGCATTGACGCTGCCGTAGGGTGGGCAAAGCGGAGCGTGCCCACCAAAACCATTCGATTGAAAGATGGTGGGCACGGCGCGAAGACGCGCCTTTGCCCACCCTACGATCGAGAGTCTGAAATTCAGTTCTGGAGTGCTGCACCGTGAATCCAAGGGAGCTGGCGATGGCCGACGAAGCGCGTTCGCGACTGGGCCGAGGTCTTGCGAGTCTGATCGGTGATGTCGGCGGCGAGGCTCAGCATGTCGATCGTCCGCGCGCGCAGCGCAAGGTGCCGATCGAATTCATCAAGGCCAATCCGCGCAACCCGCGCCGTACCTTTTCAGAGGCCGAGCTCAAGGAGCTCTCCGACTCCATCAAGCAGCATGGCGTGATCCAGCCGATCGTGGTGCGACCGGTGAAGGGCGCACAGGACCGCTACGAGATCATCGCCGGCGAACGGCGCTGGCGCGCTTCGCAAATGGCCGGCCTGCACGAAGTGCCGATCGTGCCGGTCGACATCAGCGACAGCGACGCGCTCGAGTTCGCGATCGTCGAGAACGTGCAGCGCGAAGACCTCAACCCGATGGAAGAGGCGCAGGGCTATCACGCGCTCGCCAACGAGTTCAAACGCAGCCAGGACGACATCGCAAGAGTCGTCGGCAAGAGCCGCAGCCACGTCGCCAACATGATGCGGCTGACGAAGCTTCCGGCGGAGGTGCAGGCCTTCATCGCGACCGGCGAACTGACGGCCGGCCATGCCCGCGCGCTGATCGGCGTGCCCGATCCGCTCGCGGCCGCCAAGCGCATCGTTGAGGAGGGTCTCAACGTCCGTCAGGCCGAGGCGCTCGCGCACGAGGAGGGCGTGCCTGAGCGCAAGCCGCAGAAGGCGCGCACTGGGACGAAGGAAAAGGACCCTGATACGATCGATCTCGAAAAGCGCGTCAGCGACGCACTCGGGCTCAAGGTCACGGTCAATCACCGCGATCCCGGCGGCTCCGTGCAGATCAACTACCGCAACCTCGATCAGCTCGACGAGGTGATGAAGCGGCTGGCGAAGGGCGGGCTCTGAACTATCCTCGATGTCGTCCTGGCGAAAGCCAGGACCCATACCGCGTGATCTATCGATAGGATATCAAGGCCAATACCGCCCACCAAATTACTCGCGGTGGCAATGGGTCCTGGCCTTCGCCAGGACGACAGTTGCGTGTGTGGCGCGCGTCTACATCAATCACGTCATTGCGAGCGAAGCGAAGCAATCCAGAATCTTTCCGCGGAAGGATTCTGGATTGCTTCGTCGCAAGTGCTCCTCGCAATGACGGTGCTGAGAGAGCTGCGCTCGCAATGACGTGGTGAGAGCCGCGCTTACCCCCGCCGCTTCGCATTCGCGGCGATCGCCATCAGCGTGCGCTGGGCGATGGCGGCGGCAAGGGTGGATTGCTTGCGGGTCTCGAGCGCGGCTGTCGCGAGCTGCTCGATGATGAGGGCAAGCCGGGCCGGGCTGAAATTGCGCAGCGCCGTTTCGACCGCGGGCTTTCGCGAGAAGTGCAGCCGTGGAAAGCCGCCGTCGAGCACGGCTGAGGCCGGCGTGCCGTCGGCAATCGCGAGCGCCGATTTGTGCAGCCATGCGGCCTGACGCTGTGCGGCGGAGATGATCACGCCGGGATAGGTGCCGGCGATCATGGCCTTGGCGAATTCGGTCTCGACGATGTCGGGCCGGCCGGCGAAGGCGCCGTCGACGATGGGATCGAGCTTCAACTCGGAGGCATCGGCGACCACGGACATCACGTCGTCCAGCGTGATCTCGCCTTTGCCATGGGCATAGAGCGTGAGCTTGCGCAGCTCGTTGCGCGAGGCCTGACGGTCGCCGCCGAGGAACGACATCAGCGCCGCGCGGGCATCCTGCGCGATACGCAAATTGGCGATGCGGAGCTCGTCCTCCATCAGCTTGGCGAGGTCGCGCTCGGTGTCGGGGTAGCAGCCGATCGCGACCGCCGTCTTGGCGCGCTCACAGGCTTTGCGCAGCGGCGATTCCGGGCGCAGCTCGCCGGCCTCGATCACGATGCGGCAATCTTTCACGCTCATCTCGGCCAGGGTGTCGATGCCGCTGGCAAAGCTGCGCGAGCCGGCGCGGATGCGGATGGCGCGGCGGCCGCCGAACAGCGGCACGGTCATGGCCTCGTCGACGAGGCGGGACGGCTCGGCGGAGAGCTCGTCGCCATCGAGCTTGACCAGTGAGAATGGATCGTTGGGATCGTCGACGGCGGATGCGATCAGCGCATCGGCGCGCTCGCGCACGAGGCCCGCGTCAGGACCGTAGAGCAGGATGATCGGGCGGCCCGCATCGGGGCGGGCGAGGAAGGCGTCGATCTCTTTTCCGCGCAGCGCGACCATGGCCTAGATCGTCATTCCGGAGCGCGCGTAGCGCTAACTACGGTGTGCAATTGCGCACCAGAGAAACCAGAGGTTGGGAACCGAGATTCCGGGTTCTCGCTTCGCGAGCCCCGGAATGACAGGAATGAATTAGGTGCCCGCGGTGAAGAACGAGGCGAGCCGGGTCGTGATGTTCTCGGCGATCTCGTTGGCGGCACGATCCTCGGCGTCGCGATAGGCCCGGTTGCGCGCGAAGCGCTGGTAGGAGCCGGGCATGTCGTAGGACACACGCGAGAAGGTGGTGCCGGTCATCACCGATTTGCCGGTGACGACCTCGATCAGATTGTACTGGGCGTCGATGCCGTAATTCTCGCTGGTCGGCAGTCCGGTCGCGGCGCTGACGATCAGCGAGGAGCGGGTGGATGTGAAGCGGATCTCCAGGCGGTGCGTCGGTGGCATGCCCGTGGCGGTGCCGTAGAGCTTGAAGGCCAGGGCATTGCGGACCTCAACGCCAACGCGCGCCTCGCGCGAGGCGTTCGGCTTGGCGATCGGCGGCAGCTCGACCCCCATCAGCTTCTCGCGCAGGCCGGGAGTGCCGTCGTTACGCTCGGCATACATCGGCTGGAAGCAGCCGGCCGTCAGCGCCGCCAGGGCGGCGACCGCCAGCAAGCGGGCTGCGATGCGGATCCTAGCCGACAACATTCACGATCCTCTTGGGGACGATGATCACCTTGCGGACGGGCTTGCCGTCCAGGGCCAGCTTTACCGCATCGAGGGCCAAAACGGCAGCCTCGATTTCCGGATTCTGGGCCACTGTTGCAACTGTGACCTCACCCCGCTTCTTGCCGTTGACCTGGACCACCAGGGTCACGCTGTCTTCAACCAGCAAATCGCGTTCGATTTGGGGCCAATTGGCCTCTGAAACCAGCCCGCTCTGGCCCAAGGCCTGCCAGCACTCCTCGGCCAGATGCGGCATCATCGGGGAGAACAGCTGGACCAGGATCTGGCCGGCCTCCCGGATCGCCCAGGCCAGGTCCGCGGCGGGCTGGCCGGGGCGCTGGAGCACCTCGGACAGGGCATTGGCGAATTCGCGGATATGGGCGAGGCAGACGTTGAAGTGCAGCCGCTCGATGCCGGTCGTGACCTTGTCCAGGGCGCCATGGGCGGCCTTGCGCAAGGCGGTCGCATCCGTCCCGAACGAAGCCGGCCGGGCCGCCGGCGCCTCCTTGCCGAGTTCCTTGGCATCGTTCACCAGCCGCCACAACCGCTGCACGAAGCGCGATGCGCCCTGGACGCGCTCGTCGCTCCAGATCACGTCGCGGTCGGGTGGGGAGTCCGACAGCATGAACCAGCGCGCGACGTCGGCGCCGTAGGTCTCGATGATGTCGTCGGGATCGACCGTGTTCTTCTTCGACTTCGACATCTTCTCGATCGGGCCGATCTGGATGTCTTCGCCGGTCGCGAGCAGCGTGGCGCGGCGACCATTGCCGCCGACCTCGACCTTGACCTCGGCCGGCTGCACATAGGTGCCGTCGGCCTTCTGGTAGGTCTCGTGCACCACCATGCCCTGGGTGAACTGGCCGGCGAACGGCTCGTCCAGCGCAATGTGCCCGGTCGCCTTCATCGCGCGGGTGAAGAAGCGCGCGTAGAGCAAATGCAGGATCGCATGCTCGACACCGCCAATATACCAATCGACCGGCATCAGCCGATCGACCACTGACCGCGTGGTCGGCGCCTTCTCGTTCCAGGGATCGGTGAAGCGCGCAAAGTACCAGGACGAATCCACGAAGGTGTCCATGGTGTCGGTCTCACGCTGCGCCTTGCCGCCGCATTTCGGGCAGGTGACGTGCTTCCAGGTCGGGTGATGATCGAGCGCGTTGCCGGGCTTGTCGAAGGTCGCATCCTCCGGCAGCGTCACCGGCAAATCGGCATCCGGCACCGGCACCACATCGCATTTCGGGCAATGAATGACGGGAATCGGGCAGCCCCAATAGCGCTGGCGCGAAATGCCCCAGTCGCGCAGGCGGAAATTGACCTGCCGCTCGCCGACCGCCGCATTGCCGCGCAGCTCGCCTTCCAGCCGCTTCGCCACCTCTTCCTTGGCCTGATCGATCGTCATGCCGTCGAGGAAGCGCGAATTGATGATGCGGCCGTCACCGTCATAGGCGGTGTCGGTGATGACGAATGTCTTCGGATCCTGCCCTTCGGGGCAGACCACCGGCGTGTTGCCGAGATTGTACTTGTTGACGAAGTCGAGGTCGCGCTGGTCATGCGCCGGGCAGCCGAAGATCGCGCCGGTGCCATATTCCATCAGCACGAAATTGGCGACATAGACCGGCAGCTTCCAGGAGGGATCGAACGGGTGCACCGCGCGGATGCCGGTGTCAAAGCCCTGCTTCTCCGCGGTGTCGATGACCTCCTGCGCGGTGCCGATCTTCTTGATCTCGGTGATGAACTCCGCAAGCTCAGGGTTCTTCGCGGCGGCCGCCTGCGCCAACGGATGATCCGCCGAGATCGCCATGAACTTCGCGCCGAACAGCGTGTCGGGCCGTGTCGTGAAAATCTTCAGCTCGTTCTCGCCGGCCGGCGTCGTTGCCGCATCCAGCGCGAAGCGGATCAACAGGCCTTCGGAGCGGCCGATCCAGTTGCGCTGCATCAGCCGCACCTTGTCGGGCCAGCGGTCGAGCCCATCCAGCGCGGACAGCAGCTCCTGCGAGTACTTCGTGATCTTGAAGACCCACTGGTTCATCTCGCGCTGCTCGACGACAGCGCCGGAACGCCAGCCGCGGCCGTCGATCACCTGCTCGTTGGCGAGCACGGTCATGTCGACGGGATCCCAGTTCACCTTGCGCTTCTCGCGCTCGGCAAGCCCTTCGCGCAGGAAGTCCAGAAACATCTTCTGCTGGTGCTTGTAGTAGGAGGGATCGCAGGTCGCGATCTCTCTGGACCAGTCCAGCGACAGCCCGATCGAGCGGAGCTGCTTCTTCATCGCGGCGATGTTGTCGTAGGTCCAGGCTTTCGGCGCGACCTTGCGCTCGATCGCCGCGTTCTCGGCCGGCAGGCCGAAGGCGTCCCAGCCCATCGGATGCAGCACGTTGAACCCCTTGGCGCGCTTGAAGCGGGCCAGCACGTCGCCGAGCGTGTAATTGCGGACATGGCCGATATGGATGCGCCCGGACGGGTAGGGGAACATCTCGAGGACGTAGTATTTCGGCCGCGAATCGTCGTTTCGGGAGACGAAGATCGCCTGTTCGTCCCAGAGGCGTTGCCAGCGCGGTTCGGCGTCGCGGGCGTTGTAGCGTTCGGAGGTCATGGAATCGTTGGCTTTTCGTGGTTCGGCCGGCTTAAAGACGGCGGACTAGGCCATAGAAGTCCGCAAGGGGTCAATGGGTTGCCGCAATCTGGGGAACCTTCCGAGCTGCTCCGCAAAAATACCGAGGCCGCCGTTGGGGTGTGATTAAGGGGTCGATGCGAAGTTGCGGCCGCCAACGACCCCCAAAACTTGCGATGGATTCCAGCTTCGACGATCCCGATTACGACTATGCCGCGTCCATTGCCGGACGGGCGATGCGGAGCATGGCCGAGCAGCGGATTGCGCCGACCCCGGCCAATTTTGCCGTCTGGTTCCAATATCTCGCTGGCAGCCAAGACGATCTGCGCAACGCGATCGATCTCCTGATCGACCACAACCGTCCCTTCGACAGCAGAACCAATCAGGATCTGTTCGAGACCTACATCGCTCCGCAGGTCAGTGCCATCGTCGTCCGCACCTCCGAGCGACTGCATTCTCTCATGGGTGCGGCAAAGGAGTTTCTGACGACGGCCATCGCCGACAACCATTCGCAGATGCAGGCGATCAGCGAGGTCGCGGACCAAGGCAAGGCCGGCGTCGATCCGAAGGCGCTGGTCGCCCAGCTCATGAACGAGCTCGCCCGCGCCGCCACCCGCGCGACACGGCTTGAGGCAGGCTTTGCGGAAAAGACCCGCGAGCTCGACGTGATCCGTGATTCGCTGTCGAGGTCCGAGCAGCGCGCCCGGACCGACACGCTGACGGGGCTGGCGAATCGGCGGGCGCTCGACGAATTCCTGCGCAAGGCGCAGACGACCGCGGAATGGGGCGAGCCGCTCAGCGTGCTCTTGCTCGACATCGACCACTTCAAGACCTTCAACGACAATTTCGGCCATGGCATCGGCGACCAGGTGTTGCGCCTGATCGCCAAGGTGTTGCGCGAAAAGGTTCGCGAGCAGGATCTGCCGGCCCGCTATGGCGGCGAGGAGCTGATCGCGGTGCTGCCGGATGCCGACCTTGCCGCCTCTGCCGAGACCGCCGAGCGCATCAGGCGCGCGATCGCCGAATGCAGGATCACGCGTCGTTCGACCGGTGAGATCCTGCCCAATATCAGCGTGTCGATCGGCGTCGCGCAATACCGGACCGGCGAAGCGATCACCGATCTCATCGAGCGCTGTGACCGCGCGCTCTATCTCGCCAAGGGCGGTGGCCGCAATCGCGTGGTGACCGAGATCGAGCTCGAGCGCGCGGGAGCGGCGGGCTAGAGCATTATCGGTTCTGATTGTATCAGAACCGAAGCTCTAGATTCTTGTTTTGACGCGTTTTCTTCACGCGAACCGGTATCCACTTCGCTCGAAAACGCTCTAGCCGTTAGCCGCCATCATCACGTCAGTCGTGCCGGTCTCGATCGCCTGCACGCCGTGCTCGACGACGTTGTTGCGGCCGCGATGCTTGGCGGCATAGAGCGCGGCGTCGGCGGCTTCGATGAGATCACCGGGGCGCAGTGTCTCGTTTGGCTTCGTCGCAGCAACGCCGATCGAGACTGTGACGATCATATGCGCGGAGGTGATGTGCGGCAGGCAGAGTTTCAGCACGGCCGCGCGCACCAATTCGCCGATTTCGACGGCGCGGGGCACGTCGGTGTTCGGCAGCAGCAGGCAGAATTCCTCGCCGCCATAGCGTGCCGCAAAGCCCATCGTGTCGGCGGCAATGCCGGACAGCGATTCGCCGAGCCGGGTCAGGCAGGAATCGCCTTCGAGATGGCCATAGGTGTCGTTGAAGAGCTTGAAGTGATCGACGTCGATCATCAGAAGCGCGAGCTCGCTGCCATATTGCTGCGCGCGCATCCATTCGAAATCGAGCCGGCTCTGGAAGCCGCGGCGGTTGGCGAGGCCGGACAGCATGTCGATCGAGGCCATCACCGTCAGGCGGTCGTTGCTCGCGATCAGCTCGCGCTCGCGCTGGCTCAATTGCGCAGCCATCGCATTGAACGCGCGGGCCAGCGGCACGAACTCGGCGGGCAGGCGACTGCGCGCCGCCCGTGCCGACAGATCGCCTTCGCCGAGACGCTTGGCCATGTCGGCCAGCATCTCGATCGGCTTGATCACCAGTTTCTCGGCGGCGATCAGCGCGCCGAGCAGGACGAACACGACGACGAAGGCGAATTGGAGATAGGCGGTGCGGATGTCGCGGCTCACGGCCGCAGATACCTTGTCCTCGTCGATGCTGGCGATCAGGCGCGCGTTGGTGCCGGCGATGCGGATGTAGCTGACCGCGCGGCGGGAGCCGTCAGCAGCAAGAAAGGACAGCGCGCCTTCGTCCTGGTCCGACCGCAATGCCCTGTCGGCGATCGCCGACATCAGCGGCATGTTGTCGAGGGGACGGCCGACCGCGCTGTGCTGGTCGGCCGGCGCGGCCAGCACGGTGCCGGCGCTGTCGACCAGCACGGCGGTAATGCCGGCGCGGCCGCCGAGATTGCTCATGACCTTCGACATCCAGTCGAGATTGACGGTGGCGAGCACGACGGCATCCGGGACGCCGCTGAATGCGGACACCGGATAAACCGCCATGACGGTCGGCGTCGGCGCAGGCCGGGACAGGATGAAGTCGCTCAACACGAAGCGGCCGGTTTGCTGTGCCTGCAGAAAGTAAGGCCGGTCACTGAGGTCGAGGCCGACATACATGTTGTTGGTGGCGCACTGGATGCGACCGTCCTGGCCGGCGATCAGAAGCGTGCGGATCCAGGGCAGGCTGGACGGCAGGCTAGCGCGCAGCACGTCGCAGCTCTTGCTGATGCCGCCGGCGGACGCCCGGATGAAGGCCTCCGATTTCAGGATGGTCTCGACCGACGAGATCACTTCGCGCTGCGCATCGGCGCTGTGCCTTGCGACGGTGGTGAATTCAGCGGCGGCCTGCGCGATCTGTCGCGCGCGCGTGCCTTCGAGCGAACGGATGCGCTCAAGCATCAAGGGGGCCACCAGAATCACCGCGAGCAACGCCAGCCGCGCCCGGATTCCGAGAACCTGCTTGAGTTTCGCTCGTTTGCGGTTGAGACTGACGCTTGCCATTTCGCTACCCACCCCATGGGCCAAGGTAAAGCGAAGGGTTCAAAAACTCTTTCTTGAACTCGGTAAAATTGGACTTACCTCGGTTACGACCACAACCAATCGACGTCATGACAGAAGCCAATGCCACGCCGGTAACCGGCCATTCACCAAACGCGCTCGCCGCAGTCGAAGCCGAAATTGCACGCGCCTGCAAGGATGCGCAGCGTGATCGCGCCTCCGTGACGCTGATCGCGGTGTCCAAGACTTTCGCCGCGGATGCGATTACCCCGGTCATCACCGCCGGACAGCGTGTATTCGGCGAGAATCGGGTGCAGGAGGCCAAAGCCAAGTGGCCTGCGTTAACGTCTGTTTACTCCGACATCGCGCTGCATCTGATCGGGCCGCTGCAATCCAACAAGGCGAAAGAGGCGGTCGCGCTGTTCGATGCCATCCATTCGGTCGACCGTCCGAGCATTTGCCAAGCGTTAGCCAAGGAAATCGAATCCCAGAACAAGCACCCGCAACTCTTCGTCCAGATCAACACCGGCGAGGAGCCGCAGAAGGCCGGCGTCGCGCCTGGCGAGGCCGATGCTTTCCTGGCGAGCTGCCGCGACACCTATGGGCTGACGATTTCCGGCCTGATGTGCATCCCGCCCGTCGACGAACCGCCGGCGGCGCACTTTGCTCTCACGGCCAAGATCGCGGCTCGCAATGGATTGAAGAACCTGTCGATGGGTATGAGCGCGGATTTTGCGACCGCGATCATGCTCGGCGCCACCCATGTGCGCGTGGGAAGCGCGATCTTCGGGCACAGGTGAGAGCCGTTAGCGAAGAACGCGCCCAGCAACCGTCATCGATTTCGTCATTGCGAGCGAAGCGAAGCAATCCAGAATCTTTCCGCGGAGGGATTCTGGATTGCTTCGTCGCAAGGGCTCCTCGCAATGACAGCGGAGCGTGTGCGCCTACACAAACCCCACCGACACCTTCCCCAGCACACCGAAATCCACCGCAAAATGATCGCCGGCTTTAATCGGCAGCGGCGGATGGCACGTGCCTGTGGTCACCACCTCCCCTGCCCGCAAGGTGATGCCGAGCCCGCGAAGCTCGTTGGCAAGCCAGGCCAGTGCGGCGCGGGGATCGCCGAGCACGTTCCTGCCGTGACCGACATATCGCTGGCCACGTAGCGTGATCTCCGGCCGCTCCTCGACGAGATCCAGTGCGCGCCAATCCGCAGTCGTCGGCGCGCCCAGCACGAACAGATGCGCACAGGCATTGTCGGCGATGAGCTGCGCCTCGCCGGCGCTGGCGAAATCGGTAAAGCGCGAATCGGGAATTTCGATTGCGGGATGGAAGGTGTCTACGGCGGCGAGGATCTCGTCGACAGTGTACTGCACCGCGCGCGGCGGTAGATCGCGCCCCATGCGGAAGGCGAATTCCGGCTCGCCGACGCGCATCTCGTTGCCCTGCATCGACGCGGTGCCGCCATCGGCGATCACGGTGTCGCTCATGATGCGGCCGGCCAGCGGTCCCGTGACGTTGATGTGCTTCTGTCCGGACTCGCTCGTTGCCGCGATCTTCCAGCCGAATAATTTTCCGCCCGATTGCGTTTCGAGCGCGGCCTGGATGGCATAGCCATCAGCGCGGCTCTGCGGCCGCAACTGGGCATCCAGCGCTTCAAGCTTGGTGCCGTCGCGCCAATGCTTCACCAGGACTTGCGATGCGGCGGCGATCTGATCCTTGTCGAGCATGCGTCTTCACCCGATGATGATTCTTGTTCTTGGTCCCAGCCGTCGCAGCAATTGTAGCATCGCAGATTTCGTCATGGAGACGCAGCCTGCGGTCGGGCCGAAATTGTCGCGGGCGAGGTGCAAGAACACCGCGCTGCCGCGGCCGGCGATCCGCGGCCTGGTGTTGTGGTCGATCTCGATGATGAAATCGTAGAGGTGGTCGGCGCGCTTGAGCCGGTCCCCGCCCTGCCCCTCGCCGAGCCGGATACCTTGGTTGTAATGACGGTCTTTGGGGTCCTCGCACCAGGCGTCTTGGCCGGTGATGATCCGGGCCGGCAAGAACGTCTGCGGGCGGCTGTGCCGGTCGCTCCGCCACCACAATCGCCTGGGACGGAAGCTGCCGCGCGGGGTGCCGCCGTCGCCCTCGTGCTTGTTGGCGAGAATGCCGCCTCGCCCCAACGCCACCGGTATCGTCAGTGCTCCGGCCGTCAGCCAGCCCCGGCGCGGATTACCGGCAGCTGGCTTAACGCGGATCGCGGACAGCGGCCTGGCCCTTCGATTCTGGGTGTAACTAGCTGACGCAGCTTTGTTTTTCATGTGAACATGCGATGTCGAATTCATTACAGGACATTCATCAAAACGCCCTGCTATTCTGGGTTAGAGTGGTTCTGGCTTGTGAATCGGTAACAGCCCACTACTTCAACACGAACAACAATAACAACGGCGACCCTAACTTTCCCTCGCGGCTGGGTGCGGCATGGATGCGCGCCGAGCCGGATCCAAAAGGATGACCCCCCATGGCCAATGCCCGCAAGATCCTGATCGTGGATGACGATACCGATCTGCGCGATACGTTGGTGGAGCAATTATCGCTGCACGAAGAATTCGAAGCGTCCGCCGTCGATACCGGCGCCAAGGGCGCGAGCGCCGCAAAGGCCAATGCTCCCGATCTCGTTCTGATGGATGTCGGCCTGCCTGACACCGACGGCCGCGAGGTGGTCCGCTCCCTGCGCAAGGGCGGCTTCAAGGCCCCGATCATCATGCTGACCGGCCACGACACCGATTCCGACACGATTTTGGGGCTGGAATCCGGCGCCAACGACTATGTGGCAAAGCCCTTCCGCTTCGCCGTGCTGCTCGCCCGCATCCGCGCCCAGCTCCGCCAGCACGAGGCCAGCGAGGACGCGGTGTTCTCGGTCGGCCCCTACTCCTTCCGCCCGGGCTCGAAGATGCTGACCGCGGCGAACGCGCGCAAGGTGCGCCTCACCGAGAAGGAGACCGCCATCCTCCGTTTCCTTTACCGGGCCGGCCAGATGCCCGTCTCGCGCGAGACCCTGCTCCAGGAGGTCTGGGGCTATAATTCCGGCGTTACCACCCACACGTTGGAAACCCACATCTACCGCCTTCGCCAGAAGATCGAGAAGGATGCCGCCAACCCGGAAATCCTGGTCACGGAAGCCGGTGGCTACAAGCTGGTGCCGTGATACGCTTCGGGGGCCCGCGAATCGTTTGAGATCGCGCGCCTTTGAGCCTCGGACCTGAATGTCAATCGACGACGATGTAGCGCTTCTCGAGCGAGTCCCGACACTGCGCCTGTTGGGAGACGCGTCGTTGCGCATGCTGGCGATCGGCTCCGAGCAGCGGAACTTCGTCCGCGGCGACGTCCTGTTCAATCTCGGCGACGAGGCCGATGCCGGCTTCGTGGTCCAGCGCGGCGCCTTCCGGGTCGAGGACGGCGCTGGCGCCGAAATGATCGCCAGTCCCGGCGCACTGATCGGCGAGCTCGCGCTCGTGGTGCCGATGAAGCGGCCGTCGAGCGCGGTTGCGCTGGAGCACGCCTCCGTCATTCGCATCGCGCGCAGCCTGTTTCAGCGCGTGCTCGAAAGCGACCCCGCCGCCGCGGTTCGCCTGCGCGACGAATTCGCGGTGCGCTCCAGCCAGATCGCCAGCGATATCCTGATGGCCGGTGCGAAGCTGACGAGCTGAGCTGTCGTAGCCCGGATGGAGCGAAGCGTAATCCGGGACAGCCTTTCCGTATGCAAGAACCCCGGATTGCGCTGCGCTCCATCCAGGCTACGGGCTTCCCGAGAGGCTACACCTCCAGCGTCACCGTGACGGGGACATGGTCCGACGGACGCTCCCAGCTCCGGGCATCGCGAAGAATCTTGAAATCACTGACCGCATCCTTCAGCGCGCGCGAGACCCAGATATGGTCGAGCCTGCGGCCGCGATCGCCGACGGTCCAGTCGGCGGAGCGGTAGCTCCACCATGTATAGACCTTCTCCGACATCGGAATGCGCTCGCGCGCGACGTCGATCCATTCGCCGGCCGACAGCGCTGCCTTCAGCTTCTCGGTTTCGACAGGCGTGTGCGACACCACCTTCAGGAGCTGCTTGTGCGACCATACGTCGTTCTCGTGCGGGGCGACGTTGAGATCGCCAACCAGGATGTGACGGTCCTCGCCGCGCGGATGCAGCGGCTCGCAGGCCTTCATCTCGTCGAGGAAACGAAGCTTGTGGTCGAACTTCTCGTTCAGGGCGGGATCGGGAATGTCGCCGCCGGCGGGCACGTAGAAATTATGCAGCACCAGCGGCTTTGCGATGTTGGCCTTCTCGCCGAACGATACCGAGATGTGGCGCGAATCGATCTTGTCGCAGAAGGTGCGGATATCCTTCGATTCGAACGGGATCTTCGAGACGATGGCGACGCCGTGATAGCCTTTCTGTCCGTTCAGCGCGACGTGCTCATAGCCGAGCCGCTTGAAGCGCTTCAGCGGAAAGGCGTCGTCGATGCATTTGGTCTCCTGCAAGCACAGCACGTCCGGCCGCGCGCTCTTGAGGAATTTCGCGACCAGATCGATGCGCAGCCGCACCGAATTGATGTTCCAGGTTGTCAGGGAGAGACGCATGAGGGATGCGTCTTAGCAAGCTCTCGTAGGGTGGGCAAAGGCGCAAAGCGCCGTGCCCACCGTCTTTTCGGGTGCGAGATGTGAGGATCTGGGCGTGCTTTCGGTAGGGTGGGCAAAGCGACTTGTCCGCCGTAGCTCGAAGAGCGAAGGCGGAAGCGTGCCCACGTGCCGATCGCGAGGAGGAAAGATGGTGGGCACGGCGCAAATGCGCCTTTGCCCACCCTACGGCAGCGGAGCGCTCAACCCGGCGACGGGCCGTAATTGGTGAAATCGATCTTGAACATGCCCGGATCGAGCTTCTTGCTCGAATCCAGATTGTAAACCGCGATCGTGGTGTCGTAGCCCTGCGGGTCGGTGACGGTCCACTGCTTCAACTGGCCGTCCTTGGCGCCGAACATCAACAGGAGGCGGCTGGTGCCGACCAGCGCCTGCTTCTCCTCGATAGTGACACTGGTGAAGACGTCGTCGGCCGAGACGTTGACGACGTTGGTGTCCTTCATCAGGTCGATGCGATCGGACAGCAGGAAACGCAGCGGCGTCTGCGACAGCGGATAAATGTCCTGGGTCGCGAGCTTGCGATCACGCACCACCAGCGAGGATCCATCGGCGACGATGTCGATCGGGCTCGGCGCGTCATATTCGAAGCGCACCTTGCCCGGTTTCTGGATGTAGAAATCGCCCTGCGTCTTGCTGCCGTCGGGGCCGACCTGGACGAAATTCCCGACCAGGGTCTGGAGCGAGGAGAGATAGGCGCTGATCTTGGCGGCCTGCGCCTTTTGGTTGGCATCGAAGGTCTGGAAGATGCTGCTCGGCACGTTGCGGCGCGGATCCGGGATGACCGGATTCGGCGGCGCCTGCGTCGCACCGGTGACGGCGGGCCCTCCCCCCGCCGCACCGCCATCGCGGCCCTTCGGCGCTGGCTTCGGCACGGGCACGGTCTGCGCGAACGATGTAGCGGTCACCATCGCGGCGGTGACGAGAAGCACGCCGGCCACGCGCGCGCTTCGCACAGCGATGGTGGCAGCGAATCGAATGTCCGGATGTCTGATCAACGCGTCGTCCTAACGTGGCTGGGCGCCTTTTAGCGTGATTTCTGGCAAAAGCAGATATCGATTTTGCGTGAAATGATGCGTTGAGGCCGCTTTGCCTCACATATGGCTGTCTTCTTCCTCGACCAGAATCTCGCGTTTGCCGGCGTGGTTGGCGGGCCCGACGATGCCTTCCAGTTCCATGCGCTCCATCAGCGATGCGGCGCGGTTATAGCCGATTTGCAGGCGGCGCTGGATGTAGCTGGTCGAAGCCTTGCGGTCGCGTTTGACGATGGCAACGGCCTGCGAGAACAAATCGCCGCCGCCGTCGGCACCCATGCCCGTGGCGTCGAACACTGCGCCGTCCTCGTCCTCGGTGGGTTCTTCGGCTGTGACCGCTTCGAGATATTCGGGCTGGCCCTGCGTCTTGAGGTGACGCACCACCTTCTCGACCTCCTCGTCGGAGGCAAAAGGTCCGTGCACGCGGCTGATGCGGCCGCCGCCGGCCATGTAGAGCATGTCGCCCTGGCCGAGCAGCTGCTCGGCGCCCATCTCGCCGAGAATGGTGCGGCTGTCGATCTTGGACGTGACTTGGAAGGCGATGCGGGTCGGGAAGTTCGCCTTGATGGTGCCGGTGATGACGTCGACCGACGGCCGCTGCGTGGCGAGGATCACGTGCAGGCCGGCGGCGCGCGCCATCTGCGCCAGACGCTGCACCGCGCCTTCGATGTCCTTGCCGGCGACCATCATCAGGTCCGCCATTTCGTCGACGATGATGACGATGTAGGGCAGCGGGTCGAGCGAGAGCTTCTCTTCCTCGTAGATCGCTTTGCCCGTCTCCTTGTCGAAGCCGGTATGCACCGTGCGCGTCGGCTCCTCGCCCTTGGCCTTCAATTCGAGCAGGCGCGTGTTGTAGCCGTCGATGTTGCGCACACCGAGCTTGGCCATATTCTTGTAGCGCTCTTCCATCTCGCGCACGGCCCATTTCAGCGCGACCACCGCCTTCTTCGGATCGGTCACAACAGGCGTGAGCAGATGGGGGATGCCGTCATAGACGGAGAGTTCGAGCATCTTCGGATCGACCATGATCAGCCGGCACTGGTCGGGGCGCAACCTGTAGACCAAGCTGAGTATCATGGTGTTGATGGCGACCGATTTGCCGGAGCCGGTGGTACCGGCGATCAGCATGTGCGGCGTGCGCGCGAGGTCGATGATGACGGGGTCGCCGCCGATGGTCTTGCCGAGGCAGAGCGGTAGTTTTGCAACCGTGTCGGTCGCCTCCTTGGCCACCAGCAGTTCGCGCAGGTAAACTTTTTCGCGATGCGCGTTCGGCAGCTCGATGCCGATCGCGTTGCGGCCGGGTACGACGGCGACGCGTGCCGACAGCGCGCTCATAGAGCGCGCGATGTCGTCGGCAAGCCCGATCACGCGCGACGACTTGATGCCGGGCGCCGGCTCCAGCTCGTACAGCGTGACCACGGGACCCGGATTGGCCTTCACGATCTCGCCGCGCACGCCGAAATCCTGGAGCACGCCTTCGAGCGAACGGGAATTGGTCTCCAGCTCGGCCTTGCTGAGCGGCTGGCGGTCGCCGGCCTTTGGTGCGGCCAGCATGGAGACGGACGGAAGATCGAACTTGTCGGAGGATTTCTTCGCAGAACTCTTCGGCGCGACCTTCTTGCGCGGTGCGCGCGCGGCAGGCTCCTCGTCTTCCTCTTCCTCCTCCTCTTCTTCGTACTCGTCCTCGTGGTCCTCGTCTTCGGACTGCGGTGAAATCGAGGGCGCGGCGCGGCCGCCGCCGAGATTGGGCTCCTGACGGCTGAACTGAGCGGCCTTGGTCTTCGGCCCGCTCGAGACCAGCGAGCGGTAAGCGGCACCGAAGAGCCAGATCAGTCGCGCCTTGGTGCTCATCAAGGCGTGGAACAGCCAGCCCAGCGACACCGAGCCGCGATCGCTCTCCTCATCTTCGTCGAGCGGTTTGTCGTCATCCTCGATCTCCGCGAGCTCGTCGTCATGCTCGCGTGCGCCGAGACCGCAGGCGATCAGGAATGTCACGGCCATCGCGGCGAACAGGATCGTGCCCAGCACGATGCGATAGATTGTTCCCGCAGGTCCGAAGATCACGGCGGGCGCGCGCACCAGCGCGTCGCCGACCACCCCGCCGAGGCCGGTCGGCAGCGGCCAGGCGCCGCCATGCGGCCAGCAGCTGACAAAACCCGCGGCGATCACCGTGCAGAGAATCCAGGAGCCGAGCCGCAGCGCTTCGCGGTCGAACGGGCGATGCGTCATCATGCGCCAGCCCCAGACCGCGACGGTCAGGACCAGCATGATCGCGCCAAGGCCGAGGATCTGCATCGAGAGGTCGGCACCGATCGCACCGGCATAGCCGAGGATGTTGCGGATCGGCCGTGAGGTGGCGTGGCTGAGGCTGGGATCCTGCACCGACCAGGTCATCAGCGCCGCCGAGGCGACGCCCGCCAGCGCGATCAGGCCGAGGCCGGTGAGCTCGCGCAGGCGCCGTGCCAGCCCCTCTCGGATCGAGGGCGGCAGATGGCCGACCAGTGGAATGACACGTTCGATTGCCGACATGCTCATGGGCCCCGCCTAACCCAGAGTCTCGACCAGGCGGTGCAGCGCTTGCGCCGTGGTCTCGCCGTCCTGCACCAGCGCGAGGCGAATATAGCCCGCGCCGGGATTGAAGCCGTCAGGCTGGAGCCGCGCCAGATAGCTGCCGGGCACCACGCGCACGCCTGCTTCCGTGAACAGTCTCAGCGTCACCGACACGTCGTCGCCGAACGCGGACGTGTTGAGCCAGACGCAGAAGCCGGCATCGGGCCGGCGATAGCCGTAACGATTGCCGATGATCTGGTCGGCGAGATCGAACTTGATCCGGTAGAGCCTGCGGTTCTCCTCGACATGCGCTTCGTCGCCGTAAGCAACGGTCGCGACATGCTGGAGCGGTACCGGCACCTGCGGCGCTGCGATGTTGCGCAGCTCCAGGAACATGCCGATGAACTTCTTGTCGCCGGCGGCGAAGCCGACGCGCAGGCCGGGCAGGTTGGAGCGCTTCGACAGCGACTGGAACGCAACCACGCGGGTGAAATCGGGGCCGGCGCATTCGAGCGCGCTGCCCGGTGCCTCGCGGGTGTAGATCTCGGAATAGCATTCGTCGCTGAGGATGACGAAGCCGTAGCGGTCGGCGAGCTGCTTCAACCGCTTGAAGTAGTCGGGCTTGGCGATCGAGCCTTGCGGATTGGCGGGCGAGGCCAGATAGAACGCCACGGTGCGCGCCAGCGTCGCTTCGTCGATGGCGTCGAGATCGGGCAGGAAGCCGTTTTCGACGGTGGTCGGCAGATAGACCGGCTCGCAGGCTGCGGCGCGAGCGCCAGCGCCATAGACCGGATAGAATGGGTTCGGCATCAGGATGGCAGGCTTGCCGGGGCGCGGGCCGACATAGCGCGCCGCCGCGATTGCGGCGAGGAACAGCCCCTCGCGGCTGCCATTGAGGACGAGAATCTCGTTCTCGGGGTCGAGCGGCCGCGGCAGCTTGAAGCGCGATGACAGCCAGGCGCCCGCCGCGTTGCGGAAGGGGTCGGTGCCCTTGTTCGCCGGGTAACGGCCGAACTCGGCGATGTGCTTGGCCAGCACCGGGCCGACGAAGTCAGGCACGGGATGCTGGGGCTCGCCGACTGCAAGCGTAATCAAGGGTTTACCCGGCTGATGCGGGCCCAAGAGCTCGTTCAGCCGGACGAAGGGCGAGCGTTCGCTGTCGGAGCTTCCACTGGCCTGCGGCGCACGGGATGAAGCGGTCATGACCATTCTGGGCGCCAGCACTCTTGGAACAGCCGGTCGCACCAAGCGCCGGCGGGAAGCGGTTCAGTTCACCATAGATAGGGCGAGGTTAAGACGCGATTAACCATCGGCCGCCGCCCCCGTCCAGAGCGGGAATAATGAGGCCGGATAACAACGGGATGCATGACTACAGGGCGGGGCTGGTCCTTGCGGGAGAGGTTCGCGCCGAAGGCGCGGGTGAGGGTTCTCTCCAAATAGGGACTGTCCCGATGTTGAGACATCCTCTCCCGTGGCCGATGCTTCGGCATTCCTCGTAAGAAAGGCGGCCATAGGCCGCCTCTGCCTCGTCATTGCGGTTTCAGCGCCCCGGCAGCTTCTCGAATGCCGGGATGCCCGACGGGATCGCGTGAAACTCCTGCTTATCGCAGGTGTAGATCGCCATTTGTGGATGGAACTGTCCGGGCTCGTCCAGCGTGCCGACCTTCACGACCGCGGCCGGCAGGCCTGGAACCTTGGTCACCAGATGGGTGCCGCATTCGGCGCAGAATTCGCGCGTGACGGCGCGTGCGAGGTCTTTGCGCGTGAACTGCTTGGGCTGTCCGATGATGTAGCTGAAGCCGGCCGCCGGCATTGCGATGAAGGTATTGGGCGCGCCGCCGGTGATGTACTGGCATTCGCGGCAATGACACTGGGCCTGCATCATCGGATCACCTTCGGCCTTGTAGCGCACTGCGCCGCAATAGCATCCGCCTTCCAAACGCATGACGACCTCCCGATTGTTGTTCTTGAGGTCGATATTTCTGCGCCGGCGGTGCGCAATGGCAATGTTTTTCTTCGACCCTCCGACCAAAAGAAAGGGGCTCCAACTTGCGCTGGAGCCCCTCAACGGTCGGGGCATTGCCGGGTATGTGCCCAAACCGTAGGTCTGGCCGCGATCCCCGAGGAGATCGCGACCGGGAGGAGAGTTACATGTTGTAGGCGCGCTCGGTGTGCTCGGTGATGTCGAGGCCTTCACGCTCGCTCTCGACATTGGTGCGAAGGCCGACGATCACATCGACGACCTTGTAGAGGATCGCCGAACCGATGCCCGACCACACCAGCGTGGTGCAGACGCCCCAGAGCTGGGCGATCATCTGCGTGGCGAAGTCGTAATCGGCAACCTTGGGCGGGATCGCGGTGTAGTCCATGATGCCGGCACCACCGAGCGCCGGGTTGACCAGAATGCCGGTGCCGAGAGCGCCGACGATGCCGCCGATGCAGTGCACGCCGAACACGTCGAGAGAGTCGTCATAGCCCAGCGCGTTCTTCACGACGGTACAGAAGAACAGGCAGACCACGCCGACCACGAGGCCGAGGACGATCGCACCCATGACGCCCGAGAAGCCGGCGGCAGGCGTGACGGCCACGAGACCTGCGACAGCGCCGGAGATGACGCCGAGCACCGACGGATGCCCCTTGATGATCCACTCCGCGAACATCCACGACAGCGCAGCGGCAGCGGTGGCGACGAAGGAGTTGGTCATGGCGAGCGCAGCGCCGCCGTTGGCTTCCAGGTTGGAGCCGGCGTTAAAGCCGAACCAGCCGACCCAGAGTAGCGAGGCGCCGATCATCGACATGGTCAGCGAGTGCGGAGCCATCAGCTCCTTGCCGTAGCCGACCCGCTTTCCGATCAGGAGAGCGCCGACGAGACCCGCGATACCGGCGTTGATGTGCACTACGGTGCCGCCCGCGAAATCGATCGCGCCCTTCTTGAAGATCCAGCCGGCGTCGGCGTTGATCTCGTCGAGCTTGGCCTGCGCCGCGGTCTTGGCTGCCGCATCACCCGCCGCAGCGAGCGCCTTGGCCGCATCCTGGATCATGTCCGGGCCGGGCCAGTACCAGACCATGTGCGCGATCGGGAAGTAGATCAGCGTGACCCAGAGCGGGATGAACAGAGCGATCGCCGAGAACTTCATGCGCTCGGCGAAGGCGCCGACGATGAGGGCGGGCGTGATCGCCGCGAAGGTCATCTGGAAGCACACGTAGATGAGCTCCGAGATGTTGGCGTCGACCGAGAAGGTGGCCGCCTTCGAGTCGGTGGTGACGCCCATCATGAAGGCCTTGGAGAAGCCGCCGATGAAGTCGGAACCGCCGGTGAAGGCGAGGCTGTAGCCGTACACGGCCCAGATCACGGTGACGACGCAGACGGTGTAGAACACCTGCATCAGGACCGAGAGCATGTTCTTGGAACGGACGAGACCGCCGTAGAACAGTGCGAGGCCGGGGATCGTCATCAACAGCACCAGCACTGTCGATGTCAGCATCCAGGCGTTGTCTCCCTTGTTGACCGTTGGCTCGGCATAGGCTGCGGTCGCAGCGAACAGGCCGACTGCGAGAGCCGCCAGTCCCGCGCCATAGGGACGCTTAAACGTCATTGTATTCACTCCTGATTGGATAAAGGTTGAGCGCGAAATCAAAGGGCCGCGGCGTCGGCCTCGCCGGTGCGGATGCGTACCGCATGGTCGAGGTTGATGACGAAGATCTTGCCGTCACCGATCTGGCCGGTTTTCGCGGCGGACGTGATGGCGTCGATGGTCTTGTCGACCTGGTCGGAGGCGACAGCGACCTCGATCTTGATCTTGGGCAGGAAGCTCACGGCATATTCGGCGCCGCGGTAGATTTCCGTATGGCCCTTCTGGCGGCCATATCCCTTGACTTCCGTCACCGTGAGACCGTGAACGCCGATGGCGGTCAGGGCGTCACGGACTTCTTCCAGCTTGAATGGCTTGATAATCGCCATAACGATTTTCATGGGTCCTATCCCCGCTTGGCCCGGTCCGGACATGGCCGGGCGTTCTCGACTGGTTCGCCACGAGGGAGAAGTTCACTACGCGGGCTCAGCCGAGACCCGTAGAATCAAATGCCGTGCCAGATCAGGCGCGTTGCCTAACGGATTATGAAAACGCGTGTTTTCGCGTCTAACGCGCATTGCCGTGCGGTGCGATATTACGTCGCGCTCAAAACGTGGTCACGCCTGCTCAAAACGCAGGCAGGACAGGCTGCCGACACAATGTTGCCCATGTGTCGGGCAGTCAAAAGGTATTTTGATACGGGAGGGGACTTGAGAAATATAGAGACCACTGCGCCCGCTGCTTACGGGATACGCTCATCGCGGCGGTCGCGGGTCGAGCAGACGAGCACTCGCCGAGGGGATCCCGCTGAGGGCCGCTGTCGCGCCATCAGATGGCGTCGCGCTCAGCAAAAACCCGGTCGACCAATCCCCATTCGACTCCCTGCTGCGCGGTCATGAAGTGGTCGCGGTCCAGGGTCCGTTCCACCTCCTCTTCAGTCCGTCCGCAATGCTGCGCATAGAGCCTGATGATGCGCCGCTTGGTTTCCTGCATTTCGTTGGCGTGGATCAGGATGTCTGACGCCTGGCCTTGGAAGCCGCCGAGCGGCTGATGCACGTGAAGGCTCGCATTGGGCAGCGCGGCGCGGTGACCGGGTTCGCCGGCCATCAGCAGGAACGAACCCATGGAGCGCGCAGTGCCCATGCACAGCGTATGAACCGGCGCCTTGATGAACTGCATGGTGTCGTACATCGCGAGCCCGCTGGTAACCACGCCGCCATAGGAATTGATGTAGAGATTGATCGGCCGGCTCGGATTCTCCGCCTCCAGGAATAGCAGCTGCGCGCAAACCAGCCCGGACATCGCATCATTGACCTCGCCGTTGAGGAAGATGATGCGTTCGCGCAGCAGCCGCGAGTAGATGTCGAAGGATCGTTCGCCGCGGGCGGATTGTTCGACGACCATAGGGACGAGCTGAAGCATGTCGCGCATCGGCGACCTCCATGTCTGCAGGTGATGACGTCGTGTTGTTGCTAGGCCGCCGCGCGCATCAGGCAGCAATTGCTATTGGCCGGCTGCGGCAGCCTTGTTCGTTCGTCGCAGGCTTGCTGGATGATGCGAAAGCGGGTGCCGCCGTCTTCGTTCGGCTCGATCCGGAAGATGACGTGGCTCTCGCGAAATGGCGGTTTGGAATCGCGAAGCCGGTAGCACACCTCTTCACCTGCGATCGTTGATTCCGGCTCGGCGCCGGCAAGGTCGCAATCCGGCAGCCAGCGCTCGCGCAATGCAGGAATGGTCACGGCGCGCCAGACTTTTGCCGGCGGTGCATCGAAATCATATTCGAGCACGAGGGCTTCGTCGGGACGATCAGGCTTCACGGTGTCGCTCATTGATCCATGTCCTTCAGGAGGTCAGCGAGTGCTTCCATGCGCTTCGGCCAATAGGCGCGGTAGCGCGCAAGCCATGCCCCGATGGCGACAATTCCGTCCGGGTCGACTTCGTAATTCACAAAGCGGCCCTGCCGCTGTTCGCGCACGAGGCCTGCCGCGCGCAGCACCGAAAGATGCTGCGACATCGCGGGTTGGCTGATCTCCAATCCGTCGCGCAAGGCGCTGGCATTCAGGCTTCCGCCAGCGAGCTTTTCAAAGACCTTGCGGCGCGTCGGGTCGGCCAGCGCCTTGAAGATGTCGGCTTCGATCATGGCAACACATAAGCACGTACTTATGTGTCGCGCAAGCCCCTGTTACTGAAGCGCCTCGCCATGCTGCGAGATGTCGAGCCCCTCGAGCTCGTGCTCACGGGATACGCGCAAGGGCACGAACAGGCCGACCAGCTTGAGCAGGACGAAGCTCACCCCTGCCGACCACACGAAGGTGACGGCGACGCCATAGAGCTGGATCAACACTTGCTGCGGGTGGCCCTCGACCAGGCCGGCGGTGCCGCCGATGGCGCTGGTTGCGAACACGCCGCCGAGCAGGGTGCCGGTCAGGCCGCCGATGCCGTGGACGCCGAACACGTCGAGCGAATCGTCATAGTTGAAGCGGTGCTTCAGCCAGGTGCACGCCCAGTAGCAAACCGCGCCGGCAATGATGCCGATGACGATGCCATGCCAGGGCGCCACGAACCCGGAGGCCGGTGTGATGGTGCCGAGGCCTGCGACCGCGCCGGAGATCATGCCGAGCACCGAGGGCTTGCGCCGCGTCGACCATTCGATCGCGCCCCATGTCAGAGCGCCGGCGCAGGCGGCGAGATGCGTTGCAATGATCGCCATCACCGCGCGCGAATTGGCCGCGCCGGCCGAGCCGCCGTTGAAGCCGAACCAGCCGACCCACAACAGGCCGGTGCCCATCACCGCCAGCGAGAGATCGAACGGCGAAAGATTCTCGGTGCCGTAGCCGTGACGGCGCCCCATCACCTTCGCGGCGACGAGGCCGCCGGTGCCGGCGGACAAATGCACCACGAGGCCGCCGGCGAAATCCAAAACGCCCATGCTGGCGAGGAAGCCGCCACCCCACACCCAATGCGCCAGCGGAATATAGACGAAGATGAACCAGGCGACGGAGAACAAGAGATAGGCGGAGAACCGCATGCGATCGGCGACCGAGCCCGCGACCAGCGCCACCGTGATGATCGCAAACGTCATCTGGTACAGCATGAACAGCGATTCCGGGATCGTCTTGGCCGCCGGGTTGACGCTGTCCATGGTCATGCCCGCCAGGAACCAGCGGTCGAGCGTGCCGATCCACGGGCCGTCGCCGACGAAGCACAGCGAATAACCGAACGCGACCCAGAGAATCGAAATCAGCGTCACCGCGGCGAGGCTCTGCGCCATGGTGGCAAGCACGTTCTTCTTGCGCACCATGCCGGAGTAGAACAGCGCAAGTCCGGGGATCGTCATCATCAGCACCAGCGCGGTGGCGACGATCATCCAGGCGGTGTCGGCGGTATTGATCTCGGAGCCTGCGGCGTGCGCCGGCGAGGCAATGGCAGACGCAAATCCGATCGGCGCAGCCATAGCAGCTGCGCGGCGCAAATATCCCGCCATGTCGTTCCCCCCGGCATTAACTGGCGTCGCACGCTGTGGCGTCGTTGCCCGGTGCGATCGAAGAAGATGTATCAGAGCGTTTTCGCGCGAAGCGGATACCGGTTCGCGTCAAGGCAACGCGTCAAAACAAAACTCTAGAGCGCGTCGCTGTCGGTTTCGCCGGTGCGGATACGCAGCGCGTGGTCGATCGGCGTGACAAAGATCTTGCCGTCACCGATCTGGCCGGTGCGCGCGGTCGCGGTGATCACGCTGACCGCCTTGTCGGCAACGTCGGACGCGACCGCGATCTCGATGCGCAGCTTCGGCAGGAAGTTCACGACATATTCGGCGCCGCGATAAATCTCGGTGTGGCCCTTCTGGCGGCCATAGCCCTTCACCTCGGTCACGGTCATGCCGTGGACGCCGATCGCCGTCAGGGCCTGGCGGACCTCATCGAGCTTGAAGGGTTTGATGATCGCGACGACGAGTTTCATGGCAGGCCTATTCCCCGGGATGCGCCGCGCCGTATGTCCCCGGCGCTGCGTCAATCTGGCATCTTTCCGGGCAAATGGCACAAAAAAGTTGCAGATTGAAGCGGAAAAACAGTTTGGCCATGTGAACGGCCGCCTCTGTACAGAGCAGCCGTCCATCCTTCACAATGCATTTTCGGCATGGATCGGGTGAACCTGCCGGTCCAGGGCGGTACATAAGTATTTTGGGGGGACGCATCATGGCGAGTTGGTTCTACGCATCCGAGGGCAAGCAGCAGGGGCCCTTTGCGGAAGGGCAGTTCCGCGATCTCATCGCCCAAGGCGTCGTGCGCCCGGACACGCTGGTGTGGACCGAAGGCATGGCCGGCTGGCAGAAGGCCGCCGAAATCCCCGGCTTGATCGGAGGCGGCGGCGCGCCGCCGATGATGCCGGCCGGCGGACCGCCGATGATGGGCGGCGGTGGATATGCTGGCGCCGGCGCCGGCGGCTATGGTGGCGCAGGTGGAGGATCGCTGGCGGTCGATTTCGGCGTCCTCGAGTTCACCTGGCGCAGCATCGTCTTGCTGATCGGAATGATTTTCGTTCTGCCGGCGCCGTGGGTGTTCGTCTGGTACACGCAATGGATCGTCTCCTGCGTGAAGGTCCCGGCTCGTCCGAATCTCAGCTTCACCGGCAATGCGATGACGTTGGTGCCCTGGTATTTCGGCTTCATCGTCCTGGCGATCGCCATCTCGTTCATCGGAAGCCAGCTGCTCAGCAACCTGCTGTTCATCGTGCAGATCGTCCTCTACTGGCTGCTGATCAAATGGATGGTCGCGAACCTCGCCTCCAACGGGCAGCCGCTGGGCCTGAGCTTCACCGGCTCGATCTGGGCCTATATCGGCTGGAGCCTGCTGTTCGCGATCTCGATCATCACCATCATCGGCTGGGCCTGGGTCGCCGCGGCGCAGATGCGCTGGTTCTGCCGCAGCGTCGAAGGCACACGGCGCGAAATCGTGTTCAAGGGCAGCGGACTTGAGATCTTGTGGCGCGGAATCGTGGCCGCGATCCTGTGCAGCTTCATCATCCCGATCCCGTGGGTGTATCGCTGGATCATGAACTGGTTTGCGTCGCAGACCGAACTCGCTCCGCGCGGCTCGCTCTAAGCGATCACGCCCTCCGCTCGCGCACGGAGCCTTCCTGCGCGACGGAGGCGACCAGCGTGCCGTCGGGCTTGAAGATCGAGCCGCGGGTCAGTCCGCGGCCCGATTGTGCGCTCGGCGAATCCTGGGCGTAGAGCAGCCATTCGTCGGCGCGGAACGGGCGGTGAAACCACATCGCATGGTCGAGGCTCGCCGGCATCATGCGCTTGTCGAACAGCGTGCGGCCATAGCGCGCCATGATCGCGTCCAGCAGCGAGAAGTCCGAGGCATAGGCGAGCGCGCACATGTGCAGCGCCGGATCGTCCGGCAGTTTCGCAGCGGTCCTGATCCAGACGTGAATGCGGCCGTCCTCGATCTTCTGGCCGAAATAGCGGCCGAGCTCGACCGGACGCAGCTCGATCGGACGATCGGATTCGTAGTAGCGGCGGATGAACTCCGGCATCTCCTTGAACATCGGCTGCTTCGCCACCTCCTCCGCCGTGAGCTTTTCCGGCGGCGGGACGTCGGGCATCTTGTCCTGGTGGTCGAACGCGCTCTCCTCCTCGGCATGGAACGACACCATGATCGAGAAGATCGCGTTGCCGTGCTGGATCGCGGTGACGCGGCGCGTCGAATAGCTCTTGCCGTCGCGCAGGCGCTCGACCTGGTAGATGATCGGGATCTGCGGGTCGCCCGGCAGGATGAAATAGCAATGCAGCGAATGCGGCAGCCGGCCCTCGACGGTGCGGCAGGCCGCCACCATCGCCTGCCCGATCACCTGGCCGCCGAACACCCGCTGCCAGCTCGTCTTCGGGCTGTTGCCGCGGAACAGGTTCACCTCGAGCTGTTCGAGGTCGAGGATCGAAATGAGGTCAATCAGGCTTTTGGACATGCGTGAGCTTTCTTGCCGTCATTTCCGGATTGAAGCTCCGGAATGACATTCGGGCCGTTCCGCCCTTGTTTCACCGCACTGTTTCGCCCACCTCAAGTCTGCTAGCAAGACCAGGAATTGGCCGGGAAAGTCGGGTATGTCGGTACAGGGTAGCATTGTCATTGGCGGCGGCGCGTTTGCAGGGCTGGCGCTGGCGCTGGCGCTGCGCCAGGGGCTCGGGCCCGAGATTCCCGTCATCGTGGCCGATCCCGCGCTCAGCATGCGTCCGAGCCGCGATCCGCGCGCCACCGCGATCGTGGCCGCCTGCCGCCGCCTGTTCGAGGCGATCGACGCCTGGGACGATGTCCGGGGCGAGGCGCAGCCGATCCTGGACATGGTCGTTACCGATTCCAAGCTGGAGGACGCTACGCGGCCGGTGTTCCTGAATTTCGCCGGCGATGTCGCGCCGGGCGAGCCCTTCGCCCATATGGTCGAGAACCGCCGCCTGATCGATGCGCTGGTGGCGCGCGCCGAGGCCGAGGGCATCGATCTCCGCGCCACCACGGTGGCCTCCTATGACGCGCGGTCCGAAGGCATCGATGTGACGCTCGGCGATGGCAGCGTGATCGCGGCGAGCCTGCTGGTCGCCGCCGATGGCGCCAGATCCAAGCTGCGTGAGCGCGCCGGCATCGCCACCCACGGCTGGGAGTATGACCAGTCCGGCATCGTCGTCACCGTCGGTCACGAACGCGATCACGAGGGCCGCGCCGAAGAGCACTTTCTGCCCGCCGGCCCATTCGCGATTCTGCCGCTATCCGGCAAGCGGTCGTCACTGGTGTGGACCGAGCGCCGCAGCGAGGCCGCGCGCATCATCGCGCTCAGTGAAGAGGAGTTCCACGCTGAGCTCGAGCAGCGCTTTGGTCTGCATCTCGGCGAGGTCAAGGCGCTCGACAAGCCGCGCGCATTCCCACTGTCCTATTTCGTCGCGCGCTCCTTCATCGCCGAGCGCCTGGCGCTGGTCGGCGATGCCGCCCATGTCATCCATCCGATCGCGGGCCAGGGCCTCAACATGGGACTGAAGGATGTCGCCGCGCTGGCCGAGGTCGTCGTCGATGCCGCGCGGCTCGGCATGGATCTCGGTGGCGCCGACGTGCTGGACCGTTACCAGCGCTGGCGCCGGTTCGACACCATGGCGATGGGCGTTGCCACCAACTCGCTGAACTTCCTGTTCTCCAACCAGTCGACGCTGCTGCGCACGGTGCGCGACATCGGCCTCGGGCTCGTCGACCGCGCACCGCCGCTGAAGAATCTCTTCATCCGCCAGGCGGCCGGCCTCACGGGCGAAGTGCCGCGGTTGTTGAAGGGCGAAGCGTTGTAGGTCTCGCTGCTGTCCTTAACTCTCCTCGTCGTCCCGGACAAGCGCGCTCTCAAGCGCGCGCAGATCCGGGACCCATACGCCGCAGCAATCGTTTTGCGAAGGCTCGGGGTTACCAGCATCGCGCCAAACCTCCCCCTGTGGTTATGGGTCCCGGCTTTCGCCGGGACGACAGGGTGTGGCGTGGGCATCGCTCCAAAGGACGAACGGGCTACAAAACGTCAATCGATCTTGCGCGCCTCTTCCGGCAGCATGATCGGGATGCCGTCGCGGATCGGATAAGCGAGCTTGGCGCTGCGCGAGATCAGCTCCTGCCGCGCGGCGTCGAACTCCAGCGGGCCCTTGGTCAGCGGGCAGACCAGAATCTCCAGCAGTTTCGGATCGACGCTGGCTTCGGGACGTTCGGTGGGCGCGTTCATTGATGGTCTCCGGCAGTCGGCTGCCTCTAGCACAGAAATTCGCATCCGCCCATCGCGGCTGCCAAAGCGTTTTCCAGCGAAGTGGGTACCGGTTCGCGGAACGAAAACGCGTCAAAATAAGAATCTACGCGGAGACCATCGTTAAGACCTCGTCGAGCAGGGCCTGGAGCCGTGCTGCCGGCACCGGCGTGCCCGACAGGGCAAAGCCGAGAAATGTCCAGTACAGGATCTGGGCCCGGGCCTGCGCGGTTGCCGGGGTGAGCCCGCGTTTTTCCAGCAGCCCTTCGATATAGTCGAGCCTGCGGCGGTCGATCGCGCGCACTGCCCCTTGCGCCGCCGCATCGAAGGCCGCCCAATTGCGCACGGCGCGTTCGAGGTCGAGCCGCGCGCCGAACGACCTGCGCAGCAACGCCTTCAATGGCTCGTCGCTGGCGGACTCGACGTCGGCAATGATCTGCTCCGCCGCGATCTCGCGCCAGCGCTTCAGCACGGCGGCCTGGAATGCTGCGAGATCGGCGAAATGCCAATAGAAGCTGCCGCGCGACACGCCCATGGCTTTTGCCAGCGGGTCGGCCTTGAGCGCGGTGAAGCCACTCCTGGCGAGCGCCTTGAGACCTTCCTTGATCCAGTCGTCGGCGGAGAGCTGTTCGGTCATGTCGGGTTCCCAGGGCCTGACCATACACTAGTGTATTGACAGGCGGCAGGCCAGCGCCTACCTTTCCATACAGTACTGTATGGACGAAAGAGGCGAGGGTCTGCTGATGCGTGATCTGCTGCTGCAATGTGCCGGCGCCGCAGGAATCGTGGTTGCCCTGATCCATGGCGTGCTGGGCGAAACCAAGGTGTTCGCCAAAGCGACCATCACCCCGGAAAGCCTGCGCACGCTGATCCGGTTGGTCTGGCAGGCCGGTACGGTAGCCTGGATCGGCGGCGGCGTGCTCCTGCTTGCGGCACCAATGTTGGGATCGGACAGCGCGCGGCACTGGATCGTGGCGACGATCGTCGCCGTCTACGGCTTTGCGGCCGTCGCCAACGCCTGGTGGTCGCGCGGCCGCGGCTTTGGCTGGAAGGCTCTCGCCACCGTGGTCGCGCTGGCGGTCGCCGGATACTGAACCTGCCGATGCAGGCCAAAGGAGAAACACGATGACCGATCGTGTCCGTCTGACCATCGACGATGGCGTGGCCCATGTTCGGCTGAACCGTCCGGACAAGATGAATGCGCTCGACCCCGCGATGTTCAAGGCGGTCATCGAGGCCGGTACGCAGCTTGGTGCGCGCAAGGACATCCGCGCCGTCGTTCTCTCCGGCGAAGGGCGCGCATTCTGCGCAGGCCTCGATCTGGACCGCCTTCTCGCCACGGCGAAGGGCGAACCGTTGCTCCCGTCCGTGGACCTGACGCGGCGAACCCACGGCATCGCGAACTATGCCCAGCGCCTCGTCTGGCTCTGGCGCGAGCTGCCGGTGCCCGTGGTTGCAGCGGTGCACGGCGTTGCCTTCGGCGGCAGCTTCCAGCTCGCGCTCGGTGCCGACATGCGCTATCTCGCACCCGATACGAAGCTCGCGGTCATCGAGACGAAATGGGGGCTGGTGCCTGATATGTGCCGCACGCAATTGATGCGTCATCTCGCGCGCGAGGATGTGGTGCGTGAGCTGACCTATACCGGGCGCGTTTTTTCGGCCGACGAAGCGCTTGCCTATGGCTTTGCGACGCGACTCGTCGATGACCCCGTGGCCGCCGCGCTGGTAACGGCGCGTGACATTGCAGGCCGCAGCCCCGGTGCGATCCGTGCCGCCAAGCGACTGCTCAACCTGTCCGCAACTTGCGACGCGGCGGTCGGTCTCGCCGCGGAGACCGCCGAACAGGCGGCGTTGCTCGGCTCCGTCAATCATGTCGAAGCGGTCAGGAGCAATCTCGAACATCGCGCACCGAGACGGAGCCTCGCATGGCGCTGACACTCGTCACCGGAGGCACAGGTCATCTCGGCAGGGATATCGTCGATCGCCTGGTTCGCGACGGACGTCGCGTCCGGGTGTTTGCGCGATCGCCGGGCATGCGATCGGGCGTCGAGTGGGCTGCAGGCGATCTCGCCACAGGCGCAGGGTTGCGGGAAGCGCTGCATGACGTCGATACGGTCATCAATGCGGCGACCTGTTCGCCGATCGCGCGGCGCGGCGGCATTCGTCCGATCGATTTCTTCAGATCGCCCTCCGCAGTGGACGTCGAGGGAACGGAGCGGTTGCTGTCGCTCTGCGGGGCCGCCGAGGTGCAGCACGTCCTGCATGTCTCGATCGTCGGTCTCGACCAGGCGACCCTGCCCTACGCGCGGGTCAAGCTCGCCGGCGAACGGCTGGTGCGTGCGTCAGCTCTGTCCTGGTCCATCGTTCGCGCGATGCCGTTCTATTACCTGCTCGACAGGTTGCTCTCGAGCCTCGCCTGGCTTCCGGTGTGGCCGGTGCCAACGACGCTGTTCAATCCTGTCGATACGTCGGATGTCGCCGATCACGTTCTGACTTGCGCGTTCGACGGGCAGCGCGGCGTGCGTGCGGAGATCGGCGGCCCCGAAGATCTCGATCTCGTTGCCTTCGCCCGCCAATACCAGGATGCAAGGAGACTGCATCGGAAAATCCTGCCGATCGGCCTGTCCGAGGCGAAGGCGCGTGGCATGGGCTTTGTCGTCAGCCAGGGTGTGCGCGGACGTCTCCGCTGGACGGACTGGCTGCAGCGCAACGATCCGGGAATGCGGAGCGCGGCCTAGCGCAACTGGCGAGGCCAGCAGTTCATCCGGCCCGTGAGGCGTAAGGCCGCAGCGGCGCTTCAAATGCGCGCGCCGCATACGGAGAGCGCTGATCTTTTGACGACCGTTAGAATGAATCTAAGATTGGTCACCCCCGAACCGGATTGACTTCACCTTCACCTTTGCTTCCTTCGGCTGCGCTTCGCGCTGAGCACACAGCGCACAGAGAAGGAGACGTTCGTGAAGGTCATTCGTGTTGTTGCCATTGCGCTGACGATCGGGATTGGTATGGGATCGGCGGCCATGGCCGACGGTTTCAAGGACTGCACCAAGCTCGACAAGGCGTCGTGGAAGCCGGCCAGCGAAGCCGAAGCCAAGGCCAAGGCGCTGGGCTACGAGGTGCGGCGCTCCAAGATCGAAGGCTCGTGCTATGAGGTCTACGGCGTCAAGGAAGGCAAGCTCTACGAGCTGTTCTACAGCCCCGAAGACCTCAGCCTGAAGCACACGATTGCCAAGTAAGCTGAGCAAGTAAACTGCGGCAAGTGAGCCCCAAAGCGAAACGGGCTTGATGGAAGAAGCGGCGCGACAAACGCGCGGGGCGTCCGACAGGACCCCCGCGAATCGAATCGTTTCGCGGACGGTCGCGGTCTGGGATCTCCCGCTGCGCCTCTGGCACTGGCTTCTTGCGATCTCAGTTCTGATGGCGTGGTTCACGCCGACCGTCTATCACGGCCTTCACCGCATCGTTGGCTATGCGGTCATCGGCCTCCTCGTCTTTCGTCTGCTCTGGGGCTTGATGGGAAGCCGCTATTCGCGCTTCCGGATGGTCGGCGTCAGGCTGCGCGCCGCACCACACTATCTCTGGAATCTGCGCCGCGGCATCACGGGTCGCTATATCGGGCTCAACCCCGCCGGCACCTTGATGCTGGTGGCGCTGCTGGTCTCGCTGGCGGTGTCGACGATCACGGGCGCGATGTCGGTGACCGTCACCTTTTTCGGCGTCTGGTGGGTCGAGGATACCCACCACTATTCGTCGGACGCGGTCATCGTCCTGGTCGTGCTGCACGTGCTCGGCGTGCTGCTGATGGGGATTCTCCAGCGCGAGAACCTGATCCGCGCGATGTTCACCGGACGCAAGCACATTCGCAATCGCCTCTAGGATTACCTTGCCATCGTCGCACGTGTTGCTCCCTCAGCTTGGGCGCGATTGCGGTAGGACGCATGCGCAATGCTCGGCACCATCGAATTGCGGCGGACGCATTAACGCGCTGGTAAGCATGCAATCAGGCGTTGCACAAAATTAACGCGAACGACGTTTAGCCCGACCACCATCGACACTATTGGCGATGGAGCGATATTGGATGTTCCGCGTTTTGTCTTGCCTTACCGTCGAGCATGATTTTCGGCTCGTCGTGCTCGCTGGCCTGGTCTGCTTCGTCGCGAGCATTGTTGCAGTCAGTATCTTCCATCGTGCGATCGCGGCGCGCGCAAGAACGCGGCTGATCTGGATCGCGATTGCCGGCGCCGCCATCGGATACGGAATCTGGGCGACGCATTTCGTCGCCATGCTCGCCTACGAGCCCGGCGTTACCACCGGCTACGGAATCGTGCTGACGGCACTTTCGCTTGCGACGGCAATGCTTCTGACCTCGGGGGGCTTCGGCGTTGCGGTCGGCGATTCCGGCCGGTGGCGCGCGGCGGCCGGCGGCGTCATCATCGGCGGCGGCATTGCCAGCATGCATTATCTCGGAATGTGGGCACTCGAAGTGCCGGGTCGCGTCGCCTGGTCGCTGGACCTCGTCTTCGTCTCGATCATTCTGGGCATGTGCCTCGGCTATGCCGCCCTGGCCGTCGCGATCAGGTATCAGAACTACCGGGGTACGCTCGCAGCGGCGGTCCTGCTGACACTCGCCATCGTATCGCACCACTTCACGGCCATGGGCGCCGTGCAGATCACGCCGGATCCAACGCGTGCGACGGGCGCCCTGTCGCTTTCTCCGGCTGTGCTCGCGCTTGCTATCGCCGGTGTGGCGCTATCTGTGCTGGGCATGAGCCTGATCGGCGTGCTGGCCGATCGTCGCCTGGCAAGCAGAACCGCCAAGTTCGAGGAGATCATCAGCCAGCTTTCGGACGCCCGGCAGCAGCTCGAAGACTCGCAGCAGGAACTGCAGGACCAGACGGTCCGGCTGGACACGGCGATCAACCACATGGTCGAGGGCCTTTGCATGTTCGATGCCGAAAAGCGGCTTGTCGTCTGCAACGAGCGTTATGCCCGACTGTATCGGTTGCCGCCGGAACTGCTGCGGACGGGGACATTGCACACCGACATCATCAGGCATCGTATTGTGAAGGGAATCCTCAAGGGCGATTCCAGCGAGGGTGCTGCCGAGCAATTCATCTCGAAATTGGCGGCCCTGCCGTTCGATGCAGTCTCGAGCAGGATCGACGAGTTTGCGGATGGTCGGCTGATCCGCGTGACGCGGCAGCCGATGGCCGGTGGCGGATGGGTGGCCACGCATCTCGATGTGACCGAGCAACGCCGGTCCGAGGCCAAGATCACACATATGGCGCAGCACGACGCGCTGACCGATCTGCCAAATCGCGTGCTGCTCAGGGAACGGATGGAGCATGCCATTGCGGTTACGCGCAACGGCGGCCTCGATCCGGCCGTGCTCATGCTCGACCTCGATCGCTTCAAGGAAGTCAACGACACGCTTGGACATCCGGCGGGCGATTCCCTGCTGCGCGCCGTCGCTGCGCGTCTGCGCGAATGCACCACGGAAACGGCGTTGATTGCCCGACTGGGCGGCGACGAGTTCGCGGTGATCGACTACGTGACCAACCCGGCCGTGGAGGCCGCCGCTCTTGCCGAGAACATCAGAAAGGCGCTTTGCGAACCCTTCGATCTCGGCGATCACCGGGTCACGGTGGGCACCAGCATCGGCATTGCCATCGCGCCGCGCGATGGCAACGATTCCGACGTGATCATGAAGAGCGCGGATCTCGCGCTCTACTCGGCCAAGAGTGGCGGACGCGGAGCATTTCGTTTCTTCGAGCCGGAACTCGACGAGCTCATGCATGCGCGACGCAATCTGGAGCGCGACATGCGGGATGCGCTTGCCGGCCGTCAATTCGAGCTTCACTACCAGCCGTTCGTCGGCACTGCCACCGGCAAGACCATCGGCTTCGAGGCCTTGCTACGCTGGCATCACCCGCAGCGAGGCCTGGTCCTGCCGAGCGAATTCATTCCGCTTGCGGAGGAAACCGGCTTGATCGTGCCGCTGGGAGAATGGGTCTTGCGGACCGCCTGCGCGGAAGCTGCCAAATGGCCTGCCTATGTCAGGATCGCAGTCAACCTGTCTCCCGCTCAATTCAGGAGCACGGAGCTTGTTCCGGTCGTTGTCGGCGCGCTGGCGAGTTCAGGAATTGCGCCGCACAGGCTCGAGCTCGAGGTCACCGAGACCGTGATCATGCATGACAGCGACGCTGTTTTTGCGGTCCTCGCTCAGCTGCGCGAGCTCGGCGTACGAATCGCCCTGGACGATTTCGGCACCGGCTATTCGTCGCTGAGTTTTCTGCAAAGATTCCCGTTCGACAAGGTCAAGATCGACCGCAGTTTCGTGGGCGAACTATCCAGCGCGAGGACAGAGGCGCACCATCTCGCGCGAGCAGTGGTTCGTTTCGCCGTCAGCCTCGGCAAGACGACGACCGCCGAAGGCGTCGAAACGAAGGAGCAGCTGGATATCCTCCGTGAAGAGGGGTGCGCCGAAACGCAAGGCTACTATTTCAGCCGGCCCATGCCTGCATCCGACATCGCCAAAATGCTGCGGAAAGATTCCGGAGTGGCCATCCGCGCTGCGTGAGGATTCAGGCCGTCACTGCAGCGGTGGATCGCCGCTGGTGCGCTTCTTGGCGAGGTCCATCTCGGTGACCGCGATCAGGATCTCGGCGCGGGTCTTCAAGTCGGGCGCCTCCAGCATGGCCTGCTTCTCCGCGGGTCCATAGGGCGACATCATTGCCAGCGCGTTGACCAGCGCCTCGTTGGGGGCGCTCTCGACGCCCTCCCAATCGACCTTGAGGTTGTTGGCCCTCAGGAAGTCCGCCAGCACCGCCAGCAGCGCTTCGCGATCGACCTGGTCCTCGCCCATGCGCGCGGTGAAATCGTCGACGAAGGCGAAGAAATCCACCTTGCACTGCCGGTAGGCGGTCAGCACGTCGAGCTCCTCGACCACCTTGAAGCGCGAGACGCCCGTGAGCTCGAGGATGTAGCGGCCATCGCCGGATTCTGCGAGCTGGGTGATGCGCCCGACGCAGCCGACGCGGAACAGCGCCGGCTTGTCGGAATCCTTCGGCGAGTGCGCCACATCGGGCTGGATCATGCCGATCAGGCGATGGCCGTCACGGAAGGCATCGTCGACCATCGAAAGGTAGCGCGGCTCGAAGATGTTCAGCGGCATCTGGCCGCGGGGCAGCAGCAACGCGCCGGGGAGCGGAAATACCGGAATGATCTCCGGAAGGTCGGCGGGCCCGCGATATTCGATGTTGATCGGCATCTGCCCGGTCCCCCTGGCGTTGCCAGCACGCCCTACGAAAACAGGATCGTCGACAAACGCTTGCGTCCCTCGACGGTTGCATCATCCGTGCCGCCCCAGGCCTCGAAGAACTGCACCAGCTGCTTGCGGGCGCCGTCGTCGTTCCACTTGCGGTCGCGCTTGATGATCTCGAGCAACTGCTCGGTGGCGGCCGTGCGGTTGCCTTGCGCATTGAGCGCGGTGGCGAGATCGAATCGTGCCTGATGATCGCGCGGGTTTGCGGCGACTTTCTGTTCCAGCTCGGCCACCGGCCCCAGCGCTTCCGCCTGCTCGGCGAGGTCGATCGTGGTCTGCACGGCTTTCACAGCGGGATCGTTGCGCTTGGATTCCGGCACCATGGCCAGCGTCTGCTTGGCCTGCTCCATCGCGCCGGACACCGCGTAGCACTTCGCAAGGCCCGCAAGCGCCGCGATGTTGGTCGAATCATGCTGGAGCGCCTCGGCATAGATCTGCGCTGCCGCAGCCGTGTCGCCCTCGGCGAGCACGGCCTCGGCCTCCTGCACGATCTCGGCGACGTTGACCTCGCCCGGCGCGGTCACGCCCTTGGTCAGCTTTTCGATGAAGGCGTTGAGCTGGCTTTCGGGCACCGCGCCCATGAAGCCGTCGGCCGGCTGGCCGTTGACGAAGGCGATCACGGCCGGGATCGATTGGATGCCCATCTGGCCCGGAATCGCCGGGTGCTGGTCGATGTTCATCTTGACCAGCTTGACCTTGCCCTTGGCCGCCTTGACCGCCTTTTCCAGGACCGGGGTGAGCTGCTTGCAGGGGCCGCACCACTCCGCCCAGAAATCGATCAGCACCGGCTGGCGCTTCGATTCCTCGATGACGTCCTTCACGAAGGTCTGGGTGGTGGTGTCTTTGATCAGATCGGCGCCGGCCGGGCCCGCCGCTCCGTTACCCTGGTCGATGATCGTCACGGGATCCCCTCGTCATGTCTGGAATGGCGGCTGTTTAGCACGTCGCCGATGTAGATGCGCGTCGTCGGCTCCTAAATTGGGCCGGGACGGCCGAATTTCAATCCATTGCGGTCGATTCGCCGGTTCCGGGGCATTTTCGGGCGATTTGGTCGCATTCAGGGTCCATATGGGGCTCCCGATTGCGAATCTATGCCGCCGGTAGCTGTTGCATTCCCCTCCCGCTTTTGGCATACGACAGCCGTTGCCGGCGCGTCACGCGACCGACACAGGATGCGGGTGTAGCTCAGTGGTAGAGCACGACCTTGCCAAGGTCGGGGTCGAGGGTTCGAGCCCCTTCGCCCGCTCCAATTTTTCCCAGAGCATCCAGCCAAACCGGGTCGGGCCGTGGTTTTCCACGCCGCTGGCGGCTGTATTGGGTTTCGCATGACAATTCTGGTCACGGGCAGCGCCGGTCATCTCGGGGAGGCGATCCTCCGGACACTCCGCGCGCGCGGTTCGCCCGTGTGCGGGCTTGATCTGAAGCCCTCGCCCTTCACCGATGCCGTCGGCTCGATCGTCGACCCAGCCTTCGTCCGGCGCCAGATGGACGGCGTCACTGCCGTGATCCACACCGCGACGCTGCACAAGCCGCATGTGGCGACCCACGGCAAGCAGGATTTCGTCGACACCAACGTCACCGGCACGCTCAACCTGCTCGAGGCGGCCGCGGCCGCCGGCGTGAAGAGCTTCGTCTTCACCAGCACCACCAGCGCGTTCGGCTCGCAGCTCAGGCCGGAGGCGGGACAAGCTGTCGTCTGGGTCAGCGAGGACCTGCCGCCGGTGCCGAAGAACATCTACGGCACGACCAAGCTGATGGCCGAGAACCTCTGCGAGCTGTTCTTTCGCGAGCGTACCCTGCCGGTCGTCATCTTGCGGACCTCGCGCTTCTTTCCGGAAGCCGATGACGATCCGGCGATGCGGTCGGCTTACACAACCGAGAACGCGCAGGCCAACGAGCTGCTCTATCGCCGGCTGGATATCGCGGATGCGGTGAGCGCCCACCTGCTCGCCGCCGAGCGCGCGCCCAGAATCGGGTTCGCCCGCTACATCGTCTCGGCCACGAGCCCGTTCGAGCAACGCCATCTCGCCGCGCTCGCGCGCGATGCCGCCAATGTCGTGCGCGAGCTCTATCCGGAATGTGCGCAGCTCTATGCGGCGCGCGGCTGGCGCCTCTTCCCTGCGATCGACCGCGTCTATGTCAACGAACGGGCGCGGCGCGAGCTGGGCTGGCGGCCCGAATTCGACTTCGCGCATGTGCTGCGCAGCCTGCATGGTGACCGCGATTTTCGCAGCGCGCTGGCGCGCGAGATCGGATCGAAAGGCTATCATGACACGGTGTTCGACGACGGACCCTACCCCGTCGTCTCGTAAGCGTCGCGATTGCTATTTTGCTCGACGCTTCAAATGTCTGTCCGGTGTCACCGAGAACAACCCGGCCCGAGCCGTTCTACTGTGCATGGGGTTGTTTTCGCATTTTTTGTTGGTCCCACCCCTCGAGCCGCCTGCAAACGATCCGCGCGCCAACTTGATTCCGCGCTGCAGCGAGAGCGTTGTCGTCGCGCCGTTCGCTGCGCATTGACGTTCCGTCTCAATTTTCTCGGAGCGCAATCGCGTTGCACGCGGCGCGCTTCTCACCGTTCGCAGATGTGCTAACCTTTTTGCGTCTGTCGTCCTGACCGACCCAAAACTTCGCCTCTCGACTAGCAAAATAAGATAACGTGCAGCCTTGACGGCTGCCTTAGGGGAGTGACGCGATGAAATTCCATCAATCCGTCTTTCGATCCGTTCTGGCGCTTGCAGCGGTTGCCCTTCTTGCCGGCACCAGCGCTGGCAACGCGCAACAGCAGGACAAGAACCGCGCGCTGAAGAAATACGAATCCGGCACCAAGGAGTTCTGGACCCATCCGCCGGACGACTGGTTCCTCGGCGACGAGACCGAGGCGCAGAAGGGCTTGGCGCCGCCATCGGGTCCGCCGACTGGCGCGTCGGAGGCCGAGCTCGCGGCGATGATGAAGAAGATCAAGCTGCCGCCGGGCTTCAAAGTCGAGGTCTACGCCCCCGGCGTGCTGGCCGCGCGGCAAATGGCCTGGGGTGACAAGGGCACGCTGTTCGTCGGCTCGTTCGGCCTCGGCAACGTCTATGCCATCAAGGACAACAACGGAAAGAGGGAGGTCAAGACCGTCCTCAAGGGGCTGAACATGCCCACCGGTCTCGCCTTCAAGGACGGCGCGCTCTACGTCATCGCCGTCGACAAGCTGATCCGCTACGACGACGCCGAAGCCAATCTCGACAAGCTCGGCGACGGCAAGGTCGTCTACGACGACATGCCGTCCTATGCCGCGCATGGCTGGAAATACATCTCGGTCGACAAGGATGGCTGGTTCTTCCTGCCGTTCGGGCCGCCCTTCAATATCGGCATGCCGCCGACCAGCGTCGCGCAGATCCGGCGCGTCGATCCCAAGACCGGCAATGCCGAGATCTGGGCGCTCGGCGTCCGCAACTCCGTCGGCGGCGATGTCGATCCGCGCACCGGCAAGTACTGGTTCACCGAGAATGCCCGCGACTGGATCAGCGATGATCTGCCCTCAGACAAGCTGAACATGATCAACAAGATCGGCGAGCATTTCGGCTATCCCTATTGCCACCAGGGTAATCTGCCCGATGACAAGTTCGCGAAGGGCCACAAGTGCTCCGAGTTCACGCCGCCGGTGCTGAATCTCGGCGCGCATGTCGCTCCGCTCGGCATGAAGTTCTACACCGGCGACCAATTCCCCGCCGAATACAAGAACAACATCCTGATCGCCGAGCACGGTTCCTGGAATCGCCACAAGTATCAGGGCGCGCGCATCGTGCGCGTGATCGTCGGGCCCGACGGCAAGAACCCCAAGCAGGAGATCTTCGCCTCCGGCTGGCTTGAGGGCGACCAGGGCTATCTCGGCCGTCCCGCCGACATCGTTCTCGCCAAGGACGGCTCGATCCTCGTCGCCGACGACTGGGCCGGTGCGATCTACCGCATCAGCTACAGCAAGAAGTAGCGCGACGTAACGGAAGGCTGCGACCGGGCGACGGTCGCAGCCTCTTTCATTCTCAAAGTCCCATGCCGTCGTTCCGGATTGCGCGCGACTTGCGCGCAAGTCCGGAACCCATACCCGCGAGCGGGGGTTATGGATTCCGGGCTTGTGCCCCCGAATGACGAACTTGACAGATCGGAATTCCCATCATGCGCCGGAAGTTCATCTCGCACGCAATCAGCGCGGTTGCGCTCCTGACGCTCGGCGCCCTTTCCGTAAGCGCCGCCGATAATTCCGCGATCAAGGAGAAGGCGGCGGCCTGCGCCGGCTGTCACGGCGAGAACGGCATCTCGCAGACCGAGAACATTCCCTCGCTGGCCGGTCAGCCCGATCAATTCCTGCAATGGCAACTGGTGTTCTTCCGTGCCGGCTCGCGCAAGAACGACCAGATGCAGCCGATCGTCGAGGAGATCAACAACGAGGACATCCGCAATTTCGGCGCCTATTTCTCGCAGCTGACGCCGCCGAAGGGACCGGAGGACGGGGATCCGGACCTGTCGAAAAAGGGCGCGCAGGTAGCTGCCGGCCGCCGTTGCGCCTCATGCCACACGGACAGCTATGCCGGCACCAAGGCGGTTGCGCGGCTCGCGGGTCAACGCGAGGAATATCTGGTCAAGGCGCTGCACGACTATAAAGCGGGCCAGCGCGTCGGCAGCGGCGTCGCCGCGATGGCCGATGTCGCCTATCACATGAGCGATGAGGAAATCACCGCCGTCTCGCACTATCTTGCGTATTTCAAATAGCGCTGGGCGTCGCCGCAATCTCCACTGTCGTCCCGGACAAGCGCGCCTCAAGCGCGCGTAGATCCGGGACCCATAACCACAGGATTGTATTTGGCGAAGACTCGTGGTGACCAGCCTGCCCACAATCACGTCCTGTGGTTATGGGTCCCGGATCAGCGCTCGCTATCGCTCGATTGTCCGGGACGACAGCTGAGAGTGTAGCTGCCCCTACCCCGCCAGCTGCTTCTCATACGCCTTCAGATGCGTATAGGCGATGCGCAGCTTCGGCACCGGCACCTTGGCAGCATCGCCGCGTGCGATGAGATCGCCGATGACGTGATCGGCTTCGACCGGCAGGCCCGCCTTGATGTCGCGGAACATGGATGCCGTCATCGGCGAGCCCTCGGTGGTCAGATTGCCCTTCACCCGCTCGAAGAATGGTCCGCCCGGTGCGTAGCCCGACGCCGCGGCGATCGCGCTGGTCTCGTCCAACATGCCGAGCAGAAAGTCCCTGCCGCCCGGGGCGGCGAGGATGTTGCCGACGGAGGTGCGCATCAGGCTGGTGGATGCCGCGAGCGTCGAGAGGAACACCCACTTCTCCCACATGTCCTGCATAATGTTCTGGCTGGCGGAGGCGCCATTGATGCCGCTCCTGAAGGCCTCGTCGATTGCCTTGACGCGGTCCGACAGCTTGCCGTCGCGCTCGCCGTAATTGATCGATTGCATCGGCTGCAGCTGCACCACCTCGCGCTTGTCGTTCAGCGTCGCGGCGATGGCGCAGAGCCCGCCCAGCACGCGCCCGGCGCCGAATTTCTGGTCGAGGACGTCGAGATGCTTCATGCCGTTGAGCATGGGGATGATCGCGGTGTTCGGCCCGACGGCGGCCGCGAACGACTTGATGGCGTCGTCGAGGTCGAACGCCTTGCAACTGAGCAGCACGACGTCGAATTTTTCCGCGAGCTTGTCCGCTTGCACGGTCGGCGGGTCCTTCAGCGTCACATCGCCATTTGGACTCTTGATGACGAGGCCGGCGCTCGCGAGCTCGCTGGCGCGGCGCGGCCGGACCAGGAAGGTGACGTCGCGGCCGGCCTGCAACAGCCTGCCACCAAAATAGCCGCCGATGGCGCCGGCGCCGACCACGAGGATACGCATGGGATTGTCCTTGTTGTTACTTCTTTGCCGTCGTCCTGGCTTTCGTCAGGACGACGAGAGGAGATTGCCAGCTTTCAAAGCTATACGGAAATCACTTCCCCAGCACCATCTCCTCGACCTCGCGCAGTTGCTCCTTGCCGAAGAACATCTCGTTGCCGACGAAGAAGGTCGGCGAGCCGAACGCGCCGCGCGCCACCGCCTCTTCGGTGTTCTTGATCAGTCTGCTCTTCACCTCGGGTTCCTGCGCGCGGGCGAACAGCTTTTTCGCATCGAGGCCGGATGACGCCAGCGCCTTCGCCGCGATCTCGGGATCGTCCATCTTCTTCGGCTCGCGCCACATGTGGTGGAAGGCCGCCTCGACATAGGCCTCGAACACGCCCTCGAGCTGCGCCGCGATCGCAGCGCGCATCAGGTTCAGCGTGTTGACGGGGAAGAATGGATTCATGACGTAGGGCTGCACCTTGAAGCGCTTGATGAAGCGCTCGGTCTCGATCGCGTGGAATTCGCGCTTGTTCTTGATGCCGGCGAGCGTCTCGGCCGGCGACTTGTTGTTGGTCGCCTTGAAGATGCCGCCGAGCAGGATCGGCACATATTCGAACTTGACGCCGATGCGTTGCTCGATCGCCGGGATCGCCAGATGGCTAAGATAGGCGTTCGGGCTGCCGAAATCGAACAGGAATTGCGGGGCTGTGCGGGTCAAATTCGATCTCCCTGGCGGCGATTTTCATCCATTTTGGCGTAGGCGGCGCCACAGGTCCACCGTTTAATGATGATCATAATACCTTGATGATTCCGTCAGATCAGACGCCGGATCGTTTGCTTGCGCCACACCACGAGGTAATAGCCCATCTGCAAAACGAGCATGGCGCAGAACACGATCGGATAGGCGGCCCATACGCCCATAAGGCCGATCGTGCGGCTCAGGATCACTGCAGACGGCAACTCGATCGCGACAATGGCGAAGATCGCCAGCAGCATCGGCGTCAAGGCGACACCGGCGGCGCGCATGGCGCCGGAAAACACCGTGGCGAGGCCAAACGGCACCGAGCTCCACAAGGCGATGTAAAGCAGTTCCTTCGCCAGATCGAGCACGGCGCCGTCGGTGATGAAGATGCCGAGCACGGCGCGCGGTACGAGATAGATCAGCGCCACCAGCCCGCCGGTCAGCACGAGGTTGAACGCAAGTCCGGTGCGCACGATGCCGTCGAGCCGCGCCCTGTCGCCGCCGCCGATCGCCTGCGCACCGAGGATCGAGACCGCGATCGAAATCGACATCGCCGTGAACTGGGTGTAGCCCATCACCTGATTGACGGCGCCGTACGCGGCCGTGGCGTTTGAGCCGAAGCCGTTGACGAGCCCAAGCAACACCAGCTCGGCAATCGCCATCACCACCATACCAATTGCGCTCGGCAGTCCGATACCGAGGATTTTTCCCAGCACGGCGCCATTGAGCCGCAGATGACGCAGCAGTGCAGCGTCCGGTGCCAGCGCGTGCTTTTTCCGGAGCAGATAGGCGGCCAGCACGATCAGCGTCAGCGCGTTGGCAATCGCAGCTGCCCATGCCGGACTGGTGATGCCCGCCGCCGGCAATCCGAAGGTGCCGCGGATCAGTAGCGGCGTCAGGATCAGGCCGATCGCGGTCGATAACGCCAGTGCGAGCAGCGGCGTCACGGTGTCACCGACGCCGCGGATCATCGCGGTCATCAGCAGAAAGACGAAGCCGAGCGGCATGGTCAGCAGCATGATGCGGGCATAGGCGCTGGCTTGGTCGAGGATATCTGCGGGCGTCGCGAGCATGACCATCAATGGCCGGCTGAAGATCCCGCCAGCGAGTGCAACCGTTGCCGAGAGCATTAGGCCGATCGCAAGCGTCGTACCGACGACCAGCTTGATCCGGCCGTGCTCGCCCGCGCCAAAGGCCTGGCCGATCAGCACGGTGGCGCCGGTGCTGAGTCCCATGACGAAGGCGAATAGGAAGAACATCACCGGGAAGAAGGCCGCGACCGCGGCGAGCGCGTCGATGCCGATCATCTGGCCGAGATAGACGTTGCTGACGGTGCCGAACAGCGATTGCAGCGCGTTGCTCAGCATCAAGGGTGCGAGGAAGCGAAGAAATGTCGTCCAGAGAGGCGCGGGTGCGGACATGGATTTGCCTTTCATCAGGGCGTGCGAAGCCGTTGCCGCGCGATGCGCGGCTCGGCCGTTGATGGGGGTGAATGCTGCGCGCGCCTTAAGCGCGGTCGCTGTAGGCGAGCTTGACGATGTGATCGCGGATGTCGGTCGGCCAGTCGGCGATCAGCCCGGTGAAGCGCCGCCGGTCATCCGCGAACAGCGCGCGCGAGGCTTCCTCGAACTGCGGCAGGTTGCCGGCCATGGTCGACATGAAGTGATAGGCTGCATCGCGCGCCTGCCGCTCGCGATCCTTGTCGCCGCTGGCGCGTCTGGCCTCGTCGACCAGCTTGCGCAGCGCGACCGAGGCGCCGCCGGCTTGCGCATTGAGCCACTCCCAGTGTCGTGGCAGCAAAGTCACCTCGCGCGCGACCACGCCGAGCTTCGGCCGGCCACGGCCGCGCGGCTCGCTCGGCGATTCGGTCACTTCGGTTGACGGTGGCGGAGCAAACTTGGCCAGCCGCGCCAGCACCTCGTGATCCTCGCCGCGCAGGTCGAAATCGATCGACCGCCCGGTCCCGTCGTCGAAAATGATGATCGGCTGGTCCGGCTGCGGCCCCGCCCGCTTGACCGCGAGCGCGACGTCGCCCGCCGCTCCCGAGGCCAGCCGGCGCTGGCCGATGAAGGCTGTGAAGGTCGTTTGCATTGGAATCATTGCCAGATTGATCGCGTTGGCAGCTTAATACCCGGGTAAATTACTGGCGTCAATATACCCGGGTGAAAATATCCGCACCGATGGCTCGACATTGCGTTGCCGGGCTGGCACCAACGGCGCGACCGACCAAGCCAAGCTGGGGGACCTGCGCGATGCTGACCGTTCACCACCTCAACAATTCCCGCTCGCAGCGCGTGCTGTGGCTGCTCGAGGAGTTGGGCGTGCCCTACGAGATCGTGCGCTATCAACGCCAGCCGGATATGCGCGCGCCGAAGGAGCTGCGCGCCATCCATCCGCTCGGCAAGTCGCCGGTCATCACCGACAACGGCAACACCATCGCCGAGTCTGGCGCGATCATCGAGTATCTCATCGCCACCTACGGCAATGGCCGGCTGATCCCGCCGCTGAACACGCCGGAACGTCTGCGATACACCTATTGGCTGCACTATGCGGAAGGGTCGGCGATGCAGCCGCTGCTCTTGAAGCTGCTGTTCACGCTGATGCCGAAGCGCGCGCCGGCGCTGCTCCGCCCGCTGGTGCGCAAGGTCTGCAACCAGGCGCTGACCGCGCTGGTCAATCCGCAGCTCAAGCAGCACATGGATTACTGGGAAGGCGAACTCGGCAAGAGTGAGTGGTTCGCGGGCAACGAGTTCACCGCCGCCGACATCCAGATGAGCTTTCCGCTGGAAGCAGCCCAAGCGCGCGGCGGGCTGGAGCAGGGCCACCCCAAGGCGATGGCGTTCCTCGAGCGCATCCACGCGCGGCCAGCGTATGCGCGCGCGCTCGAAAAGGGCGGGCCGTATCAGGTCGGGCGGTAGGGTACTTTCAGCGAGATCCCGGGTTCGGCTCTGCGAGCCGCCCGGCCCGCGCTGCCGTGCCATGCAAACGACGTGGTTACTGGCCCGCTGCTTCTGCGCCTCGCGTGCGTGGGTCTGGCGCGCCGAGCGGCCCGTTCGGAGTCACGAGAATCGAATTAGCCGATGTCTGTCCCATCGGCTCGACGACGAGGTGGCCCATCGCCTTCAGCTCGGACAGGACATCGCTGGGAAAGCCGCTCTCGACGCGCACCTCATCCGGTAGCCATTGGTGATGCAGCCGCGGTGTAGCAACGGCAGCAGCCACGTCCATCTTGTAGTCGAGGACGTTCACGATCACCTGGAGCACGGTCGAGATGATGCGGCTGCCACCAGGCGAACCCGTCACCAGCACCGGCTTGCCGCCTCGCAGCACGATGGTCGGCGACATCGAGGACAGCGGGCGTTTTCCAGGCCCAGGCAGATTGGCCTCGAAGCCGACGAGGCCGTAGGCATTGGAAGCGCCCACCGCCGCGGTGAAGTCGTCGAGCTCGTTGTTGAGCAGCACGCCGGTGCCGTCGGCAACGAGACCGACGCCATAGCTGAAGTTCAGCGTATAGGTGTTGCTGACCGCGTTGCCGCGGCCGTCGACGACGGAAAAGTGCGTGGTGTTGCTGCCTTCGCGCGGCGCGGCAGCAGCGGAAACGAGCTCTTTCGAAGGCGTGGCGCGATCGGCGGAGATCCCCGCGCGCAGCTTGGCGGCGTAGTCCTTCGCGATCAGCGTCTCGATCGGTGCGTTGACGAAGGCGGGATCGCCGAGATAGCGCGCCCGGTCCGCATAGGCGCGCTTCATGGCCTCGATCAGCAGATGCAGCGATGCCGGCGATCCCTGCTTCAGATCGGCGAGCTGAAAGCCTTCGAGGATGTTGAGCGTCTCCACCAGCACCACGCCGCCGGACGAGGGCAGCGGCATCGAGACGATGTCGTAGCCGCGATAGCTGCCGCGCACCGGCGCACGGATCACCGCCTGATAGGCCTTCAGGTCGGCTGGCGTCATGATGCCGCCGGCTTCAGAGACGGCCTTGGCCAGCTTTTCCGCAACTGGCCCCTCATAGAAGCCGCGCGGCCCCTGTGCGGCGACGGCCGACAGCGTTGCGGCGAGATCGGCTTGCACCAGCCTGTCGCCTTCGCCAAGCGGCGTGCCGTCGGCACGCGAGAAGACTTTGGCCGAGGAAGGCCAGCGCGCCAGCCGCCGGTGCCAGCTCGGCAGCGTATCGGCCATATCGTCGCTGACGACAAAGCCGTCGCGGGCGAGCGCGATTGCCGGCTCGAGCAATTGCGCCAGCGTGAACTGACCGGAGCCGTATTTTCCCAATGCGAGCGCGAGACCTGCGACGGTGCCGGGCACGCCGACGCCGAGCGCGGAATCGCGTGACTTGGTCGCGTCAGGCTTGCCATCCGGTCCGAGAAAGATCTGCGGCGTGGTCGCGGCCGGGGCGGTCTCGCGATAGTCGATCGTGATGTCTTCATTGCGATCGGCGGAATGGATCACCATGAAGCCGCCGCCGCCGATATTGCCGGCGCGCGGATAGGTCACGGCCATCGCAAAGCCGGTGGCGACCGCGGCATCGATGGCATTGCCGCCGCGCCGCAGGATATCGGCGCCGACCTGCGCGGAGATCCTCTCCTGCGCCACCACCATGCCGTGCTCGGCAGCGACGGCACGCACGGTGTCGCGCGCGGGCGGGACATAGCCCCGCCGCGCATCCTGGGCAGTCGCGGGGGCGAGACCGAGCGCCAAAGTGGCTATGACGGCGAAAAATGCCCGCCGCGTCGAATATGTCGACATCATCAAAATTTCCGTCGTGCCCCCGGGCCAGTTCACACGCGTCACGGCAATGCTATACGGTTTGCCCCGAGAGAGGCAAAACTGTTCGTGATGAGGACTGCGTGATGACGACGATTGCCCCGGATGTGCGCATGGCCAGCGTGCCGCGGACCTATCCGCCGCGCGCCGCCGTCGTCAGCTGGATCTTCTTCGATTGGGCTGCGCAGCCTTATTTCACGCTGATCACGACCTTCGTGTTCGCGCCCTATTTCGCGACCGGCATCGCGCCAAATCCTGCCACCGGCCAATCGCTGTGGGGCTTTGCGATGGCGGCCGCGGGACTTGCGATCGCGTTGTTGTCACCGGTGCTCGGGGCGATCGCGGATGCTTCGGGCCGCAGGAAGCCATGGATCGCAGGTTTCGGCGCGGTGCTGGTGGTGGCGTCCTGCACGCTGTGGATCGGCAAGCCCGGCGATTACGCTATCATTCCGCCGCTGCTCACCGCCGTCGCGCTCGCCAGCGTCGGTGCGGAATTCGCCACCGTCTTCAACAACGCGATGATGCCGACCCTGGTGCCGCCGGAGCGCATCGGGCGGCTGTCCGGCACCGGCTGGGCAACAGGTTACATTGGCGGCATCGTCAGCCTGATCATCGTGCTCGGCCTGCTCGCCGCCAATCCCGAGACCGGCCGCACGCTGCTCGGTTTCACGCCGCTATTCGGGCTCGATCCCGTCACTCATCAGGGCGACCGTGCCGCCGGGCCGTTGACCGGGCTTTGGTTCATCATCTTCGTGACGCCAATGTTCCTGTTCACGCCGGATTATCCCGCGAAGCTTCCGGTGCGCGAGGCGCTGCGCGAAGGACTTTGGGAGCTGAAGCAATCGATCAAGAGTCTGCCGCACCAGAAATCTCTTGCGGCGTTCCTGCTCGCCAACATGATCTATACCGATGGTCTGGTGTCGCTGTTCGCGTTCGGCGGCATCTATGCCGCCGGCACCTTCGGCTGGCACACGATTCAGATCGGCACGTTCGGCATCATGCTCGCGATCGCCGGTGCGTTCGGCGCATGGTTTGGCGGCAAGCTCGACGATCATCTCGGGCCGAAGCGCGTGATCGCCGGCAGTCTGCTGATCCTGCTGCTGTCGGTGGCGGCGATCCTGCTGGTCGACAAGGACAGTGTGTTGTTCGTCAAGGTCGCGCCGCCCGAGCCGGGTGCGGCCCTGTTCTCGAGCGCCGCGGAGCGCGCCTATCTGGTGCTGGGCTGTCTCATCGGCGCCGCCGGCGGCCCGCTGCAAGCCGCTTCGCGCACGCTGCTGATCCGCCTCGCGCCGAAGGATCGCATCGCGCAGTACTTCGGCCTGTTCGCATTGACCGGGAAGGTGACGTCCTTCATTGGCCCGCTGTTGATCGGCATGATCACCGCGGCGACGGCGAGCCAGAAAGCCGGCATGGCCGTGCTGGTGGTGTTCTTCGTCGCGGGGTTGGCGCTGTTGATGCGAGTGCGGGAGGCTTGAGCCTCGTCGTCGCGCCAATCTCCGCTGTCGTCCCGGCCTAGCGCGCAATTGCGCGCGGGGGGCCGGGACCCATAACCCCAAAGCGTAGTTTGGCGAAGGCCGGTCGTTCCGCGGTACCAAGTCCGCGCTCCATCGATAAATCACGCGGTATGGGTCCCGGCCCCCCGCGCGCAATTGCGCGCTAGGCCGGGACGACCCGTTGAGAGGGTTAATAGTGCACTGATCGATCAGTGCCTGAAGTGCCGCGTTCCCGTGAACACCATGGCGATGCCGTGCTCGTCGGCGGCCTTGATGACCTCGTCGTCGCGCATCGAGCCGCCGGGCTGCACCACCGCGGTGGCGCCGGCCTCGATGCAGGCGAGCATGCCGTCGGCGAACGGGAAGAAGGCGTCCGACGCGACCACCGAGCCCTTGGTGAGCGGCTCGGCAAGCTTCAGCTCATTGGCGGCATCCTGCGCCTTGCGCGCCGCGATCCGCGCTGAATCCACCCGGCTCATCTGGCCCGCGCCGATGCCGACAGTGGCGAGATCCTTGGCGTAGATGATGGTGTTGGACTTGACGTGCTTGGCCACACGGAACGCGAATTTCAGGTCGCGCATCTCGGCCTCGGTCGGCGCACGTTTGGTCACGACCTTGAACGTCATGTCGTCGACCACGGCGTTGTCGCGGCTCTGCACGAGCAGCCCGCCGGCCACCGTCTTGGCGGTCAGGCCCGGTGCCCGCGGATCGGGCAGGCTGCCGGCGAGCAGCAGGCGGAGGTTCTTCTTGCCGCCGATGATGGAGATCGCCTCTTCGCTGGCGTCGGGGGCGATGATCACCTCGGTGAAGATCTTCGTGATCTCGCGCGCGGTGTCGGCATCGAGCGGTCGGTTCATCGCGATGATGCCGCCGAAGGCGGAGGTGGAATCGCAGGCCAGCGCCTTGCGATAGGCGTCGACGAGATTCGCGCCCTCTGCGACGCCGCAGGGATTGGCGTGCTTGACGATGACGCAGGCCGCGGTGCGCGTGGCATCGAACTCGCCGATGCATTCATAGGCCGCATCGGTGTCGTTGATGTTGTTGTAGGAGAGCTCCTTGCCCTGCAGCTGCCGTGCGGTCGAGACGCCCGGTCGCTTGTCGGGCGTTGCGTAGAACGCGGCGGTCTGGTGCGGGTTCTCGCCATAGCGCAGCGACTGGATCAGCCTGCCGCCGAAGGCGCGGAAGTCGGGCGCGCCGATCGCGAGCTGCCGGTTGAACCAGTTCGAGATCGCAGCGTCATAGGCCGCAGTGCGAGCATAGGCCTTTGCCGCAAGGCGCCGACGCAGCTTCAACGTGGTTGCACCGTTGTTGGCGGCGAGCTCGTCGAGCACGGCCTTGTAGTCGTCGGCCTCGACCACGACGGCGACGTCGTCATGGTTCTTGGCGGCGGCGCGGATCATCGCGGGGCCGCCGATGTCGATGTTCTCGATGCAATCCTCGAAGCCGGCACCCTTGTCGACCGTCGCTTCGAACGGATAGAGATTGACGACGAGGAGATCGATCGGAGCGATGCCGTGGGTCTTCATCGCCGACGCGTGCTCGGCGTTGTCGCGGATCGCGAGCAGGCCGCCATGCACCTTCGGATGCAACGTCTTGACCCGGCCGTCCATCATCTCGGGGAAGCCGGTCAGCTCGGAGACATCCTTCACCTTGAGGCCGGCGGCGGCGATCGCCTTGGCGGTGCCGCCGGTCGAGACTAGCTCGACATCGTGCGCGGCAAGCGCCTTTGCGAACTCGATCAGGCCGGTCTTGTCGGAAACGGAGAGCAGGGCGCGGGTGACGCGGCGGGGATGGTCAGTCATGAGCAAGATCCTCTGTCTTAAGGAGTGTCTATGCCCAGGCGCGCGGCAGCTATATCTCGCGCTTCCCGATGGTGCTCCATCCAAGGTCGCCAGTCGCGCGAGCGCGTGCTGGTTAGCAGTTTTCGACGCCCTTCACAACGATCAGACAGGGCGGAAATACGGGCGTCTAGAGCGGTAGTTCCGGCTCCCGCCGCGCATTTCTTCGGGCATTGGTGACTGCGGGTGAGGCGGTGGAACGGACAAAGCTCCAGCGGATCGACGGGGCCTGCCGCGCATCCTGCCGGATCACGATCTGCGCGGTGCGGCGCGGCCCGTCATTGCCGGCCAGGAACACGCTGTCTTCGAGATCGACCTTGTCGTCCAATGCTTCAAAGGTCCAGACGTCGCGGTTCGGCAGCACCAGCATGACACCGCGGGCATCCGACAGCCGGCTCGCCTTCACCGCCGGATGCAGATGGAAGCGCAGCGCGAAATCGGCATCCGCGCCCTTGAAGCGCCCGCCCTGCGGCGGCGACAGCGTATCCTCGCCGTCGATGCGAGCGCCGTCATTGGCGATCATCAGCACACGGCGGTGGATCGCGCCGAATTTAGAGAGATAGCCGTCATGCGAGGTCGTCAGCAGCGTGCCGTTCGGCACGATTTCGCGATAGCTCTCGACCTCCACCGGGCCGCTGGTCACGGGCGCGCCGTGCAACAGCCGCTTCATCGCCGACATCTCCACGAACTGGCATGAGGAGGTGTCGTGATAGGCCAGTGTCGAATGTGCCACCGTGCCGCGGGCGAACGGCCGCCAATTGTCGCGGCCCGTGGTCGGCATGCCGCAATTGGTGACGATGCGGCTGATGCCGGAGGACAGTTCGAACGACAGGCAACCGGCATGGGCGTCGTGGCTGACGCCGGCCGGCGGCGGCGGGCCGGTGTCGATGATCAGCGTGGTCTGGCCGGCATCGAGACGCTGGAAGCCGGTATGCGGCATGTTCGCCATCGGTGCGCCGTGAGTGTCGTCATAGGCGAGCAGCGTCGCAAGCAGGTCGGATGGCGTCGCGCTCATGCCGTTGAACAGCGCAAAATTGCCGTCACCGTGACGGAAGAAGCGCAGCATCGGCATCATACGGTCGATCGCGTTGAGCAGCGCCGGCGGCGGCGCGATGTTGCGCGCCGCGAAGGTCTGCCGCAGCGGCAACAGGTCGATCAGGAGGTCGATCAGGGCGCCCGGGTTGCGGGAGATGTGTCCACCATCGGGCAGGATCTGCCGCTGCAATTCGTCGGAGAGCTTTTTCGAGGTGCTGCGGATGTGGCGCGCCTGGTTGGCAAGGCACAGCGCCGCGTAGCATAGTGCGATCAGCACCTGGAGCTTCGGCACCCCGTCGGGAATGTCGAGCATGGTGTAGCGCAGCAAGCGGATCTCGCGTGCGAGGGCGCGCAGGTAGCGGCGGTAGAACTTGTTGTCGGTATCATTGAGCACCAAGGGCGCCTGCGACAGCAGGGAGATCACACGCCGTGCCAGCACGTCGGCGCGCCGCGCGACCGGGCGGCGCTTGTTGGCGGGGTTCGAGATCCAGTCCTCGACCAGCGCGCGCGCATTCGCGCGCGTCAGCGCGGTGTCGGCGGCGCGCAAGTGCCGCAGCCAGCCGAAGCCGAGCAGCGCGACCTCCCAATCCTCCGACGGCGGTTCGAGATCGAAGATCGAGCGGCCGTGGCAATTGACGATCTTGCCGGCGAAGACGAAGCGGCCAGCATAGATCTCGGCGGCGCGGGTCGCATCCGCGGTGCGCAGGTCATGCGGCGCGATGATGAGCCGGTCGGTCCGGCTGGGCCAGACCCGCGACACCGCCACCGGCCCGCCGCTCGCGCGCGCGAGCATGTTCCGCGCGAAGCGGTTCATCACCAGCGTCGAGATACGTCTGCGTTGAGCGACCGACACGCTTTGCCTTGAAGGGGAGAGGAGGATTCCGACGAATCCTTATTAATCCCAAAATCGGACGGCTGACACCACCTTGAACGGCGCGAATCAGCACCGAGGTTGCAAAATCCGGTGCAAAATCAGGATTTAACGAGCCGGGCCGCGAAGAATCCGTCGAGCCCGCCGAGCTTGGGATCGGCATTCGGCAGATGGCTCGGCAGGGTGCGCAGATCGCCTTCCGCGGTGAGGATTTCGTCGAGACCTGCGACCTCCGACGCCTCGATCGGGACACGGCGAAGCGCGGGCTCTGCGGCCAGCAGCGCGGCGATGGCCTGCTCGCCCTCTTCGGGTTCCAGCGAACAGGTGCAGTAGATCAGCGTCCCGCCGGATTTGAGCAGCGACAGCGATTTGCGCAGCAGCCGCTGCTGGAGCGCGGTCAGGGCGGCGATGTCGGATTCCTGCCGGAGCCACGCGACATCGGGATGGCGGCGGATCGTGCCGGTCGAGGTGCAGGGCGCATCGATCAAAACACCGTCGAAGGCCTCGGCTGGGCCGGCCCATTCCACGGCGTCAGCGACGACGGTCTCGGCCTGGAGCGACAACCGCCCGAGGTTTTCGCGCAGCCGCGCCACGCGGGCGGGCGAGCGGTCGATGGCCGTGACATGCGCGCCGGCAAGTGCCAGCTGCGCGGTCTTGCCGCCCGGGGCGGCGCAGAGATCGGCGATGGACTTGCCCTTGATGTCGCCGAACAGACGGGCCGGCAGCGCAGCGGCGGCGTCCTGCACCCACCATTGTCCCTCGGCAAAGCCTGGCAGCATGGTCACCGAGCCATGCAGCAGCATCCGCACCGTCCCGGTCGGCAGCGTCTCGCCATGCAGGCGGCTTGCCCATTGCGCGGCATCCGACTTCACGGTCAGATCGAGCGACGGTTCGTGGCCGAGCGCGAGCGCCATGTCTCTCGCGGTCGCCTCGCCATAATGTGCGCTCCAGCGCGCGAGCAGCCAGGGCGGCAGATCCAGCGATTGCGTGGCGACTTCCTCGACCAGGGCCTTGCCCTCGCGCGCGCAGCGGCGCAGCACGGCATTGACGAGGCCGGCATAACGCGCGGCGCGCCGGTCGGATTGCACGAGGCGAACGGAGAGATCGACGGCGGCGTGATCGGGCACGTCCATCCAGAGGATCTGCGCGGCGCCGATCAACAGCGCGCTCTGCGCACGCGGTGCATCGGAGGGAATGCCCTTGTCGAGCAGCCGGGACAGCACATGGCCGAGCGTGCCGAGCCGGCGCAGCACGGTGGCGACCAGGCGCCGCATCAGCGCGCGGTCGCGGTCGGCCAGCGTCTTCAGTCCGGGATGGGCGCCGCCGCCGTCGAGTTGGTCGTCAAGCGTGCGGTGCTTGTGCAGAACGCCGTCGACGATGTCGGCGGCAATCCGCCGCGCCGCAAGACCGGGCACTTCGGACGGAGGAACGAAACGTTGAGATGGCATGCGGAAGCAAGGTTCTGAGCGAGCGGCAGTTCCGCCGCGATGGGCGCATGCCTTAACCAGCTCATCTGTGGCACGCGAATATGCCAAATGTAAGAATCGCTTCCGGCTTTTTCAGCCCTTTGGGCCCGATTTCAGGAATGCGTTATTGGACGTCGCGCTGCGGGCCGTCCTGCGCTAATAAGCCGGACCATGAGTGACCAGCCTCCCGTTCCCGATCGCAAGCCGCTGCCGCCCGCAGCCCAGCGCGCGCTGGCTGAAGCCGAGGCGCGGCGGCAGGCCGCGGCAGCCGAAGCCGAAGCGCGGCCTAGGGAGCTTCAGGGACCGAAGGGACCCGAGCCCACCCGCTATGGCGATTGGGAGAGCAAGGGTATCGCCTCCGACTTCTGAGGCCTGCGAAGGACCACGCTGGGTGCACGGCCGCTATAGATAGTGATTGTCCCTGAGATAGCGGATGATGCGTTCGCAGGCCGCCTCGCTGGACAGTTCCGAGGTGTCGATCGAGATCTCCGGCGCTTGCGGTGCCTCGTAGGGATCATCGATCCCGGTGAAGCCCGTCAGCTCGCCGGCGCGCGCCTTGCGATAGAGGCCCTTGGGGTCGCGACGCTCGCATTCGGCAAGCGGGGTCGCGACGTGGATCTCGATGAACTCGCTCGTCTCGACCCGCTGCCGCGCCAGTGCGCGCTCGCTGCGGAACGGCGAAATCAGCGCGACCAGCGCGATCATGCCGGCATCGACGAACAGCGCCGCGATCTCGGCGACACGCCGGACGTTTTCCATTCTCTCGGCGCTGGAGAAGCCGAGATCGCGATTGATGCCGTGGCGGAGATTGTCGCCGTCGAGCAGCGCGGCGTGGCGTCCGAGCTCGGCAAGGCGCCGGTCGACGAGATCTGCGATCGTCGATTTGCCGGCTCCACTGAAGCCCGTGAACCAGAGCACGCAGGGTCGCTGCTGCTTGAGCCGCGCACGCACCGACTTGTCGACTGCGAGTCGATGGCGGTGAATGTTGGTTGCGCGGCTCAGCGAGAGGTCGACCATACCGGCGGCAGCGGTGCGATGGCTGATCGGATCGATGAGGATGAAGCTGCCCATGTCGCGGTCGTCGCGATAGGCCTCGAACACCAGCGGGCGGTCGAGGCGGAGATGGACGTGGCCGATCTGGTTGGCATCGAGCGTCGTGGCGCTTTCCTGCGCCATGGTGTCGATGGCGATGCGGTGCCCGAGCGACGTGATCACCGCGCCGATCGAAGCCGTGCCGCATTTGAGAACGTAGCGCCGGCCCGCGACCATGGCCTGGTCATCAAACCAGACGAGATGGGCCGCCAATTGGTCCGAGATCTGTGGTGTGGCCCCCGCCGTCAGCACGTCACCGCGACTGACGTCGATCTCGTCCGTCAATGTGAGCGTCACCGATTCGCCCGCCGCAGCCCGATCGCGCTCGCCGCCGGGCGTGAGAATGCGCGCGACGCGGGTCTGGCGGCCCGAGGGCTGCACGGTAACGGCGTCGCCGGCCCGGATCGTTCCGCTGGCGATTCGGCCGCAGAAGCCGCGAAAATCTGCATGCGGCCGGTTGGCCCATTGCACCGGCAGCCGGAACGGCCGCTGCGAGACGTCGCCGGACACGTCCACCGATTCCAGATAGGCCGTGATGGTTGGCCCAGTGTACCACGGCATCCGCGTGCTCGCGGCGACGATGTTGTCGCCGTCGAGCGCCACCACCGGGATGCATTGGACCTGGGAAATGCCGAGCTGCCCGGCCAGCGTCAGATATTCGGCGGTGATGGCCGCGAAGCGGCCGCCGTCGAATCCGATCAGATCCATCTTGTTCACGGCGAGGACGACGTGGCGGACGCCGAGCAGCGACAGGATGTGGCTGTGACGCCGCGTCTGCGTGATCACGCCCTTGCGCGCGTCGATCAACACCACGGCGAGATCGGCGTTGGAGGCGCCGGTCGCCATGTTGCGGGTATATTGTGCATGTCCCGGTGTGTCGGCGACGATGAAGCGTCGCAACGGCGTGGCGAAGAACCGGTAGGCGACGTCGATCGTGATGCCCTGCTCGCGCTCGGCCTGCAAGCCGTCGACCAGCAGCGCGAAATCGAGATCGCCGCCTGTGGTGCCAACGGTCCGGCTCTCGGAGGCGAGGGCGTCGAGCTGGTCGTCGAGCAGCGTCTTGGAATCATAGAGCAGGCGGCCGACCAGCGTGCTCTTGCCGTCATCGACGCTGCCGCAGGTGACGAAGCGCAGCGTCGGGCGGTCGTCCTGATCCAGCCGCGGCGCATCGGAGGCGGCGATCGCGGGGGCCTCGTGATAGGGCATCAGAAGTAGCCTTCCGCTTTCTTGCGCTCCATCGATGCGGGACTGTCCCGGTCGATCATGCGCCCCTGCCGCTCGGAGGTGCGCGAGACCATCATCTCCCGAACGATCTCTGGCAGGGTCGCCGCCGTCGAGGTCGTCGCGCCGGTGAGAGGATAGCAGCCGAGCGTGCGAAACCTGACGGAGCGCCAGCGCGGCTCCTCGTACGGACGCAGCGGCATCCGTTCGTCATCCACCATGATCAGCGCACCGTCGCGCTCGACCACCGGACGCGGCGCCGCCAGATAGAGTGGAACGATCGGGATGTCCTCGAGCAGGATGTAGTCCCAGACGTCGAGCTCGGTCCAGTTCGACAGCGGAAACACCCGCATGCTCTCGCCCGGCGCGAGCATCGTGTTGTACAGGCTCCACAGCTCCGGCCGCTGGTTCTTCGGGTCCCAGCGATGCGCCGCACTGCGATGCGAGAAGATGCGCTCCTTGGCGCGCGACTTCTCCTCGTCGCGCCGCGCTCCTCCGATCGCGGCGTCGAAGCCGTGGAGGTCCAGCGCCTGTCGGAGCGCCTGCGTCTTCATGACGTCGGTGTAACGGGCCGAGCCGTGGGTGAAGGGGTCAATGCCCTGGCTCAATCCGTCATTGTTGGTGTGGACGATCAGATCGAGGCCAAGCTCGCGCGCGCGCATGTCGCGAAATGCGATCATCTCCCGGAACTTCCACGTCGTGTCGACATGCAGCATGGGAAAAGGCGGCCTGCCGGGATGAAACGCCTTCATCGCCAGATGCAACAGCACCGAAGAGTCTTTCCCGATCGAATACAGCATGACCGGCTTGCGGAACTCGGCCGCCGTCTCCCGCAGGATGTGGATGCTTTCTGCCTCCAGGCGTCGAAGGTGGCTGACTGTCGCGCGGCTCGGCTTATCGTCAACCGCTCCAGGGACGGCTGGCTCGGTGGTCGCGGAAACGTCGAGCATGGTGATCACGCGGCCGTAGGGAGCCATTCGCCGAACAGGTGCGCCGACGTCGCTGCATTCAGGTCGAGATCGCGAACGCATGCCGCAACCGAGGCACGATAAGCATCGTTGACGCCGCAGCGCTCCAAGACGTCCAGCTGGGCCTGGCTCAGCGAGGTCGTTGCGCGGCGCTGGTAGCGATAGGCGCTATCCGAGGTGTGCAGATTGGGCACCTTGTAGATCGCCGCTTCGCTCGGGAAGATGACGCGCGCGTTGTTCGCCTGCTCTTGTCCTGGCTCCCGCCATGAGGTCACGGCATTTTCGGTAAAGCTGCCCGAAATGCCGAGGCGGTCGAACAGGACTCGAACCGACGATACCGCCTCCTTGCTCACCTCGTAGACGTAATGCGTGACCGGAACGCCCTGTTGCCTGGCGTAGCCAGCGACCCGGACTGCGCTGAGTGCGGCGACGACATAGTGCGCCAACAGCGTACTTTCAGGAGCGCGCGAGATCAGCTTCTCGAGCCAGGACGCCAGCGCGCTGGCCGGCTCGCGGTCGAGCGCGATGAGGTGCAGCCGGTGCCGCGGGTAGCCTGCGTCGATCAGCAGCTTGAGCGGATTGAACAGGCTCTCGGCGAGCACGTAGGGCCCGATCGTCTCCTTGCTGAAGATATTCGGCTCATCGGCCGCCGACGGCACGATCCACGGTGTCAGCGCCTCGCCGACGAGCGCATCGCGCAGCATGGCCTTCAGCGGTTGATAATACGAGGGCATCCCCGTCATGCCGAACAAATTGCTCAGGGCCGTCGATCCGACCCGCGCCTTGCCGCATGCAAAATAAAGCATGGGAAAATCCTGCGCCGGGCGATGCCGAAAGCTCTCGGCAAGACATTCCGTCACTTCGCGCATCAGCGTTTCGAGCGCGACGGTCCGGGTCTGGAATCCATCCACCGGCGAAAGCCGCGTGGTGTCGAGGGAATTATGTTGCTGGCGCACCAGATCGGCGATTCGTTCGAGCGAATCGTGTGAAGTCACGTCGATGTTCATGTTGGGGGACTCGCTGAACAGGTTCCGCAAGCGAGTTGCTTACGGCTTCGAATTCAACCTATCGTTGCTCACGGTGCCGGTCAAACCCGGGAAATCCCGGGGGTGTCATGAATGTCCGGCGAGCACAGAAACTGTGCTCGCCGCTTCGTTGCCGATCTAGGCGGCGCGCACAGTATTGAGGAATTTCTCGACCTCGGCCTTCAACAGACCGCTTTCGGTGGACAGCGAGCGCGCCGCTGCGAGCACCTGTCCGGATGCCGCGCCGGTGGCGCTTGCACCGTGACTGACCTGCGCGATCTTGTCGGCGACCTCGACCGTGCCCTTGGCGGCTTCGCTGACGTTGCGTGCGATCTCCGACGTCGCGGCTCCCTGCTCCTCGATGGTCGCAGCGATGGTGGTCGAGATGTCCGAGATCCTGGCGATGGTCGCGCCGATCTCCTTGATCGCGCCGACGGAGTCTTCCGTCGCGGCCTGCATGCCGGCGATCTGCGTGCCGATTTCCTCGGTCGCTCTCGCGGTCTGGGCAGCGAGCGCCTTGACCTCGCTCGCCACCACGGCGAATCCGCGGCCGGATTCACCGGCGCGTGCCGCTTCGATCGTGGCGTTCAGCGCCAGGAGATTGGTCTGTTCGGCAATCGCAGTGATCAGCTTGACGACGTCGCCGATCCGGCCCGCGGCCTTGAGCAGTTCATTGATGCGGATGTCGGTGCGCTCGGCCTGCTTCACCGCTTCGCCGGCGATGCGGCTGGAATCGTGAACCTGACGGCTGATCTCGACCACCGACGTGCTCATTTCTTCGGCGGCCGACGCCACGGCGCCGACATTGGTGGATGCCTCCTCGGAGGCCGCTGCCACCATTCCGGAGAGCTGCTGGGTCTCTTCCGCGGTGCCCGACAACGTGCCGGCGGCGGATTCGAGCTGCTGGGAAGCGGCCGACACCGAATTGATGATGCCGCCGACCGCCGCTTCGAACGCGCCGGCGAGCCGGATCATCTCTTCCTTGCGCTGCGCGGCCGCAGCGGCTTCCTGCTGCTTCTGCTCGGCTTCCATCCGCTCGATGCGGATCAGGTTGTCCTTGAAGGTCTGCGCCGCGCGAGCGTTGTCGCCCACTTCGTCGCCGCGGGCCGTATAGGGAATTTCGACGGCCTTGTTGCCGCCGGCGAGTTGCAGGAGCACATCGCCGATGCGCCGGATCGGGCGGGCGATGCTCGACACCGAAAAGACCGCGGAGCCGATCAGCATCAGCATGACGAAGACGCCGACGATCACCGCGAAGTTGGCGACACGATCAAGTTCGACCAGCAATTCGCCTTTGCGGCGCGCCGCGAATTCATTGGCGACGCCCACCAGGTCATCGACGCGTTTGCCGACTTCCCTGGCCGCCGGGCGCATATGCTCTGCAAGAATGCCCGCCTTTGCTGTTTCCGCTGCGGACTTGGCGCCGCCGGCGGGGGCATTGATGACGGCCCTCTGCGCCGCCGCCAGCTCGACGGCACTGGCAAGATAAGTATCCACGAACTTCCTCGCCTCGCGATAGGCATCCTGCGTGACCTTTCGCGTCGCCCGCTCCCTTGCGGCGTCGATTTCCGTACCGGCCTCGGTTGCATGGCTGCGGAGAGTTTCGAGGAGCTTGTCGACCTCACCGACCGACGGCGCGGAGCCGAGCTCGAGGGCGGCGAACTGCGCGCGCGCCATCGCCGTCTGCGCCGCCTGCGCATTGCCTTTGTTGAGGTAGTTGATGATGACCAGCCGGTTGGACTCCGCGATCGACTGGTTGCCGAGCATCTGGTTGGTCAGGATACCGCCGACCAGCAGAACGTTGATGCCCGTGATGATGCCGAGCTTTGTTCCAATGCGAAGCTTGAATAATCCCACCGCTCTCTCCTCAATTCCGTCCCGCATCAGGTATGCGCAACCAAAGATTGAGATTTGGGTAATATTCACCGATGGCCGTAGAAGTACGGCCGATGCGCCGCAGGCCCGTCCGGCAGAACCATGAAGCGGCGGTATCTCGGGATGCAGACCGCGCGCGATGCGACCACGCAGGCGCTAAACGGAATGTGAAGATCGCTCTCCGTGCAACTACAGGCAGTAACCGCTAGAAGGCTTGGAACGCGGCTTGCCGGTTCTGCCGACTCAGCTCTAGCGTGAGACAATGCGTTCTCGCGATCGTCTCAATCCGTATCGGTCATCCTTCAGCGGCTCTCCGTTCCATCGCCGATTCTCCGGACTGTTGCCCTGGATGTTCGTGGTCGGCGTCGTGACGGCTGTCGTTCTTGCCTTCCGGCACGGCACGAATTGGCCTGTCCCGCATGGCGCCGACGGCCAGTCGCAGGCGACCGACATCGTCCTCCAGCAGGCCGGAGATGCCGGCGCTCGCCAGCCGGTCGAAGTCATCCGCACCGTCGACGGCGACACTTTTCTGGCGCGCGTGCATCAGCGCAACGGCGGTCATCTCGTCGTGCGGGTTCGCCTGCGCGGTATCGATGCGCCTGAACTGAAGGCATCCTGCCAGGATGAGCTGAACAAGGCTGAAGCCGCCACCGACGCGCTGCGCAATCTGCTCGGCCAGGGGGACGTGACGATCTCCAATCTCGGGCCCGACAAATACGGACGCATTCTCGCTGATGTCGCGACCCGGCGCACCGCCAACGTCTCGGCCACGCTGCTCGCGGGCGGCTACGTGCGCAGTTACAATGGCGGCCATCGCGACGGCTGGTGTGCGCGCAGCTGGCGTTTTTGGTAATAAAAAAAGCCGCGTCGCTAGACGCGGCTTTCGCAATCCTCTCCCGATCTCTTCGATCAGCGCGTCACGACCACCGTCGTGCCCACGGAGACGCGGCCGTAGAGATCGGTGATGTCGTCGTTGAGCATGCGGATGCAGCCATAGGAGACGAAGCCGCCGATCGAGCCCGGCACGTTGGTGCCGTGGATCGCATATTCGCCGCCGGCCAAGGTCATCGCCGCGACGCCCATCGGGTTGCGCGGCGAGCCGCCCGGAATGACGTCGGGAATACTCGGCTTGTCGCGCTTCACCTCGGCAGGCGGTGCCCAGGCTGGATTGAGATACTTGCCGTCGATCTTCGTCGTGCCGGCCCATTGCTTGCCGGCCTTGCCGACGCCAACCGGATAGCGCACGGCGTGGCCGTTATCGAGGATGAGATAGAGCCGGCGCTCGCTGGTTTTGACCACGATGGTGCCCGGCGAATAGTCGGCCAGGTGCGTCCCGACCATTTCCGGCCGCGCCTCGGCCGCGGTCGACATCAAAACCCCAGCCCCGATGGTGGCGGCCAGCGCCACCGCAATCCTCATCGACATCGATGCTTCCCCTTGCCCCAAACGGATCGTCCAGAAATTTACGCAGAACCCGGCAATCGCGGCTTGCCCAGATATTCTTAACCGCGCTCGTTAACCGGATGGTTTCTACGCGCGGCCGCCAAGGGCCAGCCGGCACGGGAACAAAGGAAATGTTCGAAATAAAGTAAATGACCTGAAAACAACACTCGGCGGGAAAGACGCGCAGGTGCCGGGGCGCACCCTGACGAATGCGTGAGGATGTAAACGCCTGTTATTTCAGGAGGCGTTGGCGAACCCGGAGCGCAGCTTGGTCTCGTGTCCCGGACGCGGCGCGCAGCGCCGCGACGCTGAGCCGGGACCCAGTTCTAGTGCGGATAGATGGGCCCCGGCTCTGCAGCGCACCGCTGAAGAGCGCGCTGCGCTGCGTCCGGGGCACGGAGCCGCTTCTTACGCCGACTTCCGGTTCTGCCGGTTCTTGACGAGATCGTCGACCACGGCGGGATCGGCCAGCGTAGAGGTGTCGCCTAAGCTGCCCGGCTCGTCCTCGGCGATCTTGCGCAGGATGCGGCGCATGATTTTGCCGGAGCGGGTTTTGGGCAGGCTGGGGGCGAACTGGATCTGGTCCGGCGAGGCGATCGGGCCGATCTCCTTGCGCACCCAGGTGATGAGCTCCTTGCGCAGATCCTCGGTCGGCTGGACGCCCGCCATCAGGGTGACATAGGCGTAGATGCCCTGGCCCTTGATGTCGTGCGGGAAGCCGACCACGGCCGCCTCCGACACCTTCTCGTGCGCGACCAACGCGCTCTCGACTTCAGCGGTGCCCATGCGATGGCCTGAAACGTTGATGACGTCGTCGACGCGGCCGGTGATCCAGTAATAGCCGTCGGCGTCGCGCCGGCAGCCATCGCCGGTGAAGTATTTGCCCTTGTAGGTCGAGAAGTAGGTCTGCTCGAACCGGGCGTGGTCGCCATAGACCGTACGCATCATGCCCGGCCATGACCGCGTGAGACAGAGGTTGCCCGTCGTCTCGCCTTCGAGCGTCTTGCCGTCGGCATCGACGATCTCCGGCACCACGCCGAAGAACGGCAGCGTCGCCGAACCCGGCTTGAGCTTGATCGCGCCCGGCAGCGGCGTGATCAAGATGCCGCCAGTCTCGGTCTGCCACCAGGTGTCGACGATCGGGCAGCGGTCGTCGCCGACGACGCGGTGATACCACTCCCAGGCTTCCGGATTGATGGGCTCGCCGACCGAGCCGAGCAGGCGCAGCGAGGCGCGCGAGGTCTTCTTCACGGGCTCGTCGCCACCTTGCATGAGTGCGCGGATCGCGGTCGGCGCGGTGTAGAAGGTGTTGACCTTGTGCTTGTCGATGACGTTCCAGAACCTGGAATTATCGGGATAATTCGGCACGCCTTCGAACATCAGCGTGGTCGCGCCGTTACAGAGCGGTCCGTAGAGAATGTAGCTGTGGCCGGTGACCCAGCCGACGTCGGCGGTGCACCAGTAGACGTCGCCGTCGTGATAGTCGAAGACGTATTGATGCGTCATCGCGGCATAGACGAGATAGCCGGCGGAGGTGTGCAGCACGCCCTTGGGCTGGCCGGTCGAGCCCGAGGTGTAGAGGATGAATAGCGGATCCTCGGCGTGCATGTGCTCGGCCGGGCACTCCGTCGTCACCATCTTGGCGGCGTCGTGATACCAGAGGTCGCGCGTCGGGTTCATGTCGATCTTGCCGCCGGTGCGCTTGACCACGACGACCCAGTCGACGCCGTCCGCTTTGGCGAGCGCCGCGTCGACATTGGCCTTCAGCGGCACCTTCTTGCCGCCGCGCAGGCCTTCATCCGCAGTGATGATCACCTTGGATTGGCAGTCGTTGATGCGCTGGGCGAGGCTGTCGGGGGAGAAGCCCGCGAACACCACGGAATGGATCGCGCCGATCCGCGCGCAGGCCAGCATCGCATAGGCCGCTTCCGGAATCATCGGCAGGTAGATGGTGACGCGGTCGCCCTTCTTGACGTTGCGGGTGCGCAGGATGTTGGCCATCCGGCAGACCTCGTCGTGCAGCTCCTTGTAGGTGATGTGCTTTGACTGCGAGGGATCGTCGCCTTCCCAGATGATCGCGGTCTGATTGGCACGCGTGTGGAGATGCCGGTCGATGCAATTATGGGCGACGTTGAGGACGCCATCCTCGAACCATTTGATCGAGATGTTGCCGGGCGTGAACGAGACGTTCTCGATTTTCGTCGGCGCCTTCATCCAGTCGATGCGCTTGGCCTGATCCGCCCAGAAACCGTTCGGGTCCGAGATCGAGCGCGCGTACATGTCCTTGTACTTGGCCTGGTCGATCCAGGCGCGCTTTGCCCACTCTGCCGGTACGTCGTAGATCTTCTCGGACATGCTTTCCCTCCACATACGGCAGGCCGAACGCTAGCGACTGGCGAGCCGACTTGATCATTGAATGATTATGCGTCGGGCTAACCGGACCCGACAAGGAGCACAAGCTGGACCTTCGGCGGGCCGCCGGCCATGCGGAGGATCAAGCCCGCTTAGGCGAGTGTCGCAGATCTGAAACAGGCCGGCGACCGGCTTTCGGGCCTTTACCCAACTCTCCGGAACAGGCCCGCGCAGGGCGCCATGCAACCGACGGAGGTATTTAGAAACCTTTCCTCACTGATTCGGGACTCGCATTACGGTTCGGAACACCCTAAATGGCCAACCCGGGATCCCCAACGTGGCTCCTGGAACAAAAATCAGAACAATCGCATTGATCGATAACAGGCAGGGCTAAGGCGTAAGACTATGATGGATCAGCAGAATCTCGGCGCGATGCGGCCCGCTTCCGCCGATCCTGCGGCCGTTGCCCTCGCCAAAGCCCTCGGACAATGGCCGAAACCGGCCGGTTTCAGGCGTCTCAGCCCCAAAAAGACCTTCGACACGACGTCGGCGGCGACGGTCGAGGCGCTCGCCAGGGGACTGGGCCTGCGCCTCGGCGATCAGAACGAACTGACCATCCGGCGCATCAAGCGCGGCAAGGGCTATTCCTTCGTCCGCCCGAATGGTGCGCATATTCGCGACGCCCGCACCATCCGCCGGCTGCATGCCATGGCGGTGCCGCCGGCCTATCGCGAGGTGCGCTACTCCGCCGATCCGAGCTCGCATCTTCAGGCCGTGGGACGCGATGCCGCGGGCCGGCTGCAATATCGCTATCACGCCGATTGGGAGAAGGTCCGCGAGCACCGCAAGGCGCATCGCCTGGAGAAGCTCGTCGGCGCGCTGCCAAAGATCCGGCGCAAGGTCTCCGCGTTCCTGTCGGGCGACGAGCCGACGCGTGAATTCGCGCTCTCGGCCGTCATCGAGCTGATCGCCCGCACCGCGATCCGCCCCGGCAACGAATCCTATGCCCGTCTCAACGGCACCCGCGGCGCCACCACGCTGCTCAAGTCCAACGTCACGCTGGAAGACGATTGCTTCGTGCTGACCTTCAAGGCGAAGGGCGGCAAGGCGGTGCGGAAAGAGTGCGACGCCGCCAAGCTGGTGCGCGCCATCGGCATTTTGCAGGGCGTCCCCGGCAAGCGCATGTTCCAGTATCGCGATGCTTACGGTATCGTGCGCGCAGTCAATACCACGCAGGTGAATGCGTTCTTGCGCGAGATCGCCGGCATCAAGATCTCGCTGAAGGATTTTCGCACGCTGATGGCGTCTGCCGTCGTCGTGGAATCGCTATCGCGGATCACGCCGGCGACCAGTCAGCGCGGCCGCAAGAAGCAGGTGCTGGACGCGATCCGCGCCGCCGCCGACCAGCTCTCCAACACGCCGGCGATTTGCCGCAAGAGCTACGTCCACGATACCATCGTCACCGCCTTCGAGGATGGCATCCTCGAACGCTTCGCCGCGACCATGAAGGGTCAGCGCTCGCAGGCGAGGCGCGAGCAGCTTCTGGCCCAGGTGGTGGCGACCGCGGCGGTTTAGCGTCGCGCTCCCGTAAGGGTGGGCAAAGCGGAGCGTGCCCACCATTTCTGCTGCGGTGTTGGGATAGATGGTGGGCACGGCGCAAGTGCACCTTTGCCCACCCTACAGTCCCTACGACTTGTCGGACACGCCTTTGTCGGGACCGGGATCGCCGCCCGCGGCTGCCGTGGTGAGCCGTACCAGATAATGCGCCCAGCCCTTTGCATGCGCGGCCGCCTGCTCTTCCGTCGGCAGCCCGCTATGGGTCATCCGCATCAAAGTGCCGCCGTCGTGCTCAATCAGGTCGATCTCGATCAGGCTCGAGCCGGGCGGCACCTCCTGTCCGCCCTCCCAGCCGAACGTGTAAGCGAGACGATGCACGGGTACGACCTCGCGAAAGGCGCCTCGGGCGACGCCGCCGCGCGGGCCGACGCCCTTCAGCAGATAGAGCCCGCCGGGATGCGGCTCCGTGGTCGCGTCGGAACCCATCCAGCTCAAAATCTTCTCAGGGTCGGTCAGATAGGCGAAAACAGTCGCGCGTGGGGCGGCGATCTGGGTCTCGCGTCGCACTATGAACGGTTCGGTCATCGGCGATCATCCCTGGGCTGACACTCGGACATGGCGGCGCCAGAGCGGTCCGTCAAGGATTGCCCGTGACAAAGGCGGCGTGCCTTCGTCATGATCGCGCCATGCAGCTCTCTCCGACGCTCGCCTGGCTTGTCGACGCCGCCTCAGACAGTCCTGGGGCGGACCGCGTGCTTGCGGAACTCGGCGCCCATCTGGTTGCTGATGGCGTGCCGCTTGCGGCGGGCGCCCTGACGCTGGAGGTGCCGCATCCGCTGATCGCGAAGCGGACCTGGTTGTGGCGCGCCGACAGCGGCCGGGTGATCGAGGCGCTCGGCTTTGCCCCGGGCGGGCTGGCACCGGACCCGCCCAACGATGCCGGCCGCCGCTGGCTGCGCGACATTGCGGGCGGTGAGGTGCATGAAGACGTGGTCGGACGGCCCGATGGGCCGCTGCTCGGCTGGATCGGGCCGCGTCCGTTCACGGCCGAGGAGATCGAGCAGTTGCGCCAAGCCGCGCGTTTCGCCGCGACGCCGCTCGCCGTACTCGCCGCGCGCGCCACGCTGCGGGCGACGCTGGACGCCTATCTCGGCAAGCGCAGTGCGGAGCGGGTGCTGGCGGCGCCGCTGCGACGCGATCTCGGCGAGACCATTCAGGCCGCATTGCTCTATGCCGATTTGCGCAACTTCACCAGCTTGTCGGAGACCAGTCCGCCGGCTGGTGTCATCGCGGCGCTCGATGCATGGTTCGACAGGATCGCCGGCGCCGTTCACGCCTTCGGCGGCGAGGTGCTGAAATTCATCGGCGACGGCGTGCTCGCGATCTTTCCCGTGATCGAGGCGTCGCCGCGCCGCGCCTGCGATGCCGCTCTGCGCGCGGCAGGCGCGGCCGAAGCCGGGATGGTGTATCTCAACGCGGAGCGCCGCGGCCAGGGCTTGCCGCCGCTCGCGTTCGGTGCCGCACTTCATCTCGGCGAGATGCTCTGGGGCAATATCGGTGCTGCCAACCGGCTCGATTTCACGGCGATCGGTCCCGCCGTCAATCTCGCCAGTCGGCTCGAAGGGCTATGCAAGCCGTTGGGGCGGACCGTGCTCGTGTCGGGCGCGCTCGCCGCAGAGACGGATACGCCCCTCATCGCGCTCGGATCGCATTCGCTGCGCGGCATTGCCGCGCCATGCGAGGTTTTTGCGCTGCCGGAGACGCAAGCTCGGACATCGTAGCCGCATCAGCGCAGCGATATGCGGGCTGCAGTGCTCCCGGATATCGCTTCGCTCATCCGGGCTACAGCACCTGCTCCTAAACCCCACCCATCTTGCAGACGAGCTTCCACTCCTCAGCTGTCACCGGCTGCACCGACAGGCGCGAATATTTCACCAGCGCCATGCTTTCGAGCTTCTTCTCGGCCTTGATCGCGGCCATCGTCACCGGCGTCTTCAAGGGCTTGTCGGCCTTGATGTCGACGCAGACGAATTTCTCCGTCTTGTCGGTCGGGTCCGGATAGGCCTCCTTGATGATCTCCGCGATGCCGACGATCTCCTTGCCCTCGTTGGAATGATAGAAGAACGCCTTGTCGCCCTTCTTCATGGCAACGAGGTTCTGGCGTGCGGTGAAGTTGCGCACGCCGGTCCAAGCCTCGCCCTTGGCGCCCTTCGCCACCTGCTGGTCCCAGGACCACACCGACGGTTCGGATTTCACCAGCCAGTACGCCATGTTCATTCCTCTGCCTTGAAGGGGCGCGTCAACAGCCCCGAGATCGCGGCGTCAATCGTGCTCCGGCCGCTCAGGATCGAAGCGACCGCTTTTGATACCGGCATCTCGATGTTTTGCGAAGCCGCAAGCTCGATCAGCACCGGCGCGGTGGACTCGCCCTCGGCAAGCTTGCCCGCGGGCGGGTTCTCGCCGCGGCCCAGCGCAAGGCCCAGCGCGAAATTGCGTGATTGCGGGCTCGAACAGGTCAGAATGAGATCACCGAGTCCGGACAGGCCCGTGAGCGTCTCGCTGCGCGCACCAAGCGCGCGTCCAAGGCGAGTGAGCTCGGCGAAGCCGCGGGTCGTCAGCGCGGCCTGGGCCGAGGCGCCGAGCTTGCGCCCGACCGCGATGCCGACCGCGATCGCCAGCACGTTCTTGGCCGCGCCGCCGATCTCGACGCCTCGGATATCAGTGGAATGATAGGGACGGAATGTCGCCGAGCCCAGCGCCTGCACCAGGCTGCTGGCCAGCGCTTCTTCCTTCGCGGCCAGCGTCACCGCGGTCGGCAGGCCGCGCGCGACATCGTCGGCAAAGCTCGGGCCCGACAGGATTGCCGGCTGCGCGCTCGGTGCGGCTTCGGCGATCACCTCGGTCATGAATTTGTGGGTGCCGTGCTCGATGCCCTTGGCGCAGGCGACGACAGGGACCGGCTTCGTAATGCGCGAGGACAGCAGGTTGACCGCGCTGCGCAAGTGCTGCGCGGGCGTTGCGATCAGCAGCATGTCGGCACGCGCAGCGAGCGCCAGATCGCTCGTCACGACAATCTCCGGAGCGATCCGCACGCCGGGCAGCCGCGGATTGTCGCGCGTCGAAGCGATGCGCGTCGCATGTTCGGCATTGCGCGCCCACAGCGTCACCTTCCGTCCTGCCCGCGCCGCCACGGTTGCCAGCGCCGTGCCCCAGGCGCCTGCCCCGATCACGGTGACGGAGTCGAACGCGGTCATTACTAGAATCCCGCCCGCGTGTTGCCGTAGCCGGCCGGTGCCGTCGCGTTGGCGTCGAGCAACCAGCGTGCGCGGGGCTGCGCTTCCATCGTGTCTGTCATGCCAAGCGCGAGGCGCTCGGCGCCGGCCCAGGCGATCATCGCGCCGTTGTCCGTGCAGAGCGCGGGCGGCGGCATGATCAGCTGGGTCCCAGCTTGCTGCGCGACATCGAGCAGGGCGCCCCGGATCGCCTGATTGGCGGCAACGCCGCCGGCGGCCACGAGTGCGCGTGGCGCGCCGAACTGCTTGCGGAAAAGTCTTAGGCCGACGCTCAGCCGGTCCGCCGTCGAATCCAGCACGGCGGCTTGAAAACTCGCGCAGAGATCGCTGATGTCCTGCGGCGTGAGCTCGGCGATGCGGCTTGCTTCGTTGCGGACCGCCGTCTTCAAGCCCGACAGCGAGAAATTGGCATCGGGACGCCCCTGCATCGGGCGCGGGAAGGCGAAGCGCATCGCATCGCCGCTTGCCGCAGCGCGCTCGACCTGCGGGCCGCCGGGATAAGGCAGGCCCAGCATCTTCGCGACCTTGTCGAAGGCCTCGCCAATGGCGTCGTCGACCGTGGTGCCGAGCCGCACATACTGGCCGACGCCGGTGACGGCGACGATCTGGGTATGTCCGCCCGAGGCGAGGAACAGGCAATAGGGGAATTCGATCCCGTCGGTGAGACGCGGCGTCAGCGCATGCGCCTCCAGATGGTTCACCGCGATCAGTGGGGTGTCGTGCACCATCGCGATCGCCTTGGCGGTGGTGAGCCCGACGATGACGCCGCCGATCAGCCCCGGCCCTGCCGCCGCGGCGACACCGCCCAGCTGGGCGAAGCCGACGCCGGCCTCGCTCATGGCGCGGTCGATGATGCCGTCGAGCAGATCGACATGGGCGCGGGCGGCGATCTCCGGCACCACGCCGCCGAAGCGGGCGTGCTCCTCGACCTGCGACCGCACGATGTTGGACAGGATCTTGCCGCTCCCGTCAGGCGCGCGCTCGATCACGGCCGCGGCGGTTTCGTCGCAGGTGGTTTCGATGCCCAATACCAGCATTGGCGAATTGTTATCCAATTTGCGCCCTTGCGCTCATCCGTAAAGCAGAGTTCTGGTACGTCCGGTAGCATTCCGGGGATGGCTTGCGCAATCGTCACGCACGGCCGTCCTCGTAAATGCGCCACCGCCACGTGGTTCGGGAACACCAGCGATGTCCATTCTTGTCACACGACCGCATCCCGACAATGAGGCGACGGCGGAGAGTTTGCGCGCGCGGGGGCATGTGGTGCTGCTTGCGCCGGTGCTCAAGTTCGAGCCGGTCGCCTTTCATGACGAGAGCGAGACGAACTATAACGGCGTCATCGTTACATCGGCCAATGCAATCCGTGGCGTCACAGCGCAATTGCGGGACCTTGGCTTGTTGGAGCTGCCGCTGTTTGCGGTCGGCGAGCACACGGCTACTGCGGCGCGCGACGCCGGCTTTGCCGACGTGATCGTCGCCGGTGGCGACGCTGCGGCCTTGCGCGACAAGGTGGTGCAGAGCGCGCGCGACAAGGTGCTCAAGAAAAAGAGCACGCTGCTTTACCTGGCGGGTGCGGATCTGTCGCGTGACCTCGGCAACGAGCTCGGCGCCGAAGGATTCAATGTGGTCACGCAGACCACCTATCGCATGGCTCCGGTCAAGTTGCTGCCGCGCGAAGTTTGCGACGGCTTTGCCGCCCATGGGATCGAGGCGGTGCTGCACTATTCGCGGCGCAGCGCGCGAGCGTTTCTGGACGCGGCGCGGGACGAAGGTGTCGAAATCTCGGCACTGGCTATACCGCAATGCTGCCTGTCCGAGACGGTTGCCGGCGTGCTGCGCGAGGCCGGCGCGTCGCAGGTTCTGGTGGCGGCGACGCCGGACGAAAATGCCTTATTCGACACCTTGGAGCGTGCTTTGCGCACTCGTTTGGCGTAAGAGGTCGGGCCGAATCCGACGCAATCGGATCCGAAGGATCTGTGCAAGGTATGGATGTGAGGAACCGTCACGATGGTCGATGACAAGCCTGAAGACGCAGGATTGGCCCCCGACAGCGGTCGTGCCAAGCGCACCCCGCCCACCATCGACCTCGAGGCGACCGAAGTCTCGACCCAGCCGCAGCAGGCGGCGGGCGAGCCCGAGGCTCAGGCGGCGCCGGAGCGCGCCGAGACCGAGTCGTCACAATCCGAGCAGGTCAAGTCCGAGCCGGCTGATGCTGAGCCGGAGCGTGATGAGGCGCCGGCCGCCGTTGCATCCGCGCCCGTCTCTCCGCCGATTTCGCCCTGGGTCGTTGCTCCGCTCTCCGGCGCTGTCGCAGCGGCAGTCGTGATCGCGGTCGGCTGGATGCTGGGTTGGCCCGCCGTGCAGGCGCCGCCTGCCGCACCGCAAGTCACGAGTGCGACGGTCGATGCGCTCAGCGGCCGCGTTGCTGTGGTCGAAGCCAAGGCCGGCAAGCCCGTCGCCGACCCGGCGATGGCGGCGCGGATCGACGCGCTGGAGAAGTCCGCCAGCAGCCTGCGCAGCGACATAGCCAATCTGCGCGCGCAGTCCGACAAGGCCGCGAGTGCACTGAACGACGTGAAATCCGCTCCAAGCGCAGGCGCGCCCGATCTTAGCGCTCTCAACGACCGCATCGCGCAGCTCGAGCGCGCCGGCAGGACCGAGCGGGCCGAGCTGGCGCAGCAGGGCGAGAAGATCGCCGACGCTAAGACGATGGACGACAAGCCGCTGCGCCATGTCGTGGCGGCGGCCCTGCTCGACGTCGCCGTTCGCCATGGCGATCCCTATCAACAGCAATTGGCTGCGGCGCGGTCACTGGCGGCCAAGCCCGACACGCTGAAGCCGCTCGACAACTTTGCATCGTCAGGCATCCCGACGCCGGTCGCGCTGAGCCGCGAGCTTCTCAATATCGTGCCGAAACTGTCGCCGCCGGCGGAAACCCAGACCGGCGGCAGCGGTATCGTCGAGCGCCTCCAGGCCGGCGCATCGAAGCTCGTCCGCATCGAACGCACCGACGGCGTCGGCAATGATCGCGGTGCGATCGTGACGCGCGTCACCGCGGCGGCGCTACGCAACGATTTCGCGGAGGCACGTCGCGAGCTGAAGTCGCTGCCGGAGGCCGATCGCACCGCGGCGCAAGCCTGGCTCGACAAGGCCGATGCCCGCGACGCCGCGCTCGCCGCGTCCCGCAAATTCGCCGACGATGCCATGGCGGATCTCGCCAAATCTGATCCGGTCAAGCCTGCTCAATAAGGTTCGCGCAACAATCAGCGCGTATAGAGATCACCATGCTTCGCATCGTCCTCTTTCTCATTCTGATCGCACTGGCGGCGGCCGGTGGAGCCTGGGTTGCCGATCAGCCCGGCGATTTGGTCCTGACCTGGGGCGGTCTCCGTGCCACGACGACGTTTCCCGGGTTCGTGCTCGGGCTCGGCATCTTCGCAGCCGCAATCGTGCTGGTCTGGAGCATCCTGACCATGATCTGGCGCATGCCGGGGCGTTTGCGCCGCCGTCGTCATGAGAAGCGCCATGCTCGTGGCCGCCACGCCATCACCCACGGCTTGCTCGCGATCGGTCATGGCGACACCGCGCTCGCCCGTCGGCATGCGGAAGCGGCGCGACGGCATGCGCCGAACGATCCGCTCGCGCTGCTCTTGCACGCGCAGTCGGCGCAGCTCGAAGGCAATCGCGACGAAGCGCAGCGCGTCTTCCGCGCCATGGCCGAGCGTGAGGACACGCGGCTGCTCGGCCTGCGCGGCCTGTTCATCGAGGCGCAGCGCGCCGACGATGCGGTCGGCGCCGTGATGATCGCCGAGGAAGCCATCAAGCTGTCGCCGTCCTCGACCTGGGCCTCGCAGGCCGTGCTCGGCTTCCGCTGCGCGCGCGGCGACTGGAGCGGCGCGCTCGCGATCCTCGATTCGAATCTGTCAGCTGGCCTGATCGACAAGCAGAGCTATCGCCGGCAGCGCGGCGTCCTGCTCACCGCGCGCGCGCTGGAATTGGAAACCATGGACCGCGACGTCGCGCGCGAGAGCGTGATGGAGGCGGTCAAGCTCGCACCGACACTGGTGCCGGCCGCGGTGCTCGCCGCGAAATTCGAGAGCGAGGCGCATCAGGTGCGCCGCGCCATGAAGCTGGTCGAGGCCGCTTGGCTCGCCAATCCGCATCCCGATCTCGCGGATGCCTATGCCCATGTGAAGCTCGGCGATTCCGCGCGGCAGCGCTTGCAGCGGGTCGAGACGCTCGCGGCCAAGACGCCTGCCGACAACCCCGGCCAGATCGAGGGCCAGCTCGCGATCGCGCGCGCTGCGATCGACGCCTCCGAGTTCGCCCGCGCGCGCGAGGCGCTCGCGCCTTACGTCAACGATCCGACCCAACGCGTCGCGCTGCTGATGGCCGAGATCGAACGCACCGAGCATGGCGACGGCGGCCGTGCCCGCGCCTGGACCTTGCGCGCGGTGCGGGCCCGCCACGATCCGGCCTGGACTGCGGACGGCTATGTCAGCGACCGCTGGCGTCCGGTGTCCCCGGTCACCGGCCGTCTCGACGCCTTCCAATGGCAGACGCCGGTCGCGAGCCTTCCCTCGGACAAGGGCGCCACGATCGAATCCTCGGCCTTCGAGGAGGCCATGCTGGCGGCCCCACCGCCGAAGCGGGTGACGGCGGCTGCCAGCGAAGCTCCGATGGAACCGCCGGCGGCGCCCCCAGCGCCAGCGCCGGCCGCCCAGGACAATTCGCCCCCTCAGGCCAAGGAACCTACCAAGGAAGCTGTCAAGGAAGAGCCGACGGTCACGCCCGCCGAGCCGGCTGATCCGGCGCCCGCGCCGGTCGAATCATCGTCGCCGGCGGCAACGCCGGCGTTCCGGAGTCGCGCCGACCTCGGCAAACCGGGACCGGCCCCCATCCCTGCCGTGATCCCGATCGTCCGCGCGCCTGACGATCCCGGGATCGACGACGAGGGCCCGAGCGATGAATTTACGGAACAAATCGGCACGCCCAAGGCCCAGGCCGGCGGTTGGCGCGGATTCTGGTCCCGCTGGGGCGCGTGAGACGCATTTCAAACGCCGCTTGTCCTTGCCAATTCGGGCCATGCCCGATATCAGGGGCGCGCGTATCGGGCCGGCATCGTCCTGGCTCCGGCAGGGTTCGCCGCAATAGCTCAGTCGGTAGAGCACGTCATTCGTAATGACGGGGTCGGGGGTTCGAATCCCTCTTGCGGCACCAGCGCCTCGGTTCATCCGATCCCCGCAAGTCCGCGTTTTGACCAGCGCATCCAGCTACCTAAGCACACGGTTCAAGGCCGCACGGCAGCCTGAGTGATCGTGATCACGTAACCTCAGGCGCGCTTCCCGTAACGTCCAGCCACGCCAACACGGGGAGATTTCACATGCGCAAGATCATTCTGGTTGCCGCCATGCTCCTGGCCTCCGCGTCTGCCCAGGCAGGCGAGTCCCGCAGTCTGTCGCTGGCCGCGGCGGGCGAGCAGACCTCCGCTCCGCAAATCACGACGACGTCGGCGACCGCCGCTCCGACGCAGGTGAGCGAGGTCGCGCCAGCCACGGAGGCTCCGAAATATTCCGATCGTCCGCCGGCCGTGTCGCTTCCTGCGCCGGTTGCGGCGACCGCTCCGGCCGTGACGACACCCACGACGACCTCCGCGCCGGTCGCGACGACCAAGCCCGCCACCAAGACCACGGCATCGGCGGACAAGCCGAAGCACAAGCGCAGCTGGACCGAGCGTCGCATCATCAGTGAGCTGCACCGTCACGGTATCTACTGGTAAGCCGCTCGCCCAAAGCAAATGGCCGGGCGAAGGCCCGGCCATGCGCATATTGAAGCGGTGATCACTGTTATTGCGAAACCGTCTGCACCACGCTTCCGATCGGGCGCGCGCTCGAAGTCGGCACCTTCAGGTCCTTCAGCAACGCCTCGTCATATTCCGGCAGCGTCTGGAAGCTCGTCTTGGCCTTCATCTGCACCACCTTGTAACCGCCGGCCTTGAGCCGCGCGAGCAGGGCCGGCAGGGCTTCGCCGGTATGCTTCTGGAAGTCGTGCATCAGGATGATGCCCTTGCCGAGCTTGTCCAGCCTAGTCATCACGGTCTCGACGATCTTCTCCGGCGTGGCGCCCTTCCTGAAGTCGAAGGAGTCGATGTCGGTCGAGAACATTGCGACGTTGCGGGTGCCGAAATAGGTCACCATCGCCGGATTGTGCTGAAGCTGCGGGAAGCGGAAGAACGGCGCCGGGTTGGTGCCGAGCGCGAATCGCACTGCGCTGAAGCCCTTCTCGACCTCGTCCTTGACCTGTTGCTCGGTCATCTTCTTGCTGTTCAGGTTGACATGCGACCAGGTGTGCGTGCCGACCGTGTGGCCCTGAGCCAGCACCTGACGCAGGATCTCCGGATGATAGGTTGCGTGCTTGCCGACCGAGAAGAATAGGCCCTTGGTGCATTCATCGGCGAGCGCCTTCAGCACCGCGGGCGTGTTGACTGGCCACGGACCGTCGTCGAAGGTCAGCACGACCTCCTTCTCGGTGAGGAAGTCGAACTGCTTGAAGTGCTCGAAGCCGAAGCCGGGACCGCCTGTGGTGTCGATCTCGACCACCCGGGCAACACCCAGCGCGTTCGGATTGGCGCAGGCCTGTTTCTGCTGCACCGGCATGGCGGGGCCGGGCGCAGGTGCCGGAGCAGCTGCCGCCGGCTTGGCCGCGATCGCCGCGGTGGTCTCGACATCGTCCTTGGCGGCGAGCTTCGCTGGTGCCGGCAATGGATCGGCGGCACGGGCGGCAACTGTCTTGGGGGCGCCCTGATCGGCGCGCGCGGAATAATAAAACCAACCGCCGGCGGCGATCACGACCGCCGCAACTACACTGGCCAGCATCAGGCCCAACGCATTACGCATCGCTATTTTTTCCAATTACGCAACCAAACCGGCGGAATTTCCCGCGCGACGAGCCATTAATGCGAAGGAACAGTTAACGTGACACCAACGCGACAGCGGTTGCGGAGGAATTTCAGCGAGGTGCGCCAAAGTGACGGAGGTCACAGAGGCTGCGCCTGCCGTGACTGTCATCACAGTGGAAACCGTTTTGCCGGAGCATCGTAGTTCCCATCAACAACGGGCACCGTTCGACGGCGCCAATGGGAGCTTCAAATGACCAAGTCTTTTTCTGGCAAGTCTCGTCCTGCGAAGTCTCTTTCTGCCAAGTCTCTTTCTGCCAAGTCCCTGACCACCAAGATCCGCGACACCAGCCTGGCCCTGGGCTTTGCCACCATCGTGTCGATCGTCTCGACGACCTCGAGCTTCGCCTTCACGGCCGAGGCGCAGCAGATGTGCACCGGCGATGCATTCCGCCTCTGCTCGGCGGACATCCCCAACATCCCGAAGATCACGGCGTGCATGATCAAGCATCGTTCTGACTTAAGCGCCGGCTGCCGCGCGGTGATGGACAAGGACCTCGCCAAGGGCGCCTCGCGTAAGGTCGCCGACGCGCAGGACAAGCAGTAAGCAACACGGCGATCGTTGCGTCGGTTAGCTCCCCCCCGCGATGTGCCTCGGCGTTAAGCCGGGACCATGCGGCGGCACGTTGCAGCCAATCAACAAAGCCGTTGCGGCCTCGGGATCACCGCACTAGCTTCGCCCGCACATTTCTTCCGGGTAAGAGGCATTGCGCGATGACCAGATTGCTTTTCATTATTCCTTTGCTCCTGTGCGCATCGAGCGCGTTCGCGCAGCAGCAGCCCGGCCACGATGCCTGCGCGCGTGATGTCAGCCGCTTCTGCCGGCCCGTGATGAACAATGGCGATGGCGCCGTGCTCGCCTGCCTGAAGCAGAACCGCACCCGGCTGAGCAAAGGCTGCGACAAGGTGCTGACGGATCACGGGCAGTAGTGGTTTTCGTAGCCCGGATGGAGCGGAGCGTAATCCGGGGTTCTGTTTCCGCGGTGAGACCGTCCCGGATTGCGCTTCGCTCCATCCGGGCTACAGGTTGACAGACTTACGTGCTGCTCCCCGCTGCAGTCGCGACCACCGGCAGCACCTCGCTATTGGCGCGGTCCGGCGTATCCTCTTTCCAGCGCACTGAGCCGAACGGACGTTCAAGCATGCGCCTGATCCGCACTGGTTCGGGACCGATGTGGAAATCGATCGCCTGCTGATGCAGCGCGCGTTCGGATTGGGTCGAGCGGTTGCGCTGGCGTAAGTAGTCGAGCCAGGTCGGACAATGATAGCGCTCGGTCCATAATTCCGGATCGGCGATGTCGCGCGCGATCGACCAGCCATAGGCACCATTGCGTTGCCTGGAGAGCTGCACGTCCTGCATCACATTGTGGAAGGCGCGGGCATTCTCCTGGCTCACCCGGTATTCGATCTCGACCACCAGTGGCCCACTGCGGCCGGTCAGCGACAGCTTCACCTCGGGATCGGCCAGCACCTCGGCATCCTCGTTGCGCGCGCCGACGCGCGGCATCGCCAGCCAGATGCCGAGCAGCGGCGAGATCAGCATCAGGCCGGCCGCGACCAGGAGCGCGACCTCGACCCCGGCATAGTCGGTGAGATGGCCCCAGCCCCAGGCGCCGATCGCAATGCCGCCCGAAATCGAGGCCTGGAACGCCGCAAGCGAGCGACCGGCGACCCAGCGCGGCGCCGAGAGCTGCACGCCGATATTGAACAGCGCGACCGCGGCCATCCAGACCGCACCGGCCAGCACCAGCGCGGTCGCGGTCAGCACCGGCTCCGTGCTCAAGGCGAGGGCGGCCATCGCGAGCGCCATCGAGATGGTGCAGGCGCGGATCGCCGCCTCGCCGCTCATGCGCTTGCGCAATTCATGGATGTTGAGCGCGCCGACCACCGCGCCCATGCCGAACGCGCCGAGCATGATGCCGTAGGTCTGCGCGCCGCCATGCAAGAGATCGCGCGCGACCAGCGGCATCAGCGCCATCACGGCGCCGCCGATCAGGCCCATCACCAGCGTGCGCAGCAGCACGATCTTGATCGGCGGCGAGTTGGTGATGTAGCGGAAGCCGGAGACCATGGCGCGGTTGAGCTTTTCCCGCGGCAGGCGCGAGGGCTCGGTGCTGCGTCGCCAGAGCAGCAGCACCACCAGCAATGGCAGATAGAGGACCGCGTTGCAGGCAAACGCAGCGACTGCTCCGGCCGCCGCGACGATGACACCGCCGACCGCAGGGCCGAAGCTGCGCGCGATGTTGTAGCTGATGCCGTTCAGCGCCACCGCGGACGGCAGCGCATCCGGCGGCACCTGCTCGCTGACCGAGGACTGCCAGGCAGGTCCAAACAATGCATTGCCGCTGCCGACGACGAAGCAGAACGCCAGCAGCGTTTCCGGCGTGATCAGCTTGAGCCCGGCCAGGATCGTGAGCGCAGTGGCGCCGGTCAGCGCGATCGACAGCGAGACCAGGGTGACGATGCGGCGGTCATACATGTCGGCGATGGCGCCGGCCGGCATCGAGATCAGCATGATCGGCAACATCAGCGCGGTCTGCACCAGCGCCACCTTGTCGGCCGAGGCCGCCATCTGAGTCATTGCCCAGGCGGCACCGACGCCCTGGATCAGGAGGCCGAGATTGGAGAGCAGGCTGGCGAGCCAGATGCGCCGGAATACGGTGTACCGCAGAGGGGCGGTGATGCCCTCGGCGGCAATTCTCTGGCGGTTCGTCTGCTCGGTCATATCCCCTTCCATATCGGGTGTCAGAAGTGGTCGTGGCGATTCCGGCCAATTCAGTGATGCCTGCGAAAGTCCTTCGCTGTCCAGTGGTTAGGTCGGTATAAGCGGTGCAAAGAGGCGTTTGCCGGGGGGAGGAACAAATGAAGCTGTCGCGACGGACGATCCTGCAAGGGGTCAGCAGCCTGCCTTTCGCAGTTGCGAGCTTGCGGGCAGGCGCGATGGCGCAAACCGCATCTGCCGCCACGCCAAGCACTGAGGTGCCGCCGATCCTGTTCGTCCACGGCAATGGCGACTACGACGCGCTCTGGATCACGACCTTGTGGCGGATGGAATCCAACGGCGTCGCGCGCGATCGCATGGCGGCGATCAACTTCACCGATCCGCTGGCGCGGAGCGACGACAAGGTTGAGCAGGCGAACCGGTCCTCGACCGAGGACCAGCGCCGCGAGCTCGCTGCCGCCATCGCTGACCTGAAGCGCCGTACCGGCGCGTCCCGCGTGGCGCTGGTCGGCAGCTCCCGCGGCGGCTATGCCATCCGCAACGTCATCAAAAACGGCGGCGCCGGCGATGTCAGTCACGCCATCTTGTGCGGCACGCCCAATCACGGCGTGTTCGCGACCGACGATACGCCCAACAACGAGTTCAACGGCCGCGGCGCATTCCTGCGCGGCCTGAACGAGGGCGAGAGCGAGGTGACGCCGGGCACGGCTTTTCTCACCTTGCGCAGTGACGGTCTGGACAAATATGCCCAAGCCGATGGCCGGTTCATCGGAAAGCCCGGCGTTCCGACCGGTGTCACCGCCGAAGGGCCGGAGCTGAAGGGCGCCACCAACCTCGTGCTTGGTGCGCTTGATCATCGCGAGGTGGCGTTCCATCCGCGCGCTTTCCGCGAGATCTACAAGTTCATCGCCGGCCGCGAACCCACGCGCATTGCAATTGTGCCGGAGGCAAGCGTGAAGTTGAGCGGTTTGGTCACGGGCACGCCGGGCGGCGTGTCGACCAACCGTCCGGTGGCGGGCGCAACCGTCGACGTCTTCCGCGTCGATCCTGAAACCGGAGAGCGCAACGGCGGGGCGCTGCACAGCTCAAAGACCGGTGCCGACGGCCGCTGGGGACCGGCGCAGGTCAATCCGGCCTGGTCACTCGAATTCGTCCTGGCATCGCCCGACGCGCCGACGACGCACATCTACCGCTCGCCCTTCCCACGCTCGTCCGACGTCGTGCACCTGCGTCCCGCGCGCCCGCTCGGGCCGGCCGACAAGGACGCAGGAGCTGTCGTGGTCATGTCGCGGCCGCGCGGCTATTTCGGCCTGCCGCGGGACGTGGTGCTGCTCGACGGCAAGGAGCCGGCCGACGTCAAACCGGGCGTGCCCACGGATGCGGCAGCAACCCTGCGGCTTCCGGCCAGCGAGATCGGACGTAACATCGTGGCCCAATTTGGCGAAGAACGGATTGTGGCACGCGCCTGGCCCGCCGCCGAGAACAGGATTGCGATCGCCGAACTGACTTACTAGCTATCTACCTGCATCACTTCTGCGGGAGCGAGCCATGAATATCGCAAGCCTGCGCCGGCCCATCATCCCTCCGACGCCGCCGCGCGCGCCGGATGACATGTCGTTCTTTGGCAAGCTCGCGGTGATCCGGCAGAACATGATCGCGACCTGGGGACAGCGTGCCTATGAGGAAGACGTCATCCCGGGCCGCTTCTTTCTCCGCAACAGTTTCATCCTGAACCAGCCGGACGCGATCCGGCACGTCCTGCTCAGCAATTACGAGAACTATACGCGCACGCCGGCAGGCATCCGCATGCTGCGCCCCGTGCTCGGTGACGGCCTCCTGATTGCGGAAGGTCATTCCTGGACGTTTCAGCGCCGCACGCTCGCGCCGGCCTTCACGCCGCGCGCCACCGCAAATCTCGTCCCGCATATGACGGCGGTGCTCGACGAGACCATCACAAAGCTCGATACGCGAGTAGGCGAGCCGGTCGATCTGCGCGAGGTCATGCAGCGCATGACGCTCGAGATCGCCGGACGCACGATGTTCTCGTTCGGCATGGACCGGCATGGCGCGACCTTGCGCAACTTCATCATGGAATATGCCGCGCGGCTGGGACGTCCCTATTTCCTCGACATGGTGCTGCCCGTGTCCTGGCCGAGCCCGATGGATTTTGCACGGGCGCGGTTTCGCAAGCGCTGGACCGAATTCGTTGCCATGCTGATCGCCGAACGGCGTGCGGCGGGCAAGAAGGACGGCGCGCCGCCGCGAGACCTGTTCGATCTCATGGACGAGGCCCGCGATCCTGAAACGGGCAAGGGCTTTTCCGACGAACAGCTCGTCGACGAGGTCGCGACCATGATTCTCGCAGGTCACGAGACCACGGCGACGGCGCTGTTCTGGGCGCTCTATCTGCTGTCGCTCGATCCTGACACGCAGGAGGAAGTCGCCACTGAGACCCGCGGCGAACATCTCGACAGCATCGCCGACATCGATCGGCAGAAGTTCACCCGTGCCGTGATCGAGGAGACGATGCGACTCTACCCGCCCGCCTTCCTGGTCGCGCGTGCCGCGCGCGATAGGGACAACGCGGCCGGCATCGAGATCGGCAAGGGCGATATCATCATGATTGCGCCGTGGCTTTTGCACCGGCACGAGAAACTGTGGGATCAGCCGAACGCATTCATTCCAAAGCGCTTCATGTCGGCGGAGCCCGATCGCTTCGCATATCTGCCGTTCGGCGCGGGGCCACGCGTCTGTATCGGCGCGCCGTTCGCGCAAGCCGAATCGGTGCTGGCGCTGGCCCGGCTGATCGGTGCGTTCCGCGTCGAGCTTGCCGATACCGTTCCCGTGATCCCGCATGGCGTCGTCACGACCCAGCCGGACCACTCACCCATGTTCCGCATCACCCGTCGGTAACGGACCCTCGTCTGGCCGATGGCGTGATCCAGCTTAAACAGAGCCCCGCCATGAGCGACATCCAGGCCCAGTTTTCCGTTCTGAAGCAGACAGCCGATGCAAAGGTGGTCGATGCGATTGCGCGCCTCATCCAGGATGGCGAGGACCACGAGCTCAACCGCGTCAATGTCCTCGATTTCTCCCGGCATCACGGCCTCGACGAAGAGCGCGTCATCTCGGCTTTCCTGCATTCGGCCAGGCTCGGTCTGTTCGATCTCGGCTGGAACGTGCTGTGTCCGGGTTGCGGCGGCGTGCTGGGCGCTCACTCGACGCTCAAGGCGCTCAAGCCGGACGACTATCACTGCGCGCTCTGCGCCTGCGGCTACAAGGCGTCCGTCGACGACCAGGTCGAGGTCTCTTTCACCGTGAATCCGCGCGTCCGGCGCATCGCGGCGCACGATCCCGATACGCTTCCGGTGTGGGAATATTTCAAGCAGGTGTTCTGGAGCTCCGGGGTCGACTTCAACAAGGAATCGTTTGCGACGCTGGCCAACGAGGTGACGCTGGATACGATGGAGCTGCCGGCCGGCGAGAAGGCGACGATGTCGCTGCAATTGCCGAGTGATTTCGTCATCATCTTCGAGCCGGTGACGCACGCCGCTCATTTCATCGATGTCCAGGGCGAGCCGACCAAGGACCGTCAGCAGCTCGCCATCATGTACAACAAGGTGCAGGCCCCGACGGGAACGACGACCATGCGGCCGGGTCCGCTGCGGCTATCGCTGGAAAACCAGGCCGGTGTGCGCGTGCTGCCGTCGGTGTTCATCGCGGCCGAAGCGCTTCATCACCTCATCGGCAAGCGTAAGCCGTTCCTCACTGCCAAGCGGATGCTGTCGAACCAGACCTTCCGCGACGTCTTCAAGGCAGACAATCTCAGTCTCGACCAGCGGCTCCAGATCACCTCGCTGACGTTCCTGTTCACCGACCTGAAGGGATCGACCGCGCTTTATGAGCGCGTCGGCGATCTCGCCGCCTTCGATCTCGTGCGCGCGCATTTCCGTGCGCTGCTGGAGATCATTGCCGCCGAGAAGGGGGCGGTTGTAAAGACGATCGGCGATGCTGTCATGGCGACCTTCGTGAGACCTGAGCACGCGATTACGGCGGGACTGCGCATGCGTGCAGCCATGGATGAATTGAACAAGGAACGCGGCGCCAACGATCTCATTCTCAAGATCGGCATCCATGAAGGTCCATGTCTTGCGGTGATGCTGAACGAGCGCCAGGATTATTTCGGCCAGACCGTCAACATCGCCTCGCGCGTGCAAAGCCTGTCGACCGCGCAGGAAATTCACATCACCGGCCCGGTGCTTGATGTGCCGGCGGTTGCTGAAATCCTTCAGCAGCGCGAGATCAAGCCGATCCAGAAGCAGGCCGCGCTGCGCGGCATCGCCGACAAGATGGTGGTGTATGAGATACCGTAATCATCACCCGACGTCGTCCCGGCGAAGGCCGGGACCCATACCGCGTGACCTCTCGGTTGCGAATGGACACAGTAAAAAACGACCAATCTTCACCGAACTACACCCTGTGGTTATGGGTCCCGGCCTCCGCCGGGACGACGCCTGAGGGCGCTTTCAAATCACGACAACAGATTGCCGAAACGTAATGCAGCGCGCGGAACTGACGTACATTGCGCCGGTTGAGTTTGCTGCTCATATAGTGCTGATAACAGCCGCCCCTCGCGGCTTCATCGATCTCGGTAGGACTTTATGCTCGACGGCCTGCGCCAATTCATCGCCGACATTGTTACTCCCCATGACCAGGACCGCGCATTTGGCGACAGCGACTATCGGCTGGCGGCCACGGCGCTGCTGATTCACGTGGTCTCGCTGGACGGCCAGCCGAGCGCGGCCGAGCAGCGCAAGCTGCACGGCCTGATCGAAAGCCATTTTGGGCTCGATCGCGGCACCGCGGATCGGCTGATCGCCGACGCCACCCAGGTCGAGGGCGAGGCGGTCGATCTCTATCATTTCACCAGCGTCATCATGCGCTCGCTCGACGAAGAGGGTCGCAAACGCATCGTGCAGATGATGTGGGAGCTGGTCTATGCCGACGGTCAGGTCAGCGAATTCGAGGACAACGTCGTCTGGCGCGCCTCCGACCTGCTCGGGATTTCGCAGCGCGACCGGATCGACCTGAAGCACGCGGTCGCGGACCGTGTCGGCGGCCAAGTCAAGGACAGCGCTGTCGGCGGCTGATGGCTCTGGACACGACTGATCGCGGCCTGCCCGGACACATGACGAAACTTTAATTTATCCGCCGCCTGCGCTGAATCCGCCTGCAAATCAACGGTTTTTCAGCGCGGCCTGTTGTTCTGCTCAAGCGGCCATGCTGGCGGCGCGGCTTGCATGTCGCGCGCGGCCTGTGCTCTCGTTCCGCCATTGCGGGGCCAAAAACTTGAATTCAAGAGTCTTCGATCGTGACTGAGCGGGTGACGCTGATCACCGGTGCCTCGGCGGGCATCGGCACGGAGCTGGCGCGTGTGTTTGCTGCCAACGGGCATCGCCTCGCGTTGACGGCGCGCCGGACGGATCGGCTGGAGGCGCTCGCGAACGAGCTCGCCGCCAACGGCGGCAAGAAGCCGATCGTGATCGCCTGCGATCTCGAGCAAGCGGATGCCGGCAAGACCATTGCGGCAGCACTTGCCGCCGAAGGCGTCGAGCTCGATCATCTCGTCAACAATGCCGGCTTCGGCGTGTTCGGCGATGCGATCGAGCGCGATCGCGTCGAGCAGCTCGGCATCGTCGATGTCAACGTCCGGGCCCTGACGGATCTGTCGCTGCGCTTTGCCGATCAGCTCATCAGGAACAAGGGCGGTCTTCTCAATGTTGGATCGGTCGCCGGCTTCCTGCCTGGCCCCGGCATGGCCGTCTACTACGCCTCCAAGGCCTATGTGATTTCGTTCACCGAAGCCTTGCGGGCGGAGCTCGCGCCGCGCGGCGTTCGCGTCACCGTACTTTGCCCGGGTCCGGTGCCCACCGAATTCCAGGCGCGCGCCGGCGTCGGCTCCCAACATGATACCGCCGTTCTCAACGTCTCCGCCGCCGAAGTTGCACGCGATGCATATCGTGGCCTGATGGCCAACAAACGGGCAGTGCTGCCTGGTCTGGGCATCAAGATTGTGCCGTTGGCGCTGCGTTTCTTCCCGCGCGGCTTCATCCTGGCCGCTACCAGCCGGTTTCAGAGGCGCCGGCACTAGAGAAAACTTTGAAGCACCGTAGTGGCCCGGAGCTTGCTTCAATCGGTATGTGTGCGCGAACATCACACGATGTTAACCATCGCTTAGCTATGCTGGCGGTCTGAACCGATAGCACTCGCAGAGGCCATGTCGTTCCGGACGGACAGGTTTGGTGGCGCAGAATTGGTGCCCTTTCCCAGAAGGACGCCGGGCGCGGCCGCCTCCGCTTCCGAAGCCCGGTTGCCGGTTCTGATCGTCCTGCATCAGGAATCCTCGACGCCCGGCAGGGTCGGCAATGCGCTGCGCGCGCTCGGCCATCGCCTCGACATTCGCCGTCCCCGCTTCGGCGATCCCCTGCCCGAGACGCTCGATCAGCATGCCGGCGCCGTGTTCTTCGGCGGTCCGATGAGCGCCAATGATTCCGACGACTACATCCGCCGCGAGATCGACTGGATCGAAATTCCGCTTCGTGAGCAGCGTCCGTTCCTTGGCATCTGCCTCGGCGCGCAGATGCTCGCGATGCAGCTGGGGGCCCGCGTCGCGCCGCATGCGGATGCGCTGACCCAGATCGGCTATTACCCGATCAGGCCGACCGCTGCGGGCCACGCGCTCTGCCCGGATTGGCCTGCGCGGGTCTATCATTGGCATCGCGAGGGATTTGAGCTGCCGGTTGGTGCCGAGCAGCTCGCGGAAGGCGATGATTTTCCGGTGCAGGCGTTCCGTGCCGGCAACGCCTTCGGTGTGCAGTTTCATCCAGACGTGACCTACGCGATGATGCATTGCTGGACCACGCGCGGCTATGACGGCTTCAGCGCGCCCGGAGCGCGGCAGCGGCATCACCATTTCGCGGATCGTGCCGTCTACGACCTCGCGGAGCGCGCCTGGCTCGATCACTTCATCAATGGCTGGCTGGCGCGCCGGCCGGTGCTGGCGCAAGCCGCCGAGTGAATCGCGCCTCCGCGCAAGCCCTTGCCTCATCCCTTTATATGCTAGGCTCGTTCGCAACGCGCGCACGCGAGATTGCGCCGGCAAGCAAAGGGAGAGCGCCATGGCCTATGAACACATTCTCTATGAGGTGAGCGACAGGATCGCGACCATCACGCTCAATCGCCCGGACCGCATGAATGCGTGGACGCCGGTCATGGAGCGCGACGTGCGTCACGCGATGGAAGCCTCAAGCGCCGACGACAATGTCCGCGTCATCGTGCTCACCGGCGCGGGCCGCGCCTTCTGCGCCGGTGCCGACATGGATGCGCTGAAAGGGCTCGATCCTAACGACGTCGGGCGCGCATCGAACCTGCCGCCGTTCGACATGAACCGCCGCCCGGACTGGCAGACGCGCTACGGCTTCTATCCGTCGATCGCAAAGCCCGTCATCGCCATGCTCAACGGCGCGACCGCCGGTATCGGCCTGGTCCACGCGCTCTATTGCGACCTGCGCTTTGCTGCCGACAACACCGTGTTCACGACCGCCTTCGCGCGGCGCGGCCTGGTCGCCGAGCACGGCATCAGCTGGATGTTGCCGCGCATCGTCGGCCATGCCCATGCGCTGGATCTGTTGCTCTCGGCGAGGCGCGTGAGCAGCGACGAAGCGTTGCGGATCGGGCTGGTGAACCGGCTCTACTCGCCGGAAAAACTCCGCGAGGAGACCTATGCCTATGCGCGCGATCTCGCCGATTTCGTCTCACCGAGCGCGATGGCCGTGATCAAGCGGCAGCTCTACGAGGTGCCGTTCCAGACCCTGGCGGAAGCGACGATCGACGCCAACCGGGAGATGATGGTGGCGCTCAACGGCAGCGATTTCCGGGAGGGCGTGGCGAGTTTTATGGAGAAACGGCCGCCGAGGTTCACGGGGAGGTAGATTTTCCGAGATAGTCCGTCTTCGCCCTGCGGGCTTCGCCGGACACCACGCTTCGCCCCTTCAGGCTCTTGCGCGGCTGTGCCACGCGTAGCCCGAAGGGCGAAGCGTGGTGGAGCCAGGCGGGATCGAACCGCCGACCTCGTCATTGCGAACGACGCGCTCTCCCAGCTGAGCTATGGCCCCTTTGCAGGCCGCTCTGGTGAACGCGGCCGACAACCGGGCGCCATTTAAGTCCCCGCCAAGGTCAAGTCAAGGACGGGTATAACCCGGTTTTGGCCATCCGGGCGCCGACTTCCCTTGTTTGGGTCGGGGGGAACCGATATCAAGCGAACGCCGTCAATCCCGACCGGAGCCAGAGTTTTCAAAAGCCATGCGTGCCGTTCTCGACATCGTCATCATCGTGCTCGATCTCTACGTCTGGCTGCTGATCGCGGCCGCGATCCTGTCCTGGCTGATCGCCTTCAACGTGGTGAACACCCGCAACCAGTTCGTCTCGGCGGTGGCGGAGTTCCTGTACCGGATCACCGAGCCCCTGCTGGCACCGATTCGCAATTTCCTGCCCAGTCTCGGCGGTCTCGACATCTCGCCGATCATCCTGATTCTGCTGATCATGTTCATCGAGCGGGTGATCCTGTATTACATCTACCCGAACGTGATCTAAGCGGGCTGGAGCGCCTTGGTTGCCAAAGAACCCTGGCGCATCTCTGCCGCAGGCGTCAGCATCGCGCTGCGGGTGACGCCGCGCGGCGGCCGCGACGACATCGACGGGATCGAGCAACTCTCCGACGGCCGCAGCGTGCTCAAGGTGCGGGTACGCGCCATTGCCGATGGTGGCGAGGCCAACAAGGCTGTCTTGGTCCTGCTGGCGAAATCGCTTGGCGTGCCCAAGGCCAGCGTAAAATTGCTATCGGGAGCTACCTCGCGGTTGAAGCAGATCGCGGTCGACGGCGACCCGGTGCGGCTCGGAGAAGCCCTGCGCCAGCTCGTGTCGGCTAAATCGAAAGACTGAAGGAACTGACATGACCGCCAAAATCATCGATGGAAAAGTCATTGCCGCGGAACTTCGCGGCCGCGTCGCCGAGGAGGTCGCCCGCGTCAAGCGCGAGCACAATCTGGTCCCCGGCCTCGCGGTGGTGCTGGTTGGCAACGACCCCGCCAGCGAGGTCTATGTCCGCTCCAAGCACACCCAGACGCAAGGCGCCGGCATGGCCTCGTTCGAGCACAAGCTGCCCGCCGACGTCTCGCAAGCGGATCTCCTGGCTCTCGTCGCAAAGCTCAACCGCGATCCGGCCGTGCACGGCATTCTGGTGCAACTGCCGCTGCCGAAGGGGCTGAACACCGAGGCCGTCATCAACGCCATCGATCCCGCCAAGGATGTCGATGGCCTGCATCCGAGCAATGCCGGCCGGCTCGCCGGCGGTTTTGAGGCGCTTTCGCCCTGCACGCCGCTCGGCTGCATCATCCTGACCAAAAGTGTGCACGCTTCGCTCGAAGGGCTGAACGCCGTCGTCATCGGCCGCTCAAACCTGGTCGGCCGTCCGTTGGTGCAATTGCTGCTGAACGAGAACGCCACGGTGACGATCGCGCATTCGCGCTCGCGCGACCTGCCCGGCCTCGTGAAGCGCGCGGACCTCGTTTACGCCGCGGTCGGCAAGCCGGAGATGGTGCGCGGCGACTGGCTGAAGCCGGGCGCGACCGTGATCGACGTCGGCATCAACCGCATCCCCAAAGCAGACGGCAAGACGCGCCTCGTCGGCGACGTCGCCTATCAGGAAGCGCTTGGGGTTGCCGGTGCGATCACGCCGGTGCCGGGCGGCGTCGGCCAGATGACGGTCGCCTGCCTGCTGGTGAACACGCTGCGCGCCGCCTGCGCGATCGCAGGGCTGCCGAAGCCGGCGGTGTAGCTTTTCTTCACCTCTCCCCGCTTGGGGGGAGAGGTCGGAATTCGCGCGAAGCGCGGACTCCGGGTGAGGGGACTTTCCGCGAGTCCAACTCTGACCGTCTTTGTGGAGGTAGCCCCTCACCCCAACCCTCTCCCCGTAAGAACGGGGCGAGGGAGCACACCTTTTGTCCGGGATACCGAAGGCTCAGGCCTTCTTCTTCTCGCGATCCATGCCTTCGAGGATCAGCTTGTGCGCGTCCTCCGGGCCGCCCCAGCGCAGGATCTTCACCCACTTGCCCTTCTCGAGATCCTTGTAGTGCTCGAAGAAGTGCTGGATCTGCTGGAGCGTGATGTCCGGCAGGTCGGAATAGCTCTTCACCTTGTCGTAGCGCTGCGTCAGCTTCGATGACGGCACCGCCAGAATCTTCTCGTCGCCGCCGGCTTCGTCTTCCATGAACAGCACGCCGACCGGGCGCACGCTCATGACGGCACCGGGAATGATGGCGCGGGTGTTGATGATCAGCACGTCGCAGGGATCGCCGTCATCCGACAGCGTGTGCGGGATGAAGCCGTAGTTCCCGGGGTAACGCATCGGCGTGTAGAGGAAGCGATCGACGACGAGCGTGCCGGCCTCCTTGTCCATCTCGTATTTGATCGGTTCGCCGCCCACGGGGACTTCGATAATGACATTGACGTCGTGGGGTACGTTCTTCCCGATCGAGACCGCATCGATACGCATTCAAGGCTCCGTTGTTGCCGAGGTGAAATCGCGCCCGGCAGCGATTTTGGCGCTGTCATACGCGGGCTTGGCCCGCTGATCCATCGCGTTTTTGTGAAATAATGAATCCGGCGATCACCGGCGCAGAAGGCGGGCGGTATCAACGGATGGAAAACGCTGCCGATTCAGGTTTCAGCAGCTCAATTGGTCCAAGCGAAGGCAACCTTGTCGAGCGACTTCGGCCCGAACCGCTCCGAGGAGCGCGCCACCATGCGGCCGCCCAAGGCACGGTAGAACTCGGTGGCCGGGTCGTTATCGGAGAGCGCCCACACCACCATGCTCTTCAGGCCGCTCTGCATCAGGTCGCGGCGGGCGGCGGCGAACAGACGGCGGCCGAAGCCGAGGCCCTGGAATTCCGGCCGCAGATAGAGTTCGTAGATCTCGCCGTCGAAATGCAGGCTGCGGGCGCGGTTGCGGCCATAATTGGCATAGCCCGCGATCTTGTCGCCGAACACCAGCACGCTGACGCGGCTGCCCTTGCGAATCGCGCTGTCCCACCACTGCGGACCGCGACGGTTGATCAGCTTTTCCAGCTCGGCGCCGGGGATGATGCCCTGATAAGCCGAGCGCCAGGCTTCGTCATGGGTCGACGCCACCGCAGTTGCATCTGCGGCTTTGGCCGGCCGGACCTCGATCAGGGTTGTGCTCATAGAGGCGATCAAATCAAGTCGCCGCGCCGGCGGCAAGACCTATCGTTAATTATCGGTTAACGTGTGGACTTTCTGCATCAGTATTTCAACCCCGTTGTCCCGAAAGAGGACACGCCGGCGTTTTGAATGGCAGTGGCCTGCCATGTGTCGGTGCAAAACTCGTTGCGGCAACGAATGAATGGCAATGGCAGCGCAGAAAGTCTGCCCGGAGTGATTCGTTCCTATTAGTGTGGCCATTGCTGTTCGTGTCCGCCTCCTCTGGCAATTCATGCGGCTCCTCGTCACTCCCGCGCTTCTGTCTTTGCTGGCCGTGCTGGCAGCGTCACCTCTGTGCGCGCAGGTCACGTTTGGCCCATTGGGAGAGGAGGGCGAACCGTTTCGCCGGCAAGAGTGGCGCGTGCCATCGCCGGATACCGGCATGGCCGCGCATGCGCTGCTGTTTCGCCCCCTCGGTGTCGGCCCGTTCCGGCTCGCGGTCATCGCCCACGCCTCGACGCAGAATGGCTTGCGTCGCGCGCAAATGCCGCGGCCGGAATATCGCGCGCTCATGGCGTATCTCGTCGCGCGCGGCTTTGCCGTGCTGGTGCCGGAACGGCTCGGCCATGGCGCGACCGGTGGCCGCTATGTCGAGGACCAGGGCGGCTGCGACGAGGCGGACTACGCGCGATCGGCCCGCGCAACGGCCGACCAAATCTCGCTCGCGCTGGACTATTTGCGAAAGCAGGAATTTATCCGCAAAGACGCCGCGATCGTGCTCGGCCATTCCGCCGGCGGCTGGGGCGCGCTGGCGCTCGCCAATGCCGATCCGAAGGCGATCTCCGCCATCATTGCATTCGCACCGGGGCGCGGCGGCCATGCCAATGATGAGCCGAACAGGATATGCGCGCCGCACACGCTGCTTGCGGCCGCAGCCGAGTTCGGCAAGGCCGCGCGCATTCCCGTCACGTGGCTCGTTGCGGCCAATGACAGTTACTTCGCGCCGGCGTTTTCGCAAAAGCTGGTCGAGACGTTTCGCGGCGGTGGCGGCAAGGTCGACTTCCACACCTTGCCGGCCGTCGGCAGCGAGGGGCATTGGATGATCGAATCCGAGGCCGGCGCCAAAGCCGCAAGCGGTGATCTCGCGCCTGCGCTGAACCAGCTCAAGCCAATGGCGACCAAGAAGCCATGACGCTGTATTTCCTGGTCAAATTCCTGCATGTGCTCGGCGCCATCGTCATCCTCGGCACCGGAACCGGCATCGCCTTCTTCATGCTGATGGCGCATCGCACGCAGGATGTGACATTCATCGCGCGCACTGCCGCCGTGGTCGTGATCGCGGATGCGATCTTCACGCTGTCGGCCGTGATCCTTCAGCCGGTCACGGGCGGCCTGCTGATGATGCTCTCGGCGACGTCGCTCACCGAGCGCTGGCTGCTGACTTCGCTGGCGCTGTATGCCGTCGCAGGCCTGTTCTGGGTCCCCGTCGTCTTCATGCAGATCGAGATGCGCGATCTCGCGCGCAAGGCGGCCGAACAGTGCAACGCGCTTCCGGAGCGCTATTTCGTTCTGTTCCGCCGCTGGTTCGCATTCGGTTTCCCCGGCTTCGGCGCGACGATGCTGATCCTCTGGCTGATGATCGCAAAACCGTTTTGAGAGGCGCAATGAGTAAGCGAACCATCTTACTGTTCGGCGCCTCCGGCCTGATCGGCCGCTTCGTCACCGACGATTTGCGCGCGCGTGGCTTTCGCGTTGTCGGCGTGGCACGTAAGCTGTCGCCGGCGCAGCAGATGGGTGCACTGGACATCGAGCTGCCGATCCTCATCCTGGATGTGGCTGCGCTGGCGCGAGTGCTCAGCGAGCATGCCGTCGATGTCGTCGTGAACTGCCTCGGCGTGCTCCAGGACGGGCCCGGCAGCGACACAAATATCGTGCATCGTGATTTCGTCGCGCGCCTGCTTCAGGCGATTGGCGCGAGCGGCCGTGCGATCCGTCTGGTGCACATCTCGATCCCTGGCGTGGTGGAGGCGGATCGCACCGCCTTCGCAACGACCAAACGCGAAGCCGAACGTCTGATCGCGGCCTCCGGCATTCCCCATGCCATCCTGCGGCCGGGCTTCGTGATTGCGCCGTCAGCCTATGGCGGCAGCGCCATGCTGCGTGCGCTTGCCGCTTTCCCGCTCGACCTGCCGGACAGGGAAATGGCGACGCTCTTCCAGCCCGTCGCGGTCGAGGACATCGCCGCCACCATCGCCTGGCTCGCCGCGCGTGATATCGACGACGCCTCCGTGAAAGCGGTGAGCTGGGACCTGATGCAGGCAGAGCCAGTCACGATCGCCGGCGTCATCAAGCAGTTTCGCCACGCGTTCGGCACGGCCACCTGGCGACTCATCGCGATGCCGTCATCCCTGCTAGATCTCGGCGCCAAAATCGGCGATTTAGCCAGTCATCTCGGCTGGATGCCGCCGCTGCGTTCCACCGCCATTGCCGAGCTGCGCCGTGGCGTGACCGGCGATCCCTCGGCTTGGATCGCAGCCACGGGCATCGCACCCAAGACATTGGCTGAGACGATCGGTCGCCATCCGGCAAGTATCCAAGACAAATGGTTCGCGCGGCTGTTCCTGGCCAAGGCGCTGATCTTCGCAAGCCTGGTCGTGTTCTGGCTCGTCTCGGGTTTCATCGCACTGTTCGTGTCCTATCGCGGCGCCGCCGACATCCTGAGCGCGCACAACTTTCCGCCAGCGCTGGTCGATCCCATCACCATCGGCACCAGCCTGATGGATATGAGCATCGGCGTGCTGATCGCCTTCCGCCGCACCGCGGCGATCGGACTCGCTGCCGGCATCATCGCCTCGCTGGGCTACATGGTGGGTGCAGCCATCCTCACGCCCGATCTCTGGATCGAGCCATTAGGTGCTTTGGTGAAGACCGGGCCGGCGATCGTGCTGATGCTGGTGGCTCTCCTGACGCTGGATAATCGCTGATGAGCAAATGGCCCGACGACGACGTGATCCTTTATGACGGCGTCTGCATCTTCTGCTCGCGCTGGGTCCGCTTCGTGGCGACTCGCGATACGGCGAAGCGGTTTCGCTTCACGCCGATCCAATCGGATTATGGTGCCCGGCTCGCGCATACGTTCGGCATCGATCCGCACGATCCAGATACCAATGCCGTGGTCCACGGCGGCGAGGTGCTCATGAAGTCGGACGCCGCGCTGACCGTGTTGTCGCTGCTCCCTGGCTGGGGCTGGGTGCGCGCGTTGTTCGCCGTGCCGAGACTGTTAAGAGACCCCGTCTACAGCCTTGTTGCACGCAACCGCTATCGCATCTTCGGCAAGTATGACACCTGCTTCGTGCCCGATGCCGATTTGCGGGCGCGGGTGATTGAGTGAGTCGTCAGTTCAATTGGATGGCGGCACCGCACATTCGGTGTCGTCCCGGCGAAGGCCGGGACCCATAACCACAGGAAGAGGTTTGGCGAAGACTGGCAGTTAAGGTGCCAGCCCGCGGTACAAATACCGAAGATCACCGATGGATCACGCGGTATGGGTCCCGGCCTTCGCCGGGACGACCCCTAGTTAGCGCTTCCCCGGCGCCGCCAGCACTTCGTTAGTCGCGCGCTCCCCGCTGTCCCGCGCTCCATGCGCCGTCGTGAAGAAATTCGGCGACGTCGCTTCTCCCGCGAAGAACAACCGTCCGTCCACTGGCTCCGCGAGCACAGCACGATCTCCCGCGTGCCCCGGCAGCGCATGCGAATAGGAGCCCCTCGCGAAGGGATCGCGCGCCCAGCGCGATTCATACAGCGGCCTCAGCTTGCGCCTGATGTCGTTGCCGAGAAGGCCCGCGATCTCGTCGATGCTCTGCGCGGCAATGGCGCCTTCGCCCGCGTCTTCCAGCTCGCGCGCAAAGCTGCCGCCGAAGAAGCCTTCGATGCAGGGCTGGCCGAACGGACGGATGTGGTAGGTGCCCATCTTGGTGCGCATGGTGGCGCCGCGCAGATTACCTTCGGTCGGGAAGGCTTCGGCGCCATCGAGCGCCAGCGTCACCTTGTCGTCGACGCCGAGCGGCAGGCCGGCGGCGGCATCGACCTTGGCCGGCAACGGTGGTGAAAAGCGAATCGTCTCATTGGCGATCAGATTGGTCGGGACGGTGACGATCACCTTGTCCGCGGTCAGCGTGCCCCGCGATGTTTCGAGCAGGATGCGCTGACCGGAATGATCGACCAACGTGACGTTGCAGCTCAGGGCCACCATGACAGGCGCGCCATAGGCGGCAATCAGCGTGCCATAGCCGCGACGGACGCGCCAGTTGAGGTCACTGTCCTCATAGGCGTCCCAGTCCAGCGTCGACATGTCCTTCAATTCGCAGCCATTGACGTAGGTCGAGACCGCGTCGATCATCGGATTCCAGCGGTTGCCCGGCTCGAGGCTCAGGCTCGCGGGTTCGTCCTTGCTCTTTTGCGCGGCCTGCCAGAGGCGCTCGTAGAACGCCTCCATCGCGCGCATGAAATCGTCGCGCTCGGTTTGCGGAAAGGCGTTGCCGAAGGCGCGCTCGCGCCAGGGAGGCAGGGCCGTGTTGAGCTCGAATCCGAGCTGCTTCGCGATCGGAGCGAAGGAGTTCTTGTCGGCCGAGTGCAGCCAGCCGCAGCCGACGTCGAAGATCACCTCGGGCGAGGCCAGCACCGTCCAGGCGCGGCCGCCGAGCCGGTTACGCGCCTCCAGCACGACCACGGAAAGGCCGGAGCCCGCCAGCGCGTGCGCGGCACCGAGGCCGGCGGCACCGGCGCCGATGATCGCGACGTCGACGGAGGAGGGGAGGGAAGTCATAGGCGGGCTCTAGCACGTCTGTGATACGCGCTGAAGCCATCACAAACCGAGCTGTCATCGCCCGCGGAGGCGGGCGATCCAGTATTCCAGAGAAGCTAGTGATTTGCGGAGAAGCCGCGGCGTACTGGATTCCCCGCCTTCGCGGAGAATGACAGTTTCAAGGGTGGGCAAAGGCGCATAGCGCCGTGCCCACCATCGCTCGCCAGTCGCAGTAGAAGTGGTGGGCACGCTTCGCTTTGCCCACCCTACGGCACTGCGGCGTGCGGCAGCTTACGCCACCGCTTCCTTGGCCTTCTCCGCGCGCTTGCGCTCGTTCGGGTCGAGGTGCTTCTTGCGCAGGCGGATCGATTTCGGCGTGACCTCGACGAGCTCGTCGTCCTCGATATAGGCGAGCGCCTTTTCCAGGGTCATGCGGATCGGCGGGGTCAGGCGCACCGCTTCGTCCTTGGATGTCGTGCGGATGTTGGTGAGCTGCTTGCCCTTGAGCACGTTGATCTCGAGATCGTTGTCGCGGGTGTGCTCGCCGACAATCATGCCGCGATAGACCTTCCAGCCCGGCTCGATCATCATCGGGCCGCGGTCTTCCAGCTTGAACATGGCATAGGCCACGGCGTCGCCCTGGTCGTTGGAGATCAGGACGCCGTTGCGGCGGCCCTGGATCTCGCCCTTGTACGGTGCATAGCCGTGGAACAGGCGGTTCATGATCGCGGTGCCGCGGGTGTCGGTGAGCAGCTCGCCCTGATAGCCGATCAGGCCGCGGGTCGGCGCGTAGAACACCAGGCGCTGGCGGTTGCCGCCCGACGGCTTCATCTCGATCAACTCGGCCTTGCGCTCGCTCATCTTCTGCACGACGACGCCGGAATGCTCCTCATCGACATCGATGACGACCTCCTCGATCGGCTCCATGGTCGCGCCGGTCGCTTCATCCTTCTGGAACACGACGCGCGGGCGCGACACCGAGAGCTCAAAGCCCTCGCGGCGCATGGTCTCGATCAGGATCGCGAGCTGCAACTCGCCGCGGCCCGACACTTCCATGGCGTCCTTGTCGGCGGCTTCGACGACGCGCAGCGCGACATTGCCCTCGGCTTCGCGCAAGAGACGGTCGCGGATCATGCGGCTCGTCACCTTGTCACCTTCGGTGCCGGCGAGCGGAGAGTTGTTGACGATGAAGGACATCGACACCGTCGGCGGATCGATCGGCTGTGCCGGCAGCGGCACTTCCACGGTCGGATCGCAGAATGTGTCGGCAACGGTGCCCTTGGTCAGGCCCGCAATCGCGACGATGTCGCCGGCTTCGGCTTCATCGAGCGGGGTACGCTCGAGGCCGCGGAACGCCAGGATCTTGGTGATACGCCCGGACTCGACCAGCTTGCCGTCGGCGTTGAGCACCTTGACCTGCTGGTTCGGCTTGAGCACGCCGGAAGAAATGCGGCCGGTGATGATGCGGCCGAGATAGGGGTTGGCCTCCAGGATGGTGCCGATCATCTTGAACGGACCTTCCTCGACCTTCGGCGGCGCAACGTGGCGCAGGATCAGATCGAACAGCGGCTCCATGCCCTTGTCCTTCGGACCCTCGGGGCTTTCGGCCATCCAGCCCTGCTTGGCCGAGCCGTAGAGGATCGGAAAGTCGAGTTGCTCTTCGCTGGCGTCGAGCGCCGCGAACAGGTCGAACACCTCGTTGATGACTTCGGTCGGGCGCGCGTCGGGGCGGTCGACCTTGTTGATGACGACGATCGGCTTCAGGCCGACCTTGAGCGCCTTGGAGACCACGAACTTGGTCTGCGGCAGCGGGCCTTCGGCGGCGTCCACCAGCACCAGTGCGCCGTCCACCATGTTCAGGATGCGCTCGACCTCGCCGCCGAAATCGGCGTGGCCGGGGGTATCGACGATGTTGACGCGGGTGTCCTTCCACTGCACCGAGGCCGCCTTGGCCAGGATGGTGATGCCGCGCTCGCGCTCCAGATCGTTGGAGTCCATGGCGCGCTCGGTCACCTTCTGGTTCTCGCGGAACGTGCCGGACTGCTGCAGGAGACGGTCGACCAGGGTCGTCTTGCCGTGGTCGACGTGGGCGATGATGGCGACGTTGCGGAGGTTCATGAGTGAGCTTCTTTGCGTTCGAACAATGGGTTAAGCGCGATCTCGCCGGTCGGACCGGGACCTCTTCTCGAAACAACGCTGGAAGACTGGAAACGGGCGCTCGCCGCCCAAAAAGGAAGCCCGGCCATATCAGACCGGGCGCCCTACGCGTTGCGGCGCAATATATGCAAAAAACGCCAAAAAACAATGTGTTCTTTGGCCGTTGGTTGACTGAATTTTGTCCGGGATCTCCGGGGGTTAGGGCTGAGTTCCGGGATGGGCGGGGGCCTTTCGCCCCCTGATGGCCGCCCAGATCAGGACGACGCCTCCGATGCCGACGACCAGTCCCAGGAAGACCAGCGGCGCGATGTCCGAGTCGATCTTGCCCCCGTCGATCACCGAAGCCCCGCCGAACAGCAGGGCGCAGAGACCCGGAAGCAGCAGGATCACCCCTGAAATCACCATGAACGCGGTGAGGCAGCCGCTGCGTGGTTCAACGGGCGTCGGGACGGGCGGCAGAACCGGTGGTGGCGTATCGCTCATCGTGGTGCCTCCTCGCCCTGCCTTGCCTCGCGATAAGTCTGCCCTTCGAGCCCGGCGCGGATGCCGTCGATCCTTCCGTTGCGGTAGAACAGATTGTAGGTGTCGAATGGAATGATTGCCCCCTGCTCCGTTACGAAATGGATGCAGCTGCGCTTGACGTTGCCGACGCAGAAATTGAAGCGATCGAGAAACTGCACGATGGTGACGCGGAAGACGTTCTCGTAAGAGAGCCCTTGCGGCACCTCGAAGCTCGGCAGGCAGCACAAGAGTTCGCAGACCCGCTCGCTGGTGTTCAGCGGCCCCGAGGACAGCGAGAACAGATCGACGAATTTCTCCCGCAGCACCGGATATTTCTCCGGGCTGATCGTGTTGGGCATCACGGCGACGAGCTGCTCCTGCTTGTAACAGCGAGGTCAGCGGCAGCACCTTCTCGCCGTTGCGGAGGCCATAGCCGATCGAGATGCTCTCAGGGTTGCAGGGCAACGGGATCATGTCCTTGTCGCCGAACACGCCGGTCTCAATCACGCGCTTGCGTATCTCCGACAGCATGATGCGATCGGTATTCTTGTCGAAATCCTCATTGCGGCCAGCGTCCTGCACCGGCTGTAGCGTGACGCCGCGCACGCATGTCCAGGTGAGCGCATGACGAACGATGTCACCGATCTCGGCATCGTTGACGCCGCGCTTGATGGTCGCGACCAGCGTGGTCGAGACGCCGTAATGCTCGAGATTCTCCAGCGCCTGCTGGCGGATTTTGCGCAGGTCCGCCCCGCGCAGATTGATCAGCGCATCGCGCTGAAGCGAATCGATCTGGAGATAGACCTCCAGCCCGCGCTTGTTCTCGGCGATCCGCGCCACGAAATCCTTCTCGCGGGCAATGCGCAGGCCGTTGGTGTTGATCATGACGTGGCGGATCGGGCGGGCACGCACGGCGTCCAGGATCTCGAAGAAATCCGGATGCAGCGTCGGTTCGCCGCCGGAAATCTGCACCAGGTCGGGTTCGCCTTCGCTCGCGACCAGCGCGTCCAGCATCCGCTCGACCTTTACGAGCGGGGTGAATTTCGTGCGCGCGGGCGAGGAGTCGGCGAAGCACACCGGGCAAGTGAGATTGCAGTGCTCGGTGATCTCGATCAGCGCCAGGCAGGAATGCTGTTCGTGGTCGGCGCACAGGCCGCAATCATAGGGGCAGCCGAATTCCGTGCGCTGCTGGAATTGCAGCGGTCGATCGCCGGGCTTGATGAAATCCTTGCACAGGCGCCAATAGGCCGCGTCCGTCGACACCAGCGTCGACTGGACGCCGTGCTGCTTGCAGCGCTTTTCGTACCAGACCTCGTTGCCGAGAATCTGGATCTTGGTCGGCACGAGATCCAGGCAGGTCTCGCAGAGGGACTGGGTCTGACCCCAGAAGATATAGGGACGCGACTTACGCAACGGCGCGTTCATGCAGGGATCTCGCTTTGGGCGCCGTCGCCAGCATGAATGCGGCGTAGAGCAGGATGGACAGCGACAGCAGGTGAAACAGCGTGAAGGGGCCGATCAGCGTGCCATAGGGCTTGAGGAATTCCCACAGGAAGCGCTGCGCTCCATAATAGATGAGGACGAGGTAGAAACCATTGGTGATCACAAACCCGTTTCGGTTCAAGGCCGCCAGCACATAGAGAAGCGCGAACACGCCCATGGCGGCGCTCTCGTAGAGCTGCACCGGATGTCGAAGGATGCCATCGCCGAAATCATGCCCGAAGGGCAGCCCCGTCGGCGTGCCGTAAGTGAAATCGTCGAGGCCTGCGAAGTAGCAGCCGAGCCGCCCGATCGCGATCCCGAGCGCCAGCGGCAAGGCAAAACGGGCCCCGGTTCGTATAGCGATGCCTGCGGACCATTTGTAGAGCTCGATCGCCACGATGCCGCCGGCGAGTGCGCCCTCGACCGAGCGCGCAATGCCGCTCTGGCCCGACAGCCACAGATTGATCGACCCGAACAGATAGGCACCGATGCCTGCGCCGAACACCAGCGCGGCGATGTAGGGCAGCGCGAAGGATTGCGCCGGAAATTCCAGGCGCCGTCGCGACAGCCAGTAGACGGCAGCTGCCGCCGCCAGCCACGCCGCGATGTCAAAGACGGTGTGAAGGAAAGCCCCGTTCATGCAGGGGAGAGCATAGCACGATCACGCTCAAAATAGTGCGCCGCGCATTTTCGTGCCCTCTCGCCTTGCAAGGCAGGGCAATCGAGCGGACTGAGCAAGCGCCTCGTCCTTCGAGACGACCGCTCCGCGGTCTCCTCAGGATGAGGCTAATTGGCATAGGGCGTTGAAAACAGCTGCCGCACACTCCGCCCTCATCCTGAGAGCCTGACTCAAAAAGGGCGGCGAGCTTTTTAGGGTGCAGCG
>NZ_JAULLN010000017.1:0-196486 GCF_041357655.1 Bradyrhizobium sp. DN3 | reverse complement strand
CTCGCCGGCGGCGTCGCGGTGATCCGCGTCGGCGGCGCGACCGAGGTCGAGGTGAAGGAGCGCAAGGATCGCGTTGATGACGCGATGCATGCAACCCGCGCGGCCGTGGAAGAAGGCATCGTCCCGGGCGGCGGCGTCGCCCTGCTCCGTGCCTCCGAGCAGCTCAAGGGCCTGCGTACCAAGAACGACGACCAGAAGACCGGCGTCGAGATCGTGCGCAAGGCGCTGTCGGCGCCCGCTCGCCAGATCGCGATCAACGCCGGTGAAGACGGCTCGGTGATCGTCGGCAAGATCCTGGAGAACAAGGCCTACAATTACGGCTTCGACTCCCAGACCGGCGAATATGCCGACCTCGTCAAGAAGGGCATCATCGACCCGACCAAGGTGGTCCGTACCGCGATCCAGAACGCAGCCTCGGTTGCCGCGCTTCTGATCACCACGGAAGCGATGGTCGCCGAGCTGCCCAAGAAGGGCGGCGCCGGTCCGGCGATGCCCCCCGGCGGCGGCATGGGCGGCATGGACTTCTAAGGTCCGGCCACTCTGGCAAACGACGAAATGCGAAACCCCGGCAGCGATGCCGGGGTTTTTGTTTGGTAGTCAGCCCAATCCGGAAGCAAGAGTTAAGCTCGCTTCTCCAAGTCTACTTTTGCGTAGAGTCGATGAGCCTCGGCAGCAGCGCTTATCAAGAAATCTCTAGCGTACGTGGTGACAAGTCTTGGATAGTCGTTACTGATTGTGAGCCGGTCGCCAAGATCACTTGTAGCAACTACAATTTCGTCGAACGGCAATTTCCGTTTCTGTCGATGATTGACGTGCTCAGGCGAGAGATATTTACCTTTCGCGATAATCCTGCGGAGCGGTTTCTCATCCTTGTCCAGCTCCAGCAATCCCTCTGCGTGAATAAGGCAATTCCGCACCCTTAGGGAAACTTGCATTTCGCGATAGTAAGACAACGTGAATACATCGATGCCTGATGACACGAGGAATGCCAACATTTTGGAAGTCCCTCGTCCCTTCGCATCCACCAGAGACAATTTCGACCTTTGCTCAATCAATCGCACCAATCGCAAGCAATAGGATTCAAACAAACCAAGGGCCAAGAAGAGATTTCCCGAGGACATCCAATTTGGAAACGACACAAACAACTTCTCAGACTCGTAGAACCAGCGCGTATCCCGCAGACGCTGAGCTACTTCGTCTTGCTTCGGATCCCCTGTAGTCGGAAAATAGGAGCGCAACTTTTCCTCTTCTACGGCCCGCTCATGCTCAATTAGGTTTGGTGTCTTCCAGATATAGTCTCCTAAATTATCGAACTCGTGCAACACGCGTGATGCAAGTCGGCGAAATAGATCGTGCAGCTCCTGCTCTTCCGGAAAATTGAGAAAATCGCCGATCCGTTTCCATTCCTCCATGTGCCTCCGATCTAGGTCATCCACGCGAGTCTCCTGGCTGCTGCGCTATCCTTCCAACGTCCTCAAGGCTGATTACCCATTGTCAAGGCCCTGTTTTCTACTACTCTACCAATGGTAGCACAATCTTGTCATTCCGGGGCGCGACGAAGTCGCGAGCCCGGAATCCATTTCACAGCTTGCTCATGGCCTATTAGGTCTACCTCCTCGCCAGCAAGAAATACGGAACGCTCTACATCGGCGTGACGAATGATATCGTCCGCCGCATCCATGAACATAAGAACAAAGTCGCTCCTGGTTTCAGCAAGCGGTACTCCGTCGACAGGCTTGTTTGGTTCGAGATCTACGACGATCCCATCACCGCGATCACGCGCGAGAAGGAATTGAAGAAGTGGGCGACGGGAATGGAAAATCCGGCTTATTGAGGAGAAGAATCCTCAGTGGTTCGACCTGTATCCGCAAATTGCGGTCTGAACTTGCGGATCAATGGATTCCGGGCTCGGCGCTTTGCGCCGCCCCGGAATGACGGGGCCTCACTCCACCTTCCCCAGCCGCTCCATGTGCGGCTCGCCGTCTTCGTCGAGCGACCAGAAGATCCGCGTCACCTTCCCGACGAGATTGTCCATCGGCACGAAACCGAATGTCGACATCATGCGGCTGTCGGTGGAGTTGTCGCGATTGTCGCCGAGCGCGAAGAAGTTGCCCGGCGGTACCGTGAAGACGTTGGTATTGTCCAGGAAGCCGTTGTCGATGCAGTCATAGGTCACATAGGACGCCCCGCTCGGCAGCGTCTCGCGCCAGCGCTTGACCTTGACGCCGCCGTCCACACCGCAGGCGAGGCCGTACTCGAGCGCGACGCGCGTCACCGGACGGTCGTTGAGGATGAGCTGGCCCTGCCGCATCTGGATGCGGTCGCCGGGCAGCCCGACCACGCGCTTGACGTAATCGACCGAACTGTCCTTCGCCGTTCGGAATACGACGATATCGCCGTGTTCGGGCTCGGCGGCAAAGACACGGCCCGAGATCCAGGACTGCGCGAACGGGAAAGAATAGTGGCCGTAGCCATAGGCATATTTCGCGGCGAAGACGTAGTCGCCGACCATCAGCGTCGGCGCCATCGAACCAGAAGGGATGTTGAATGGCTGATACAGGAAGAAGCGAAACAGGAACGGCGGCGACCACAGCACCGGGATCAGCAGGATCAGGATGACAATCGCCTTCCATTCCCGCGACTGCGCCGACGACCGCGGTCGGATCGTTTCCTGAAGAATGGTCATGCACCTGCCCTGATCAATTCCGTAGTCGTCGCGAGATTACGCAACTTTTGCGCGCGTGCAATCCCGGCTCCGTGATCTTGGTCGCACAGGCGCGGCCACGCGTTCATCGCGGGGCGACAGACGGATATGTGAAGGGCCGCCGATGGGCGGCCCTCCGGTTTTCACGCGCTCTCGGGGTTATCGCCGCGCAAGCTCGCTGAAGCAGGCCCGCACCCAGTCGATTGTCACGCGGGTCGCGGCGTCGCGCTTGAGATGGTTTTGCACGAGCAGCCAGACATCGCGCCGCTTCGGCAGCAGCGTGGCGCGCACGCGGCGGTCGCCGAGCAAATCGGTGCAGCTGTGCTCCGGCAGCACGCCCGCGGCCTGGTGCGAGCGGATCAGCGTGCGGATGACGCGGACATTGTCGGTGACGCAGCGCGGCCGGATTTTCTTCGTCCGCAGGAATTGCATCTCGGGAATGGCGCCGAGCTCGTCCGGATAGGCGCACAGCACCGGCTCGCCTTCAGTCGCGACCGGTTCGAAATAGTAGATGCGGATGTCGCCGAGTCTGGAGATCGAGAAGTCTCCCTTGTCGGGCTTGCGCAGACGGATCGCGAGATCGGCTTCCCAGCGGGAGAATTTGACGTTCTCACTCGAGGTCAGGAATTGCAGCGTCAGGCCGGGATTGGCGCGCAGGAAGGCGCTCGCGCGCGGCGCCAGCACCTCCTCGGCGACCGCATTGGTCGTGGCGATGCGCAGTCGTCCCACCGGGCCCGGCAAGCTTTCACTGATGCGGCCGATCTCGGCGGCATGCACCGCCATGGCCTGGACATGCGCCAGCACCGCCTCGCACTGACGGGTCGGCTTGCGAAGACCGTCCGCAGCTTCAAACAGGCGCAGGCCGAGCGCTCGCTCGATGCGCGACAGCCGGCGTCCGACCGTGGTCTCGTCGATGCGCAGCCGCGCGCTGGCGCCGGCATAGGTGCCCTCGTCCCTGACCGCGGCGATGATGCGAAGGTCGTCCCAATTCATGGCTTCAAGCCTATATCGGTCGGCATTGACCTGCAATATCGCAGCCGTCGGCTGCAATATCCCTGCATATCAGCAGGCTACCAACGAGCTATGCTAGGCCAACGATCCGCTTTGGAGATTCTGAAGATCATGACGTCCGCAAAGACCCTGCTGCAGCTCGCCGGTGCCGACCTCACCCCGCCGCGTCTTGGCGACGCCGCGCTGGTGCTGATCGACATCCAGAATGAATATCTCGCAGGTCCCCTTGCCCTGCCCGACGCCAAGCCTGCGATCGCGCGGGCGGCTGCCCTGCTGGCACGGGCGCGCGAGCGCGGATCTGCGATCATCCACATCGCCCATCGCGGCAAATCCGGCGGTCTGTTCGATCGCTCCGCCGATCGCGGCGCCATCGTCGCCGAGCTCGCGCCGCGCGCGGACGAGCTCGTGATCGAGAAGGAGCTGCCGAACGCTTTCGCCGGCACCGACTTGCAGGCGCAGCTCGCCGCGAGCGGACGCAAGAACATCGTGTTGGCCGGCTTCATGACGCACATGTGCGTCAGCTCCACCGCCCGTGCCGCGCTCGATCTCGGCTTTCGCACGACCATCGATGCCGATTCCTGCGCCACACGTGATCTGCCCGACGGCCGCGGCGGCACGCTGGACGCCCGGACCATCCACGAGGTCGCGCTGGCCGAGCTGTCAGACCGCTTCGCGATCATCGCGCGCGGCGATGCGCTGACGTGAGTGCCGGCTGAATCTGGGCTTTTCCCCGCAAGGGGGCATTGAAGTCGGCCCAAAAGCGCGATGACGATTCATCCTCATCTCATCGCGCTTTAGACGGGCAAACATCGGCGGGCTTTGCCGACGTCACTCCACCCGCGCCAGCACCGCGAGCTTGCGGATGCCCTTGTTGCGGTAGGCGTCGAGGAATGCGTAATAGTCCTTGAACGACACGCAGCCGTTGGAATCGCCGTTCGGTCCGAGCATGAAGGTGTGCGCGAGCAAGCCGTCGCGGCCGTAGATCGCACTCTCGCCGCCGACCGGGGTCAGGCGCAGCGCCGGCACGCCGTGGAACAGCGCCTCGCGCGGCTTCAGCGTGTAGATGTGCGGCGGCGTCACGCCGCGCATGCGGACTTTCGACGAGCGCGGGTCGTCGAGATTGGAGCCGAGGCCGGAATGCGCCTCGAGCTTGGTGCCATCGGGCAGATAAACCGTCTTGGCGGTGATGTCGTAGACCGCGGTGTCGCGCTCATAGGGCGGCGCGCCACCGAACATCGGGTTCTGCTCCTTCGGCGCGATCGACGCGGTAATGCTGGCATCGGCCGAGGCATAGGCGAGCAGCCCGCCGGACGGCTCACGCTTGCCCCAGAGTTTTTCGACCATCGACTGGCGCGGACCGGTGATCGACATCACCGCGGCCTTGGCGCGATCGGCGAAGGATTTTGGCTTTGCCTCGGGCGCCGGCACGATCTCGGCCGGATCGGCCGAGGCCAGCTGCACGCCTGCGTCAGCGCGCTTGGCCTTGCCAGCGTCCGCAATCTTGGCCGAGCCGTGCGGCTTCAGCGCGTCCGCGACCTTCGCGATCACGCTCGGCTTCGCGGCCTCCTTTAGCGCGTCCTTTGACGTTTCCTTGGCCTCGGCAACCCTGGTTGCGGGCGCGGCAGGCGCGGCGCTGGCGGCGTTCGAGGCCACACCTTGCGTCGCAGCCGCGGCAAAGCGCTCGTTGAACATCTCGCGCGAGATCGGCGCGGCCACCTGCAACCGGTCGGGCAAGAGCGCGAAGGCTTCCTTGACCGCCTCACCCGCCTCGCGCAGCGCGACCTTGGGCGCGCGCTTGATCGCCGGCTCGTCGTAGCCGCTGTTGCCGACGGTCGGATAGACGCTGGCGCCGAGGATGTTGGTGTAGATGGTCCAGCCGGCGCCGATCACGACGCAGCCGATCGCCGCGGCGCCAAGCCAATTGTGGGTGGTCATTTTCCGGGAAGATTTCCGCGAATAATTCTTCGAGAATTTCTTGGACTTCCGTGCTGCGTTACTCTGCGCAGCGATACTCGTACTCATTCGCCTTGCGTCCAGGACGGTGTCACTCAGTCCCCCTTCGAAGCGCCGCTGGTCACGATCCGGGAACAGCATCTCGCAGAGGGTCGGAGCGTCATTAAGGCGACTTTTAGTTAAATGCGGATTAAGTTCAGGCGGATGTGGGGCAACTCGTTAATGCTGTCCCATTTCGAGAAAAAAGCCCGCAGAACTACGGACTTAGGCGAGATTGTTAACTATAATTCTCGGCCGGATCGGTGCGGTCAGCGACCCTCCTCGGCCGCCTTTCTAAACACATCCAACCAAGTCATTTTCGTGGTCTTTAATACCGCCTCACCCTAGCGGCTGAGCATTGCGCGAGGCTGGCGGACGCCGCTTCCAGCAGCCCTGCCCCGAGCCGGCCGATCGCGGCAACAGCTCACACACATCTCACATCGCGAACGGAAGCGCTCATGCGGCACGGCGCCGTGACTGAAAGTTGATCGCGCCGGTCTGGCAATCGCCGCCACGAGAAAATAGCTCCCACCTCGGCACTTTTCAGCAGCCTCTGCGGGTGATACGGTGGCGTATCAACATCGCCTTGAACTGTGCCGAGCACGCGAAACGGAGGCTGGCATGAGAGGCTTTTCACGCGCCGGGTTTTACGCCGTGGCGTGGTCATTGTTGTTGATTGGGTTTGCAAGTGCACAGCCTGCGACCAATGCGGGCTGCACGGCATCACCGTCAGTCGCGGGCACGCAAGTCTGGCGCTGCGACAACGGCATCACGATCGTTGCCGAAAACGGCGCCAGATTTGAACTAAAGGACGCCAACCGCGACGGACATATAGACTCCGTGGAGTTGAGCAGCAAAGCCCTGCTGATCGAGGTGCGCAAGAAGCCCGGCGGCAATCCCTTCAAGGTACTGACGCCGCAGGCGATCGCCGCAGTGCGCGGCACGAAATGGGCGGTCGATGTCGCTGACGCCAAGACCTCCGTGTTCGTCGCCGACGGCCGCGTCGGCGTGAGCCGCAGGGCCCGCGGACGCGGTGTCGTGCTCGGACCGGGTGAAGGCGTCGATGTCGAGCCAACCGGCCCGTTGACCGTCAAGACATGGGGCCAGCCGCGCGTCGACGCGCTGATGGCAAGGCTCGGACAATAAGGCCGGGTCGACAACGCTCGGCCAATGAGTTTTGGACGATAAAAGATTGCAAACCGACCGCATGCGTAGCCGACGCGTTCAGATCCTGGTGGCACTCGTCCTCACCGCGCTGTGGGGCGCGGGCGTCTATGCCGCGCACGCCAACGGCCATCTGCGCTTTCTCGACCGCCTCGAAGCGACGCTGACGGATTGGCGGACCCAGGTCCGCGGCGTGCAGCGTCCGCCCGATCTCGTCACCATCGTCGCGATCGACGATACCGTGGTGAAGCGCGGCGGCAGCTATCCGCTGCCGCGCGCCGATCTCGCCCGCGTCGTCGACACCATCGTGCAATTCAAGCCGAAGGTCGTCGCGATCGACTTGCTGCTGGTCGACCGCAGCGCCGCGATCGGAGATGCGACGCTCGCCAACACGCTCGCCACCGGCCCGATGGTGCTCGCGGCCGCGGCGATCTTCCCGGCCGCCAGCGAAACCGTGGCGCCGAGCAGCGACGGTCCCCTCGCCGTCCTGCCGCAGGCCGAGCGCTTCCTGCTGCCGCTGCCTGCGTTCGCCGACCATGCCGAGGTCGGCGTCGTCAACGTCGCGACGGGACAGTCGGGCTCGCCGCTCTCGGTGCCGATGCTGTTCCGGACGGCCGACAAGGTCGAGCTGTCGTTCCCCTTGCGCGTGGCGGCCCGCGCGCTGGACAAGCCGCTGACGATCGCGCCGGATCATCTCAGGCTCGGCGACCGCACGGTGCCGACCGACAGCGACTTCGCGCTGCCGATCACCTATTACGGCCCGCGCCGCACCATCCGCACCGTCAGTGCGCAGAGCATCTTCGACGGCACTCTCAACCGCGCGGTGATCGAGAACCGGATCGTCGTGATCGGCGCCGCGGTCGCCGGCGGCGGCGACTTCTACCCGACGCCGTTCGATTCGCTGATGCCCGGCGTCGAGGTGGTCTCGACCGCGATCACCCACCTTGTCGCCGGCGACAGCATCGTGCGCGACCGCCGGGTCCATATCGCCGACGCGCTCGCCGCGAGCCTCTTGCCGATGCTGCTGGTCGGCCTGCTCGCCTGGCGGCGCAGTGCGCTCGGCATCATAGCGGCGGCCGCGGTGATGCTCGCCTGGGCCGGGTTCAACGTGCTCGCGTTCACGCATGGGGTCTGGTTGAACGCCGCGACCACGCTCGCGGCCACGGTGCCGCCGGTTGCGGTCTTTGCCGGCGTGCAGCTGTGGGCGGGAGGCCGCCGCACGCAATATCTCGCCGCCAAGAGCAGGTCCCTGGCGCAATTCCAGGCACCCGCGGTGCAGAACTGGCTGGCGCGCGATCCGAATTTCCTGTCCAAGCCCGTCCGCCAAGACGCAGCCGTGGTCTTCATCGATCTCTCCGGCTTCACGGCGCTGAGCGAACGGACCGATCCAGACGCGCTCCAGGAAATCCTGAAGGCGTTTCACGCGCTGATCGACAACACTGCGGTCGATTGCGGCGGCTTGATCACCGGCTTTCTCGGCGACGGGGCCATGATCCTGTTCGGCCTGCCGCGCGCCATGCCCGATGACGCGGCGCGCGCGCTGAAATGCGCAATCGACTTGCATCGCGGCGTCGAACGCTGGATCGCCTCGCTGCCGCCAGCGATCGGGCATCAATTCGGCTTCAAGATCGGCGCGCATTTCGGCGAGATCGTTGCCTCGCGCCTTGGCGAAAGCCATCAGCACATCACCGCGACCGGCGACACCGTCAACGTCGCGAGCCGGCTGATGGAGGTCGCTGCCCAGAACGACGCGCGGCTCGCGCTGAGCGATACGCTGCTGAATACCGCCGACTTCCACGGCGCTCCCGACGGCATCCTGTCAGGCCCCCTGCTCACCCAGGTCCGCGGTCGCTCCGGCGTCGTGACCGTCTGGTTCTGGCGGGACCGCGATGGGCCGGACCAGCCGGCCACCAGGGCCGAGATGATCGGCTGAAGAGCCAGCTATTCGTCCAACACTCCGCTGTCGTCCCGGCGAAGGCCGGGACCCATACTCCGGGGAGAAGTTTGGCGAAGACCGTCAGTGGCAGGTCTCAGCGCGGTGCGAGCACCTTCGCTCATCGATACATCACGCGGTATGGGTCCCGGCCTTCGCCGGGACGACGGCGGCCGCTACCGCGCTTCCGGCGGCGGTGAGCGGTCGAGCACGTCGCCCTTGGCGCCTTCCAAGAGATCGATGCCGTAGGTCTCGACCACCAGAGGCCCGCGCTTGCGCTGCAATTGCGCAATCTGCGTCACCGTCGCGAAGAGATTGTTGAGGACGGGATGACCATCGCTGCGCAGCTCGTCGACATAGAGCAGCTTGCCGGCGACCAGCTTGGGATCGGGCTCGGGCATGTTGACCCAGCGGATGCGCTGGCTCTGCTGCGCCACGCAGGTGCCGCGCGGCAGATAAAAGGCAAGCCAGCCCGTGGTGCCATAGTCCTGCGCGAGCACACAGGTCGCGCCACTGCGCGCGCGCACGGCTTCGATCTCGGCAGCAAGATCGCGCCAACCGATGCCGACGCTGCGGACGGTGGCATCGCGGCGATATCCGGACAGCCAGCCGGTATTGGCCTGCACGATTAGGGCTGCAAACATCACGACGCCTGTTGGCGCGGCCCAGCGCAGGCAGAAATCCAACAGGCGCCGCTGGCGCGGCTTCCATTGCACGAGATTGGCGGCAGCGGCCGCGGCGACGATGAAGGGCGGATAGACCGGCGCGAACCAGTTGGCCTCGACGCGGGCATGCAGGGAATGCCAGACGAAATAGGCGACGATGGTCCAGAACATCGTCTCGATCAGCACGCGCGAGGCCAATGCACCGGCCCGGTGCCAGGTCAGCGCATGCAGCCCCATCGCACCCAGGATGAAGACGAGCGGGGTCGCGAACGCGATCTGGGTCGGGATCAGCTCGGCAATGAAGACGGGACGGAAGTCCTCGATTCTGGCGCGGCCAAGCTGCTTTGCGAACGAGACCCATTGATGGTCCGCATTCCAGAGGATCACCGGCGAGAACAGCGCAAGAGCAACGAGACCACCGAGATAGGGCCACGGCGAGAGGAACCAGGGCCTGAGCTTCGGCACGGCCGCGAGCCAGATCAGGATCGCGAGCCCGAAGAACATTGCCGTATATTTCGACAGCAGCGCCGCGCCAACGGCTGCGCCGACCGCGAGCCACCAAACGCCGCGGCCGGTCTCCAGCACCTTTGCGAGGAAGAACAGCACGAAGCTGGAGGCGACCAGCAGCGGCGCATCGGGCGTCACGATCAGCGTGCCGACCGACGCCATCATTGTCACGTTGAGCAGGATGGCGCTGTTCGCGGCCACGCGCGCGCCGCCGAACAAGATCGCGGCGGAGCGATAGACCGCATAGCTCATCGGCAGCGCCAGCAGGATCGAGACCAGGCGAACGCCGAGCTCGGTGTCGCCTGCGATCATGGTGCCGGCGCGGATCACATAGGCCACCATCGGCGGGTGGTCGTAGTAACCGCCCGCCAGATTGTTCGACCACATCCAGTAATAGGCTTCGTCGAAGGTGATCGGCGTGAACGCGGCGGCGACCAGTCGCAAGCCGACCAGCGCAAGAATTGCCAGCGCGGTGTTGCGGACGATCCCCGCGTCAGCTCCCCCCATATCGCGCTATTTCTTGCGCCAGACGAACAGTCCGGACATCGCGTAATTCCACACCACGCCCATCAGCGCGCCGGCCATGCCGGCCAGCCACCAGATTGGCTCCTGATCGTAGACCGAGAATGCGACGCCGACATTGGCGAGCAGGCCGACGCTACACACGATGTAGAAGGCGATCAGGCCGCGCAGCAGCGCAAGACCCTTCAGCCGCTGGTCGCGATAGGTGAGGAAGTTGTTGAGAATGAAATTGCTGGTCATGGCGACGATAGCGCCGGCGGCCTGCGCCTCCGGGAACGGCGCCTTGAACAGCTGAAGCGCGATGAACAGCGTGGTCAAATGCACCACGAGGCCGATGCCGCCGACCATCGCGAACAGGATGAAGCGCAGCGAGACGATGTCGTTGCTCAGCTTGGCCAGGACGAGGCCGAGGAAGTCCAGCGCGACCATGGAATCGAGCTTGCTCTCGCCGTGCTGGCGGGCGCCGAAGGTGTAGGGAATCTCGACCGCCCGCAAGCCGCCATGCGCGGTCGCGACGAGGTCGAGCAGGATCTTGAAACCGTGCACCGAAAGCTTTGGCGCGAGCTGCTCGAACCGATCGCGGCGAATCATGAAGAAGCCGCTCATGGGATCGGCGATCTCGACCCGCAGCATCTTCCTGGCGACCTCGGTCGCGAGGGCACTGGCGCCGGCGCGCTGCTTGTTGAAACCCTCGCTCTTGTAGCCCTCGATGTAGCGGCTGCCGACCACGAGGTCGGCCTCGTCGCTCGCGAGCAGCAACAGCATCTTCGGCAGTTGCGTCTCGTCGTGCTGGAGGTCGGCGTCGATCACGGCCACAAAGGGTGCACTCGAAGCGAGGATGCCCTCGATGCAGGCGCCCGACAGGCCGCGGCGGCCGATGCGGCGGACGCAGCGCACGCGGCTGTCGCGCTGCGCCAGCGCGCGCACGACGTCCCAGGTGCCGTCGGGCGAATTGTCGTCGACGAACACGACCTCCCAGGCGACGTTGGCGAGTGTCGCCTCCAGCCGCCGGTACAGCACCGTGACGTTGTCGCGCTCGTTGAAGGTCGGGACAATGACCGACAGTTCCGGCCCTTCTTGAGCCTGCGGCAGGTTGTCGACGCCCGGTCTGATCACTTCATTCATGACGGCAGCGTATATCCGCCGCGTCATGCGCTGCCAAGCCGGGGTTTTCCAAGGGGAACGGGCCAAAAGAGGCCCTAAAATGCCAACGACCCCGGAACGGCGGACCGCGCGTACATCCGGCGCGAGCCCAAGCTATTCCAAGGTCGTCCCAGCGACGGAGTTTTCGCTCAACGTCGCCGTTGAAAGCTAGATAGGAACGACGAATCCGCTTCGCAAGAGGACCAAAACCCGATTTTGGCGCCCTATTGGTTGGGTACTTCCCGAATCACCGGCCCTCGCGGCGCCGGAGCGGCCGGGGCTGCGGGTGCCGCAGAAGGGGCCTGCTCGACTTTCGCCGGCTTGCCGTACTGGCCAATCGGTCCGAACACGACGGCGACCGCAAGCACGATCGCCGCGACGATCGCGCCCAGAATGCCCCCCACCGACTCAGACGACATGGACCCATCCCTGTTCCAGATGCGTCCAGTGATACCATGGATGAGCGCGCAGCCGGAAGAGCTGCCGGGCAGCAACGGTCAATGGAGTTATTTCTGCGGCGGCCGGTGCTTGACGAAGGCCGTCACGATGTCCTTCTGCGCCGACACCACCGCCCTGTTCGCGGTGGCGAGATGGGCGCCGGCATCGATGTTGGGATACTGCGTGGTGAGATAGTCGAGCAGCACCACCCGGTAATATTGCCGCTCCGACGGACAGGCGCCCGCGACCGAACGGCCAAAATCCTGTTCCGACAGGCCCTGATTTGAGTCGCGGGAATATTCCCGCGCCAGGCAATGCCAGTAATCGTCGCGGCCCTGCTGGGCGAGCTTCTGTGCGCTTTTCGCGTCGTCATCATCCGCCATGGCAGCAGATGTCATCATGACGAGCGCGGCTCCCAGCAACAGCATCCGCATTCTTGTTCTCCTTCTTCGCGGGTCGCGAGCTTAGACGGGACGGGCCAACTGGCCAATCACAACTGGTTTGATTAGGATGAGGTCCCTCCCCGTCGATGCGAGATCCTTCCGTGGCCAAAGCAAAAACCGCGTCCAAAAAATCCGGCAACATCTTCATCGGCATCGGCGGCTGGACCTTCGAGCCCTGGCGCGGCGTGTTCTATCCGGAGAAGCTGACGCAGGCCAAGGAGTTGTCCTACGCCGCCTCCAAGCTGACCTCGATCGAGATCAACGGCACCTATTACGGCTCACAGAAGCCGGAGAGCTTTCGCAAATGGGCGAGCGAGGTGCCCGAGAGTTTCGTGTTCTCGGTAAAGGGCCCACGCTTCGCCACCAACCGCCGTGTGCTCGCCGAGGCCGGCGATTCCATCAAGCGGTTCTACGATTCCGGCGTGCTGGAGCTCGGCGACCATCTCGGGCCTGTGCTGTGGCAGTTCGCGCCGACCAAAAAATTCGACGGCGCCGATTTCGGCAAATTTTTGGAGCTACTGCCGCGCAAGCTCGAGGGGCGCGCACTGCGCCATGTCGTGGAAGTGCGCCATGACAGCTTCTGCACGCCTGACTTCGTCGCGCTGATCCGCGAATTCGAGACGCCGGTGGTGTTCGCCGAGCACGGCAAATATCCGGCGATTGCCGACGTCGCCGGCGATTTCGTCTATGCACGGCTTCAGAAGGGCAATGACGAGATCAAGACCTGCTATCCGCCGAAGCAGCTCGATGCCTGGGCCGAGCGCTTTCAGGCCTGGGCGTCGGGAAGCGAACCCGACGACCTCCCGAAAGTCGACAAAGCCAAGCCGACGAAGGAGCCGCGCGACGTGTTCGCCTACGTCATCCATGAGGGCAAGGTGCGCGCGCCGCACGGCGCCATGGAACTGATCGCGCGGGTAAGCTGAGGTCTCCCATGGCAAAGGCGAAGAAGCTCTTCACCATCGGTTATGAGCAGACGCCGCCCAAGGCCGTGCTGGACGAATTGGAACAGGCCGGCGTCAAGCTCGTGGTCGACGTGCGCGCGGTGACATCCTCGCGACGGCCGGGCTTCTCCAAGAAGCAGCTCTCCGCGGGACTCGACGAACGCGGTATCGCCTATATCCATCTCGCCGCGCTCGGCACGCCGAAGGAAGGCCGCCTCGCCGCCCGCAGCGGCCAATACGACGTGCTGGAAAAAATCTATTCAAAGCACCTGAAGACGCCGCAGGCGCGAGAAGAGATGGACGAGCTCTCGGCGCTGGTGAAGAAGGCCGGCCCCGTGTGCCTGCTCTGCTACGAGCGCGACCACACCCACTGCCACCGCCAGATGATCGCGGAGATCATCGAGGAGCGCGATGGCGTGGCGGTGAAGAATTTGGCGGGGCGGCAGGTGTAGCCACACCGTCATTGCGGGGCGCGCGCAGCGCGAACTCGGAATCCATTAAGCCAAGGAGTTGGTGGATGAATGGATTCCGGGCTCAGCGCTTCGCGCTGCCCCGGAATGACGAGCTGAGAGCACCCTAGCCCTCTCCCGCCAACCGAAACGTCCCTTCCATTATCTGCACGCAGCTGCCGCCGACATGGGCCGAGATGATCTTGCCGTCCTGCTTGCGCACCCGCGTCAGCAGCAGGCTCGGCCGGCCCATGTCAAAGCCCTGGCCGACCGTGAGCTTCAATTCGCCGTCGCGCGCGGGGTCAAGATCGGCGAACAGCGCGGCGGCCGCGACCGTGGCGCTGCCGGTGGCAGGGTCCTCGGCGAGACCGCCGGCACCGCGCATGAACATCCGCGCTTGAAGGTCGCAGGGCGCCTCCACCGCGGGCACATCGCGCGTATAGAACCAGGCGGAGACTGCGCCGTCGCGCGGAAATATCCTGCCGAAGGCCGCCGCGTCGGACCTCGCCCGCTTGAGCGCATCGCGCGAATGCAGCTCGATCACCAAAAATGGCGTTCCAACACCGACGACCTGCGGCGCGTGACGGTCGACCCTGATATCCTCCGCGCTGAGCGAGATGCAGCTCGCGGCATCCGCGGCAGACAGTTGCGACAACCGCGCCAGCGGCTGCGGCGCGGTGAGCTCGGTGCTCACCACCCGGCCCTGCTCCCGCCGGATGTCGACCGGCACGAGCCCGGCCTTCTCTTCGAACAGCAGGCGCGGCTTCGGCTCCTTGGCGATCGTCGCCAGCACGAAAGCCGTGCCGACATTCGGATGACCCGCGAAGGGCATCTCCCTGACCGGGGTGAAGATGCGCACCTCGGCATCATTCGCCTTGTCACGCGGCGGCAGCACAAAGGTCGTCTCGGAATAGTTGAACTCGGTCGCGATCGACTGCATCTGCCGAGTGGACAGCCCGCCAGCATCGAGCACCACGGCGAGCTGGTTGCCGCCGAAGGCGCGATCGGTGAACACATCGACGGTGATGTAGCGACGCTGCATCTTTCACTTCCCCATGCAAGTCGCGGCCGCAACCGGCCGCATCGCCGGCAAGTCTACAGGCCGGCGACATCGCCCGTCATGCCCCAAAATTCGGAGCAATCGGAGCATTCGCGGAAGCGACGTTGCGGGCGCGCCTTGCCTACGCCCGTTTTAGACAGCGCTCACCCCAGCTGAAACACCGCGACCGGCCGCTCATAGCCGCGCACCTCGACCTCGCCGAGCGCGACGGCATCGCTGCCGTCGTCTCCCAGCACCTCGCGCACGGACTCAGAGATCAGGAGCTGGGAGCCGAGCTCCTTGTTCAGCGCCTCCAGCCGCGAGGCGAAGTTCACGGTGTCGCCGATGACCGTGTATTCCTTGCGCCGGGGCGAGCCGATATTCCCGGCGACGACCTCACCGAAATGGATGCCGATGCCGATCCGCAGCGGCCAGCTCGTCTGCGCGTTGATGCGGTCCATCGCCGTCAGCATCTCGCGGCCGGCAGCGACCGCGCGGTGCGCGGCGTCGGAGGCCTCCAATGGCGCACCGAACAGCGCGAGAAAGCCGTCGCCCAAGAACTTGTTTACGATGCCGCCGTGGCGGTCGAGGATATCGACCAAAACGGCGAAGGCGCCGTCAAGCCGGTCGACTACCTCCTGAGGCGTGCGTGACTGCGCACCGGCCGTGAAGCCGCGGAAATCGACGAACATCACCGCGACGCGGCGGAGGTCGCCGCTTGCAGTCGTGCCCGCCGCCATCAGCCGTTCCACCACCTGGGGGGAGACGTGCTGGCCGAACAGATTCGTCACCCGGTCCCGCGCGGTGGTCGCCGCAATGCTCGCGGCAAATTGCCGCCGCAGCTGGGCGCCGACGGCGCCCGCCAGCACGCCGCAGATCAGGATGACGATGCTGCGCACGGCGTGGAAATAAATCAGGGGTTCGTCGGCCTCACCAGCCGAATTGTAATACAGCGCGATTGCTAGAAGCCCGGCTGCGGCCACGAAACCCGTGAAGGTGGAGAGCCAGAAATCGAGCCGCAGGGTCGAGAGAATGACGAAGATGAAGTACATCAGCGGCACGGCGAAGCCGAGCGCCTGGGTCGCGCCCATGGTCCGGATCTGGAGAATGAGGATCACCGTGGGCAGCGACGTCTCGATCAGCGTGCCGAGATAGCGCCTGATCACCGGCAGGTCGCGATCAAGGCGGAGGTTCCTCCTGATCTGGGTGTGAACCCAGACCTCGAACAGGATGAAGCCGACCAGAAGGCCGTAGATCTCGATGAGTCCTTCCGTTCCGCGCCAGACCCGGTTCACGACAGCAGGATCGATCAGGTAGATTGTGGTGAGGAACAACATCATGACGCAGCCCGTCATGATCAGCGCGCGCACCCGCAATAGCTCGGTGCGCAGCACCTCCCGCGTCAGCTCGCGCTCGAAATCCTCCGATAGCACGGCATGCTGCCGGGCTTTCCTGCTTGCAAACCTGACCATTTCAGCCCTCGATTCCGGGGGCATTGTGCCTCAATCCAGCGTACGGCGGAAGCGCGTCACGGCGATGGTCATGGCGAGCAGCATCAGGGCCGCCAGCGCCAGCGTATCGAAGCGCAGGTTCTGCATGGTCGCGCCCTTCAGCATGATGGCGCGGACGATGCGCAGGTAATGGGTCAGCGGCAGGGCCTCGCCGACATATTGCGCCCAGGCCGGCATGCCCGCGAACGGGAACATGAAGCCGGAGAGCAGGATGCTGGGCAGGAAGAACATCATCGACATCTGCATGGCCTGGAGCTGGTTCTGCACCAGCGTCGAGATGGTGTAGCCGATCGACAGGTTGGTGGTGATGAACAGCGTCGAGAGCAGCGCCAGCAGGAACAGATTGCCGAGCACGGGCACGCCGAACAGGCCGACGCCGATGCCGATGATGAGGAAGGCCTGCACGAAGCCGACCAGCACGTAAGGCACGATCTTGCCGAACATCACCTCGACCGGCTTGATCGGCATCGACAACAGGCTCTCCATGGTGCCGCGCTCGACCTCGCGCGTGACCGACAGCGCGGTGAAGATCAGCATGGTCATGGTGAGGATGGTGCCGACCAGGCCCGGCACGATGTTGAGGCTGGAGGCCGCCGCCGGGTTGTAGCGGGCATGCGCGCGGATCTCGAACGGCATCTCCGGGGGATCGCCGATGTAGAGATCGTGCTTGAGCGCGGTCTGCACCACCATGCCGAGCGAACCGATCGCCGAGCTCGCCGCAACGGGATCTGTGGCGTCGGCCGCGACCAGCAGCGCCGGCCTGTCGCCGCGCCGCACCGCCCGCTCGAAGCCGCGCGGGATCTCGACGCCGAACAGCACCTTGCCGGATTTCAGCAGATTGTCGAAATCTTCGACGTCGTGCACTTCATAGAGGAAGCGGAAATAGGCGGTGTTCTCCAGCGCCTTCAGGATCGAGCGGGCGAGATCGGAGTCCTCCTGGAGCAGCACCGCGCTCGGCAAATTGTGGGGCGTGGTATTGATGGCGTAGCCGAACAGCATGAGCTGCATCACCGGCAGCATCACGATCATCGCGAACGAGACGCGATCTCGCCTCAGTTGGATGAACTCCTTAATCAGCATCGCATAGGAGCGTCTCCAGAAGCCAAAGCGCTCCCGGATTTCGTGCTGTGGCGCGGGATGATCGACAACGCTCATTGGACATTGTCCTTACTGGAAATTGTCCTTGGAATGGCTCATCAGCTCGATGAACACGTCTTCGAGCGATGGCGACGATTTCTGCCAGTCCAGGCCGCTCTTCTCGCGCCACGGCCCGATGCTGGCTTCGAGCGCGGCGACGTCGCGCCCCGAAACATGCAGCGAGGTGCCGAACGGCGCCACCATGTCGATGCCGGGCTTGCCGGTGAGCTCGGCCGCGAGCCCATTCAGGTCTTCACCTGTGACAGTGTAGGTGGTGAGCGCGGATTTGGCGATCACCTGCTCCACCGTGCCATGAGTCAGGAGATGGCCATAGGCGATGTAGGCGATCTCGTGACAGCGCTCGGCCTCGTCCATGTAGTGAGTCGAAACCAGCACGGTAAGGCCGTCGGCGGCGAGCGCGTGGATCTCGTTCCAGAAGTCGCGCCGCGCCTTGGGATCGACGCCGGCGGTCGGCTCGTCGAGCAGCAGGAGTTGCGGATTGGGCAGCGTGCAGGCCCCGAGCGCCAGGCGCTGCTTCCAGCCGCCGGAAAGCTCGCCGGCGAGCTGCTCCTCGCGGCCGGAGAGCCCGAGCCGCCTGATCATGTCGCGCGCAGCGCCACGCGCGTCAGTGAGGCCATAGAGTCGCGCGACGAATTCGAGATTCTCGCGCACCGAGAGGTCCTGGTACAGGCTGAAGCGCTGGGTCATGTAGCCGACCTGGCGCTTGATCTTTTCGGCATCGCGGCGGATGTCGTAGCCGAGGCAGGTGCCCTCGCCGCTGTCGGGCGTGAGCAGGCCGCAGAGGATGCGGATGGTCGTGGTCTTGCCCGAGCCGTTCGGCCCGAGGAAACCGTAGATCGAGCCGCGCTTCACCTGCATCGACAGATCGTGCACGACCTCGCGGCCCCCGAACGACTTGGTCAGGCCCTTGACGTCGATCGCGATGCCGTTGCCGCCGCTCATCGCTTGTCCGCCACCGGTGTCTTCGGATTGAGGTAGACGTCGATCGGCTGTCCGACGCGCAAGGCGTCGGGGCGCGAGGGCCGCGCCTGGATCAGGTAGACGAGCTTGTTGCGCTCATCGAGGCTGTAGATGACGGGCGGGGTGTATTCGGCCGAGGTCGCGATGAAATAGATCTTTGCGGTGAGATCGGCCGCGCAATTATCGCAAACGATCCGCACGGTGTCGCCGATGGCGAGCTTCGGCAGCTCGGCCTCCGGCACAAAAAAGCGCAGCTTCATGTTGCCGGGCGGCATGATCGAGAGCACCGGCCGCTGCGCCGCGACCATCTCGCCCTCGCGGAAATAGATCTGCTGGATGGTGCCGGCGACCGGCGCAAAGCCCTTGCGCCGCGCCATTCGCGTCTCCGACGTCGCCACCCGCGCTTGCGCGACGCGCAAGGCGGACACGGCGGAGTCCAGATTGGCCTGCGTGCCTGAGCCAGTCTTGTTCAGCGAAGCTGCGCGATCATAGGTTTGCTGCGCATTCGCCAGCGTCGCCTTGTTCTGGTTGAGATCGGCAAGCTGGAGATCGTCGTCGACGGAATAGAGGTGATCGCCGATCTTGACTTCGTCCCCCTCGCGGACATTGAGCTTGGTCACCCGGCCGGCTTCGTCCGGGCTGACGAAGATCATGTCCGCCTCGACCCAGCCCTGGAAGCCGGGATCGCGCTTCTCGTTGCAGGCTACAAGCGCGGTTGCGAGCACGACGGCCAATGCAAATCTAAAAATCGCTCGTGACGACCTCATGTCGTCCTCCGTTCGCCAAAAATCAAATCGAGATGAACGCGCAGCATGTCCTGCGCGTCGAGCGACGCATGCCGCACAAAAAGGCTCTGCCAGATCACCGCGATCATCGCGGGCGCGACCAGGATCTGTGGATAGCGCGCGAGGTCCTTCTCCCGAATCTCGCCGCGGGCGATGCCGAGCTCGATCAGCGCGCGCATGGCGGCAATCCCGCGCGAGACCACTTCGCGATAGTAGAAGTCGGCAACGGACGGAAAGCGCGGCCCCTCCGCCACGATCAGGCGCACGAGGTCGCCGCGCCTGGTGCCGATGACCTCCTTCAGGAAGTTGCCGGCGAAGGCCTCTATCAGGTCGCGCACCGAGCCCACCGGCGGCGGCAGCGCCGTGAGGCGCGTGACCACCGGCACGATGACAATGCGCACCAGCTCCTCGAACATCGATTCCTTGTCCTTGAAGTGCAGGTAGATCGTGCCCTTGGCGACGCCGGCGCGCTTGGCGATGTCGTCGAGCCGCGTCGCGGCAAAGCCGCGCGTGATGAACTCGTCCATCGCCGCCTCCACGATCGCTGCACGCCGCTCCGCGGCCCGGGCGGCGCGGTTTGACACGCGGGCCTCGGCCTCAGCGCCGGCTTCGGGTCCGTGGCTCCCGGCTCGGGCCACGGATGCAATCGCTGCTCTGGCGGGCTTCTTCGTCATTTTCTATTTATGACTGACTAGTCAGTCATTGTCAATCAACGAAGGAATCGAGGCCGGCACGACAAATTAGTGTTTACTAATGAATTAGCATATGCTAATGCGTTTCTCATGATGGAAGTCACCCCCAACCCCGTAACCGCCGTGATGCGCGCCCTCGCCGACCCAACGCGCCGCGCCGTGTTCGAACGCGTCTTCGACAGCAGGGAAATCAGCGTCGCCGAGCTGACACGCGGCAGCGGCGTGACCCAAGGCGCGATCTCGCAGCACCTGAAATCCCTCAAGCAAGCCGGCCTCGTCGCCGAACGCGCCGAGGGCCGCAATGTCTACTACCGCGCCGCGCCGCAAGGCCTCGAGCCGCTGGTCACCTGGATGGACCATTACGGCGTGTTCTGGCGCGAGCGCTTCCAGAACCTGCGTGACCTCTTGAAGGAGATCGATCCGTGAGTGCAGCCGAGTTGAAAGCCGAGACCCAAGACAACATCCGGGACATCGTCATTGACGAAGTGCTCCCTCATGCGCCGGAGACAATCTGGAAGGCGCTGACCAGCGCCCAGTTGATCGCGCGCTGGCTGATGCAGCCGACCGGCTTCGAGGCGATTGAAGGCAACACCTTCACATTCCAGACTACCCCTGGCGGCGCTTGGGATGGCGTCATTCATTGCCGGGTTCTCGAGGTCGTGGCCAACCGGCGCCTCGTCTACGCCTGGAAAGGCGGCGATGAGCGCAACACCGGTTACGGCGCGCCGCTCGACACTGTCGTGACGTGGTCCCTCACCCCGGTCGAAGCCGGCACGCGGATCCGCCTGGTCCATGCGGGCTTCGTGATGCCCAGGAACGAGTCGGCCTACAACGTGATGAGCGGCGGCTGGAAGAAGGTCGTCAGACAGCTCGACGAGATCAGCGGCGAGAAGTGAGGAGATATCGCGATGGACAAGCCCTTTACTGGCGGCTGCGCCTGCGGCGCGATCCGCTATTCGATTGCCGGTGAGCCGCTGTTCAGCAACCACTGTCAATGCCGGGACTGCCAGCGGGAAAGCGGCAGCGGCCATGGCTCGTACGCGACGTTCGCGCGCGCCGGCCTCACGCTGACCGGCGAAGCAAAGCATTGGGACATGGTCGCCGACAGCGGCAACGTGAAGACGCGCGGCTTCTGCACGCAATGCGGCGTGCCTGTGTACATGACCTTCGCGGCACAGCCCGACGTCTTCACGATCCGCGCCGCAACCCTCGACGAGCCTGCCCGCTACAAGCCGCAGGCGGTCACTTTCGCCGCGCGCGGCTATGACTGGGATCGCCTCGACCCCAGCCTGATAAAGTTCGAAGGCATGCCGCCGGGGTGAGATGCTAAAGCGCGATGAGATTGGGATGAATCGTGATCGCGTTTAGGTTGTTGTTTGAGCATGATCCGTTCGGAAAACCGCTTCGCACTTTCCGGATCATGCTTTAGCCAAAATCCAGCACCATGCGGCCGTCGATCTTGCCGGCCTTCATGCGGTCGAAGACGTCGTTGATTTGCGTGAGCGGCACCTTCGTCACCTCGGCCTTGACCTTGCCATCCGCGGCAAACGCGATGGCTTCGTCGAGATCGCGCCGTGTGCCGACGATCGAGCCGCGCACGGTGATGCGCTTGAGCACGACATCGAAGATCGGCGTCGGGAATTCGCCCGGCGGCAGGCCGACGAGGCTGACGGTGCCCTTGCGGCGCACCATCTTCAGCGCCTGGGCGAACGCTGCGGTCGAGACCGCCGTCACCAGCACGCCATGCGCCCCGCCCCCGGTTGCCGCAAGAACATTGTCCACGGCCCCTGCGGCGAGTGCGTTGACCGCGAGATCGGCGCCGGCCTCACGTGCGAGCGCGAGCTTGTCCTCGGCGATATCGACCGCCGCGACCTTGAGCCCCATCGCCTTGGCGTACTGAATTGCGACATGGCCGAGCCCGCCGACGCCTGAGATCACGACCCACTCGCCGGGTCGCGCCTCGGTCTCCTTCAATCCCTTGTAGGTGGTGACACCGGCGCAGAGGATCGGCGCAATGGCCGCGAAATCGACGCTCGCTGGCAGCTTTGCGGCGAAGGCAGCCGCGGCGATGACATATTCGGCGAAGCCGCCGTTCACGCTGTAGCCGGTGTTGTGCTGGTGCTCGCACAGCGTCTCCCAGCCGGTCTCGCAATATTCGCAAGACATGCATGCATCGTGCAGCCAGGCCACGCCCACGGCATCGCCGACCTTCAGGTTCTTCACGCCGGACCCGACCGCGGCGACGATGCCGGCTGCTTCATGGCCGGGAATGAAGGGCGGCACCGGCTTCACCGGCCAGTCGCCGGACGCGGCGTGCAGATCGGTGTGACAGACGCCACAGGCCTTCACCTTGACCAGAACCTCTCCCGGACCGGGCTGCGGCACCGGCACGTCCTCGATCACCAGCGGCTTGCCGAATTGTCTGACAATTGCGGCTTTCATGGTCGGCATCGGTCTGCTCCTTTGCATTACAGGCGCAGACTAGCGATACCGAGAGGTCCTCCTTTGATGGGCGTCAAACAGCACAAACTTTGCGCAACCCGATCGCCATCACGACATCCCGATGACGGCACGACGTGACGCGCCTGCGGGCTCAGCTATGGAACTTGAGGCCGTCGATGATCTTGTCGATCACCTTGCGCTCGGCGCGCATCGCGATGCCGACGAGATTGAGGTCGGTGCGCATCACCGCCCTCACCACTTCGCGATTGGCGGCGTCATGCGTCGTCTTGAACATGTCCTCGGTATAGACTGCCGGCTTGACGTTGCGCGTCAGCGCCCGGTCGAGCGCGCGCGATAATGCCGGACCATCGGCGCCATAGATCAGGATCGGCTGGCCGATCAGCGCATGATATTTCGTGCCCGAGGCGTCCTCATAGGCTTCGCCGATGCATTCCGGAAAGGCCGCGGCAATGCCGCTCGTCAGGAAAGACGCGACGTTGAGCTTCTGCCAAGCCTGAAGATCGGTGCGGATCACGACAGCGATCTTGGTGTCGAACTGCATGTGTATTCCTAGATGTCATTCCGGGCGCGCCACTTGGCGCGAGCTCTGATGCGCTGCGCATCGAGAATCCATCGCGTCCCAAAGTCGGGGGAGGCTCGATGCTCAGGTCCGCGCACCGCGCGGTACCGTTGCATCGCCCCGGAATGACAGCAAGAGGAATCAGCGCTCGAAGGATCAACCCTTGGCGTCGCAGGCCCAGGCGCGGATCACGCATTCCTTGCCGCCATATTTGTAGCATTCGCGCGTGGCGGCATTGAGCGAGTCCGAAATCTTCGGCTTGACGGCAAAGCCATAAGCGCCGCAGGGATTGGCGAGATCGACCGACATCGCAGCGCAGGCGCGCTTCATCGTCACGGTCGTGCAATCGCCCTTGCATTGTTTCTGTGCCGCGGCGCGCGCCTCGTGCTCGGCGCCGTAATCATAGGCCTGGCCATACGCGCCGCACTTGCCGACCGCAATAGCGCCCGCTGCGTGGGCTTCGGTGATGTAACGGGCGCCGGAGACACAAACCGACAGCGCAAAGAAAAACATCGCGCAACGGCGCGCGACGACGTTCGAAGCCATGGAAAAACCCCTCCCCCCAAGGCAGGTGGAGGGGACTCTAAGCGGCGGTCGTTTCCACTTGGTGAACGGGTGGTTGAAATCGGGGGGTGAGAGATGCCGTAGGAAGGTGCCGTAGGGTGGGCAAAGCGCAGCGTGCCCACCAACTGTCGATCGCAACGAAGAGATGGTGGGCACGGCGCTACGCGCCTTTGCCCACCCTACGGCAGCATCATCCGCGTCTTGCCGCTTCCAGCGCCTGCGGGGTGTCGATGTCGAGGAAGGCGCTCTCGCCATCGACGGGCACTTCGGCCACCGCTTCAGTGTGCTTGGCGATCAGATGCCGCGCGCCGACATCGCCGTCGAGGGTCAACAACTCCTTGAAGAAGCGGCGCGACCACAGCACGGGGTTGCCACGGCGGCCTTCGCTGACGGGCACGACGATGAGGTTGCCGCGGTCGGGCGCAAAGCCGTCAATGAGGCGGTCGATCAGACCGGCGTCAATCAGCGGCATGTCGCCGAGGCACACCACGGCGCCGTCGCAGGTCTCGGGCACGGCGGCGATGCCGGCCTTGACCGAGCTTGCGATGCCGCCGGCGAAATCCGGGTTGCGGACGAATTTGACCTTCAGACCTTGCAGCGCCTGCTCGACCAGCTCGGCCTGGTGGCCGGTGACGACGATCACCTCGGATGCCCTGGAAGCCAATGCCTGCTCGGTGGCGATCCGCACCAGCTTCTTGCCGTTGAACTCCGCGAGCAGCTTATTCGGTCCGCCCATCCGGGTGGAGCGGCCGGCCGCCAGAACGATGGCGGCGACCTGGCTGTTGCCCTCGGTCTCGGGTTTTGCCCGCGGCTGCGGCCGCGTCACGATCTCCATCAGGAGGCCGCCGACACCCATGCCCATCAGCTCGGACCGCGTCACCTTAATGCCGGCGAGCAGCCGCATCAGCACCCAGTCGAAACCGTTCTCGACCGGCGAACGCGCGCAGCCCGGCGCACCCAGCACCGGCACCTCGCCGGCGCGCGCGATCAGCAGCAGATTGCCGGGATCGACCGGCATGCCGAAATGCTCGATCTCACCACCGATGCCGGTGACGGCCGCCGGGATCACGTCGCGGCGGTCGGCGATGGCGGATGCGCCGAACACGATCACGAGTTCGGCGCCAAGACCCAGCAACTCCTTGATCGCAGCCGACAGCGCCTGCTCCTCATGCGGAACCCGCCGCTCGGCGATGATGCTGGCGCCGGCCGGCGCGAGCCGCTCGGCGGTAACACGCAGCGTCTTGTCGATCACCTTGGATGACAGGCCCGGCAGCAGCGTCGAAACCACGCCGACGCGCTGGATCACGTAAGGCGCGATTCTGAGCACATCCTTGCCGGCCGCCTTGACCGCGGCATCGCGCAAACTCTCGTCGACGCCGAACGGGATGATCTTGACGGTGCCGACCATCTCGCCCTCGACCACCGGCTTGTAGGCGGCGAGCGTGGCAAAGGTGATGGCCTCGTCGACATTGTTGATGCGATCAACTGCGGCGCGGTCGATCACCAGAACGCCTGCGCGCGCGGCAAACAGGTTGGCGCGGCCGGTGAAGGCGCGCTCGACATGGATGCCCTCGCCGCCGACGGCAAGCGCGATGCTGGCTGCCGCAACGTCCTCGGAGACGTCACCCGGCTCCATGCGCACCACCACAATGTCCTTGATCCCAGCGCGCTCCAGCGCCTCGACCTCGGCGGGGCCGATCGTCGTGCCTTTCTTGAGCACCAGCGGCCCCTGGCGCAGGGTGTGGACGGTCACCCCGCCGATCGCATCCTTCGGGCTCGCCGGGCCGAACTTCATGCCGCTTCTTCTTTTTGTTTTGGAGGCAGCCGCAGCACCGCCGTGATCTCGGCCATGATCGCGACCGCGATCTCGGACGGAGAAACCGCGCCGATCGCAAGGCCAATGGGCGCGTGGATGCGTGCGATGTCGCTTTCCTTGGCGCCCTGCGCCCGCAGCCGGTCGCCGCGCTTGGCGTGTGTCTTCCGCGAGCCGAGCGCGCCGATGTAGAAGCAGTTGCGCTCGAAGGCGTGCAGCAGCGCGGGATCGTCGATCTTTGGATCGTGCGTCACCGCGACGAAGGCGGTGTAGGCATCGACATTGAGCGGCGGCAGCGCCGTGTCGGGCCATTCCGCGACGAGCGGAATGTCGGGGAAGCGCTCGGGGCTCGCAAAGGCCGTACGGGGATCGATGACCGTGACGTCGTAGCCGAGCGAGCGTGCCAGCGGCGCCAAGGCCTGGCTGATATGCACCGCGCCGATGATGACCAGCTTGGCGGTCGGCGCATAGACGTTGAGGAACAGCTTCTTGCCGCCAGCCTCGACATTGGCGCTCTTGCCCATGCGAAGCTGCTTGTCGAGTTCTGCGTGCAGCGGATCCTTGGCAAAGTCATTCGCCTTCACCAGGCGCTGTTCGCCGCTCTCGGTGTCCGTCACCAGAATCACCGGCCGGCGCGCGGCGCGCTCGGCGTTGAGTTCGTGCAGGATCGCGAGCTTCACGGCTAACCCACCTTCTCGACGAAGACGCGGATGGTACCGCCGCAGGACAGCCCGACATTCCAGGCGGTCTCGTCGGCAACGCCAAACTCCAGCATCTTGGGCTTGCCGCTCTCGATCACGTCCATGGCCTCGGTGACCACGGCGCCCTCGACGCAGCCGCCGGAGACGGAGCCCAAGAACGTGCCCTCGTCGTTGATGACGAGGCTCGAGCCCGCCGGGCGCGGCGCCGAGCCCCAGGTCTCCACCACGGTGGCGAGCGCAACGCCACGGCCGGCCTTCTGCCAGTCCTCCGCCGCCTTCAGAATATCCTCGTCGCGATCGAGCATGGGTGGCCTCTCAAGCTGCGGAGCGGATCAGGCTGCGGTGATGCGGCGGCAGCGGCCGGGAGAGCGTGGTGATCAGCTCCTGGATCGAACTCAAATTATGTACCGGGCGGAATTCGTCAACGTGGGGCAGCATCATTTTGATGCCCTGCGCCTTGGCCTCGAAGCCGCTGAACCGGAGCAGCGGGTTCAGCCAGATCAGCCGCCGGCAGGAGCGGTGCAGCCGGTCCATCTCGAAGGCCAGCTTGGAATCGGCCTCCCGCTCCAGCCCGTCTGAGATCAGCAGCACGATGGCGCCCTGGCTCAGAACGCGCCGTGCCCACAATTTGTTGAAGTTGTGCAGCGAGGCCGAGATCCGCGTGCCGCCGGCCCAGTCCTCGACCGAGGCCGAGCAGCTTGCCAGCGCCTCGTCGGGGTCGCGCTGGCGCAGGGCGCGGGTGACATTGGTCAGCCGGGTACCGAACAGAAACACCGAGACGCGCTTGCGCGCATCGGTGATGGCATGCAGGAAATGCAGGAATAGGCGGGTATATTCGCTCATCGAGCCCGAGATATCGAGCAGCGCGACGATCGGCGCGGGCTTCTCGATGCGCCCAAGGCGATGGATGTCGATGATGTCGCCGCCGGTTCGCAAAGATGCGCGCAGCGTGCGGCGCAGGTCGAGCCGAAGGCCGCGCGGATCGGGTCGTTGCCGGCGTGTCAGGAGCTCGGCCTGCGGCAGGTGCATCCGCTCGACGGCGCGGAGCGCCTCGGCGATCTCGGCCGCGCTCATCTGCGCAAAGTCCTTCTTCTGCAGGATCTCCTTGTCGGAGACCGACAGGCGCAGATCCTGCTCCTGGTGCTGCGGCGTCTCCGTCATGCGCGGCTGCGACATCGCCTCCTGGACGCGGCGCGCGCCTGCCTGTGGCTTCTTCCTCGCCTGCTCCGGCAGCGGCACCGAATCCAGCATGTGCTTCCATTCTTCCGAGGCGCGGAAGAACATGTTGAAAGCCTGCTTGAAGATCAGCGCATGCTCGTGGCGCTTGACGAAGATCGCCTCAAGCGTGGTGAAGACATCGGCGCGACTGCCGATGTCGATCACCTGGAGCGCGCTCATGGCGTCGATGGCCGCGCCCGGTCCGACCGGCATGCCAGCTGCACGCAGCGCGCGGGCAAAGCCGACGATGTTGTCGGCGAACTGCTCGGTTTGCTCCGGGGCAAGGTGATTGATGGCCATGGTCTACTGTCCCTGCCGTCATTCCGGGGCACGCGTAGCGTGAACCCGGAATCCATTGATCCACCGTCTCCGCGGCCCGATGGATTCTCAGGTGCGCAATCGCGCACCGTAGTTCGCGCTGACGCGCGCCCCGGAATGACGAGCTAATCGCTCGTCGCGTCTTTCAGTACCTTCTGCAAGGCATCGCCCTGCATCCGCGTGATGTCGTCCTGGTATTTGAGCAGTGCGCCCAGCGTATCGCCGACCACTTGCGGGGTCAGCGAGCGGGCGTCGAGCTCCGACAAAGCGGTGGCCCAGTCGATGGTCTCGGCGACACCAGGCGACTTGTAGAAGTCCTGGTTACGCAGCGCCTGCACGAAGCGCACGACCTGCTGCGAGAGCTTTGCCGAGATGCCGGGCACGCGCGTCTTGACGATCGCGAGCTCGCGCTCGGCGGCGGGATAGTCCACCCAGTGATAGAGACAGCGCCGCTTCAGCGCGTCGTGGATCTCGCGGGTGCGGTTGGAGGTGATGATGACGATCGGCGGGTGCGGCGCCTTCACGGTGCCGAATTCGGGGATCGTCACCTGGAAGTCGCTGAGGATTTCGAGCAGGAACGCCTCGAACGCCTCGTCGGCACGGTCGAGCTCGTCGATCAGCAGCACCGGGGGACCGGCAACGTCGGGCTCGAGCGCCTGAAGCAGCGGCCGCTTGATCATGTAGCGGTCGGCGAAGATGTCGCTCGAGAGCTGGTCGCGATCGGTGTCGCCGGCGGCTTCCGCCATCCGGATCGCGATCATCTGCGCGGCACTGTTCCACTCATAGACCGCGGAGGAGACGTCGAGGCCTTCGTAGCACTGGAGGCGGATCAGCTTCCGCCCCAGCGCTGCCGACAGCACTTTTGCGATCTCGGTCTTGCCGACACCAGCTTCGCCTTCCAGGAACAGCGGCCGGCCCATGCGCAGCGACAGGTAGGTCACCGTGGCCAGCGCTCGCTCGGCGAGGTAGCCGCGCGACGTCAGGAGTTCGAGCATCGCATCGACCGATGCCGGCAAAGCACCGGAAGAATTGGCCGCTGAAGTCATGAAAAAGCCAGTCTCGCTACGCCCTCACCGGGGACAGATTTGGGCCGAGGAATGAGGTCAGCTCATTCCTTGGCATTGGCGGCATCGACGGCGCGACGCGTCAGCACGCCGATGAGATGCGCGCGGTATTCGGCGCTGCCGTGGATGTCGCTGTTGAGGCCTTCCGCCGGCACCGCAATGCCGTCAAGCGCCTTCGCCGAGAAGCGCTTCTTCAAGGCCTCCTCGAACGCGGTAACGCGGAACACGCCTTCGGAGCCCGCACCGGTGACGGCGACGCGTACATCCGACGGACGCCGCGCCACGAACACGCCGACCAGCGCATAGCGCGAGGCCTGGTTGCGGAATTTGATGTAGGCCGCCTTCTTCGGCAGCGGAAACATCACCTTGGTGATGATCTCGTCAGCCTCCAGCGCCGTCGAGAACAGACCCTGGAAATACTCCTCGGCCTTGAGGCGGCGCTTGTTGGTGACGATGGTGGCCCCTAACGCGAGCACCGCGGCCGGATAATCCGCGGTCGGATCGTTGTTGGCGAGCGAGCCGCCGATCGTGCCCTTGTGACGCACGGCGGGATCGCCGATTCCGCCGGCAAGGTTCGCGAGCGCCGGGATCGCCTCGCCGACGACGGCGGAGGCCGCGACCTCTGCGTGCTTGGCGGTGGCGCCGATCACGAGCGAGCGGCCCTTCATCTCGATCGTGTCGAGCCCCTCGATGTGAGAGAGGTCGACCAGATGCGGCGGGTTGGCGAGACGCTGCTTCATGACGGGGATCAGCGTGTGGCCGCCGGCGATCACCTTGGCGTCTTCGTTCTTCACCAGGAGGTTGGCCGCCTGGCGAACGGTCCCAGGGCGATGATATTTGAATTCGTACATGGGTGTGTCCTGATCGCGGAGTGCGCGCGCGGTTTACGCGAGATCGGATTTGGCCATCGCCTTCGCGCCGGCGGAGATCGAGGCCACGATGTTCTGATAGCCGGTGCAGCGGCAGAGATTGCCTTCCAGCTCTTCGCGAATGGTGTTGTCGTCGAGCTCATGGCCCTTGCGATGCACGATGTCGATCGCGGTCATGATCATGCCGGGCGTGCAGAAGCCGCACTGGAGCCCATGATGCTCGCGGAAGGCCTCCTGCATCGGATGCAGCGGCGCACCGTCCGCGGCCAGCCCCTCGATCGTCTTGACCTCGTGGCCGTCGGCCATCACCGCCAGTGTGGTGCAGGACTTCACAGCCTTGCCGTCGAGATGCACGACGCAGGCGCCGCACTGCGAGGTGTCGCAGCCGACATGCGTCCCGGTCAGCCGCAGATTCTCGCGCAGGAACTGCACCAGGAGGGTGCGGGGGTCGACGTTGGCCGTGACTGGATTGCCGTTCACGATGAGGGAGATTTTTGCCATAAGCACTCTCTATCAGCGCCCCGACGGGTCCCATCGAAGCGGTTCTTATAATTATTCCAACCCATCATATGGGCCATTATGCCCGGGGGCAACATCACCCCGGACGCAAGGCGCCATGCCGAAAGGCGATAGCCTTCAGCCCTGTACCGCCTTGGCGAAGTTCGCGAAAAATTCGTCGGCCAGCTTCTTGGCGGCGCCGTTGATCAGGCGCTGGCCGAGCTGCGCCAACTTGCCGCCGATCTGCGCCTCGACGTCGTAGGACAGTAGCGTGCCGCCGTCCTTCTCCGCGAGCTTGACGGCCGCGCCGCCCTTGGCGAAGCCGGCCACCCCACCCTCACCCTCACCGGAGATCTTGTAGCCATTGGGCGGGTCGAGATCGGACAGCATGACCTTGCCCCTGAAGCGCGCGGACACTGGCCCGACCTTCATTTTCGCCGTTGCGCGAAAGCCGCCGTCGTCAGTTTTCTCCAGCTCCTCGCAGCCGGGAATGCAGGCCTTCAGCACCTCGGGATCATTGAGCTTGTCCCACACGGCCTCGCGCGACGCCGCAAGCTGGACTTCGCCGTTCATCGTCATGGCCATGGGTGCCTCCCGGATCGCACAACTATAATGCTGTTCAAGTAACGCACGGAGGCCGTAAAGGAAAGGGCGGGCCCCGGTCACGTGCAATGCATATTCGCAACTGCAAAAAGCTTGCGCCGATGGTTTGGGATTGGCACAGGCGGGCCATGGTGGTTAGGTCCCGCACAATATGAGCACTTCCCTCTCCCCCCTGCTCGCGCCGATGCTGTCGAGCGCAGCCATGCGCGCGGTCTGCGACGACCGGTCGACCCTTCAGAACATGCTCGATTTCGAGGCAGCCCTGGCGCGGGCCGAGGCTGCCACAGCTGTGATTCCCGCATCCGCGGTGGGGCCGATCGCGTCTGCCTGCAAGGCTGATGCCTTTGATATGGCAGCCCTGGCCGAGGCGGCAACGCGATCAGGCAATCTCGCGATTCCCCTGGTCAAGGCGCTGACCGCCAATGTCGGCAAGGCCGATGCGGAGGCCGCGCGTTACGTGCATTGGGGCGCGACCAGCCAGGACGTCATCGATACCGCGACCATGCTCACGCTGCGCGCCGGCATCGATGCGCTGGACGCCGACCTCAGCCGCGCCATCAAGGGTTTTGCCGCGCTGGCGCGAGCCCATCGCGCCACCGCGATGGTAGCGCGGACCTGGCTCCAGCACGCGCTGCCGATGCCGTTCGGCCTGAAGGCCGCCGAATACGCCGCAAGCCTCGCCCGCGCCCGCTGCCGCCTCAGGCGGCTCTCCCGCGAGGGCCTCGCGCTGCAATTCGGCGGCGCCGCCGGCACGCTCGCCGCGCTCGGCGATAAGGGGCTCGCGGTCGCCGAGCGGCTGGCGCAGGAGCTGAACCTGCCGCTGCCTGAGGCGCCCTGGCACACCCATCGCGACCGCATCGCGGAAGCCGCCTCCTGCTTTGCAATTCTCGCCGGCAGCTGCGGCAAGATCGCGCGCGACGTCTCGCTGCTGATGCAGACCGATGTCGCCGAAGCGTTCGAGCCCGCCGGTGAAGGCCGCGGCGGCTCCTCGACCATGCCGCACAAGCGCAACCCGGTTGCCGCCGCGAGCGCGCTCGGCGCTGCGACCATGGCCCCGCAGCTCGCCGCGACGATTTTTGCCGCGCAAGTGCAGGACCACGAACGCAGTGCCGGCCCCTGGCACGCGGAATGGCCGACGCTGCCGCAATTGATGCTGGTCACCTCGGGGGCGCTTGCCGCAATCGTCGACATCGCCGAAGGCCTCGACGTCGACGCCGCGCGCATGCGCAGCAATCTCGATGCGACGCACGGCCTGATCATGGCGGAAGCGGTCACCTTTGCGCTGGCCGAGAAGATCGGCAAGAGCGATGCGCATCATCTCGTCGAGGCCGCCAGCAAGCGCGCGGTCGCCGAGAAGAAGCATCTGCGCGAGGTGCTGTCGGCCGATTCGCTAGTCACTGCTCATCTGCCGCCGGAAAAAATTGCGGCATTGTTCGATCCGATGGCCTATCAAGGAGCTTCCCAAGCCCTGATCGACCGGCTGCTCGACAGCCTCGGCCGCGAATAAGAACCGCAATTACGACCAAATACGACGGAGACGCCGCATGCCCATGATCGATGCCGACGGATGCCTGCTCAACGTCTCCGTCGACGGCCGCGACGGCGGACCGACCTTGATGCTCTCCAACTCGCTCGGCTGCACGCTTCAGATGTGGGAGCCGCAGATGAAGGCGCTGACGCAGGTGTTCCGCGTCATCCGTTACGACCGCCGCGGCCACGGCAAATCGAACGTGCCGCCCGGTCCCTACACGATGGAGCGCTTCGGCCGCGACGTGCTCGCGATCCTCGACGATCTCAACATCGAGAAGGTGCATTGGTGCGGCCTGTCGATGGGTGGCATGGTCGGGCAATGGCTGGGCGCCAACGCGCCGGAACGCTTCGGCAAGATCGTCCTCGCCAACACCTCTTGCTACTATGCCGAGCCGACCAAATGGCTGGAGCGCATCGACGCCGTGAAGAAGGGCGGCATCGCGGCGGTCGCGGATGCCGTGATCGCGGGCTGGCTGACCCAGGACTTCCGCGAGCGCGAGCCCGAGATCACCGCCAGAATGAAGTCGATGCTGCTCGCCTCCCCCGTCGAGGGCTATCTCGCTTGCTGCGAGGCGCTGTCGACGCTGGACCAGCGCGCGCTGCTCCCCAAGATCAAGAGCCCGACGCTGGTGATCGCCGGCCGCCACGACATGGCGACGCCGATCTCGGCAGCCGAACTGATCCGCTCGAGCATTCCCGGCGCCAGCATGACCATCATCGACGCCGCCCACATTTCCAACGTCGAACAGCCGCACGCGTTTACGGACGCGGTGGTGGGATTCTTGACGCAGCGCTGATCTCACAACGCGTCATTGCGAGGAGCGTAGCGACGAAGCAATCCAGACTGACGCATTTCTGGATTGCTTCGCTACGCTCGCAATGACGAAGGAGGAAACACAATGGACGACCAGAACCGCCGCGATGCCGGCATGAACGTACGCCGAAAGGTCCTGGGCAATGCCTGGGTCGACAAGTCGATCGCGGGCCGCAACGCGTTCAACACCGACTTCCAGGACCTGATCACCCGCTATGCCTGGGGCGAGATCTGGACGCGGCCGCATTTCGACCAGCGCACGCGGCGGGTGCTGGTGATCGGCACCATGGTCGCGCTCGGGCAATGGGACGAATTCCGCCTGCATGTGCGCGCCGCGCTCGCCGAGGGCGGCTTCACGCCCGACGACATCAAGGAGATCCTGCTGCAGCAGGCGATCTATTGCGGCGTCCCGGCGGCGAACCACGCCGTGAAGGAAGCCTCAGCGATTGTGCAGGAGCTCGGCCTGCTCAAGACTTAGCGGCGCGGCGGTCTCGACGGTCTTTGGCGCCGTCGCCGGCTTCTCGATCACCACCACGATGGCGGCACCGAGCAAGAGCAGGAGCTCGGTAGCGTGCAGCCGGAGCGCGGCCATCTCGCCGACCTTCGAGGCCATCACCATGCTGGCAAACGAGATAAGGCTGCCGATCGCCAGGGCAATGCCGAGTGCCTCGTCGCTGCCGCCATTCTTCCGCGTGCGGGGGATACAGAGCAGCGCGAGATAGATCACGAAGAACGCCACGACGGTCAGCCGGCCCAGGGCCAGCAGCCAGGCGGCCCGCACCGTGCTCATCCCCGTCACCTCGAGATGGTCGCTGAGGAACAGCGCGACCGCGACGCTCGGCCGCTCATAGAGGCCGTGCACCGGTGCCACCATGATACTGAAGGCGACGAGGGTCCAGGCCGGGATGAAATAGGCCGCCAGCAGCGCGCCGTTGACCGAGCCGATCCGCCAATTCCTGAACATGCCGCTTCCCGCTTGGTTTGCCGAAGGCCCTCAACGGAAGGCAGCGGCTTTGCCGGAGCTAACTCGCATCAGACTGTGGCGGCAATTTAAACCCTTTGTTTACCTTAACTGCCCGGTGGACCGGGGCGCCCCCAATAACGGGGCGCCCCCAATAAAAAGGCCCCGCCTTACGGCAGGGCCCCTCTTCTCACGCCTGGGCTCCCAATTACTTGTCCTGACCCTGTTGCTGACCGGGCCGGTCGCCCTGGCGCATCGGATCCTGCTGTTGCTGTCCGGGTTTCTGCCCGCCGCCCTGCTGCGGCTGAGGGGTGCGCTGGCCGGGGTTCTGACTCTGCTGACCCGGATTCTGGTTCTGCTGCTTCGTCATTCGGGGAACTCCCTTGTTGGACGACAGAGGCGAGACAACGGCCGCCCTCCATTTTGGTTGCCCAGGAACCCGGTTCCTCACTGTTCGTGGGAACCGAAGGCGAAAATGACCTCTGTACAAGCCTTGATGTCGAGATCTGGCCAGTTGCAGCCGCCAGTTCCCTCCTGTTACAAAAACCGGAAGAACGCTCAAGGGCTGCCGGGGCCCGAGAAGAAACTTGAGAACTCTCTCTCCCTTTGAGCCGCGTCAGGTTTGGTAAACGGCAGCGCATGGATTATTTCGCCCAGCAGCTCATCAACGGTCTCGTCCTGGGCTCGATCTACGGCCTGATCGCGATCGGCTACACGATGGTCTACGGCATCGTCGGCATGATCAACTTCGCCCATGGTGACATCTTCATGATCGGCGGCTTCATTGCGCTGATCACCTTCCTGATCCTGATCTCGTTCGGCCTCACCGCAATCCCGGTGATCCTGCTCGTGGTTCTCTTGGTTTCGATGGCGATCACCGCGCTCTATGGCTGGACCATCGAGCGTATCGCTTACCGGCCGCTGCGCCATTCCTTCCGCCTCGCCCCGATGCTGTCGGCGATTGGCATGTCGTTCGTGCTGACCAACTACTCGCAAGTGGCGCAAGGCGCCCGCGTCAAGCCGATCCCGCCCTTCATCACCGGCGGCTACACGCTGCATGAGAGCCCGGACGGCTTCGTGATCCAGCTTTCCAACATCCAGATCATGGTGGTCATCACCACCATCGTGCTGCTGGCGATCTTCACCTGGCTGGTCTCGCGCACCCGGCTCGGGCGCGACATGCGCGCCTGCGAACAGGACCAGACCATGGCGGCGCTGCTCGGCGTCAACGTCGACCGCACCATCTCCATGACCTTCGTGATCGGCGCCGCGCTCGCCGCGGTCGCGGGCCTGATGTACCTGCTCTATTATGGTCTGGTCGATTTCTTCATGGGCTTCGTCGCCGGGATCAAGGCCTTCACCGCAGCCGTGCTCGGCGGCATCGGCTCGCTGCCGGGCGCCATGCTCGGCGGGCTTGCGATCGGTCTGATCGAGACGTTCTGGTCGGCCTATTTCTCGGTCGAGTACAAGGACGTCGCGGCGTTCTCGATCCTCATTGTCGTGCTGATCTTCATGCCGACCGGCCTGCTCGGCCGTCCCGAAGTCGAAAAAGTCTGACGGATCGGCCGCGTGACAGCTCCCTCGACCATGATGGCCAAACCCAGAGCGGGCATCCTCTCCATCCTCAAAACCGCCGTCATCAACGCAGCTGTCGCACTGGTGCTGTTCTCGCTGATGGTCGGTATCCGCACCGAAGCGGGCTCCTCCGGCCAGCTCACCTACTGGACGCGCCTCGGTGAGCTCGCATCCCTCGTCGGCGTCGTGTTCGGCGGCTCGATCGTGATCGAGCTGCTACGGCAATGGATCGGTCCGAGCGGCGCCGAGCGGCTGGTGCCGCCGGCAGTGCAAAGCGGAATGTCGTTCGTCGGCCGTTTCCTCGCGCCGGCGCTCCTGATCTTCACCCTGCTGGTACCTGTGATCTTCTATGACCAGCGCTACATCCTCGACCTCGCGATCCTCGTGCTCACCTATGTCATGCTGGGCTGGGGGTTGAACGTCGTGGTCGGCCTCGCCGGCCTGCTCGATCTCGGCTACGTCGCCTTCTATGCGGTGGGCGCCTATTCCTATGCGCTGCTCGCCACCAATTTTGGCTGGTCGTTCTGGATCTGCCTGCCGCTCGCCGGCATTCTCGCCGCCCTCTGGGGCGTGATGCTCGGCTTCCCGGTGCTGCGCCTGCGCGGCGACTATCTCGCCATCGTGACACTGGCCTTCGGCGAGATCATCCGGCTGGTCATCATCAACTGGCAGAGCCTAACGGGCGGGCCGAACGGCGTCTCTAGCATTCCGCGCCCTACCCTCTTCGGCATCCCGCTCGACAGCAGCGACGATGGGCTCGCTGCGAAGCTCGGCATCGAGTATTCGCCGACCCACCGCATCGTCTTCCTGTTCTATGTGATCCTGGCGCTGGCGCTCCTCACCAACTGGGTGACGATCCGCCTGCGCCGCCTGCCGATCGGACGGGCCTGGGAGGCCTTGCGCGAGGACGAGGTCGCCTGCCGCGCGCTCGGTATCAACACCACGACCACCAAGCTCACGGCGTTTGCGACGGGCGCGATGTTCGGCGGCTTCGCCGGTGCGTTCTTCGCCACGCGCCAGGGCTTCATCAGCCCGGAATCCTTCACCTTCCAGGAATCGGCGCTGGTGCTCGCCATCGTCGTGCTCGGCGGCATGGGCTCGCAGCTCGGCGTCGCGCTTGCAGCGCTCGCCATGATTGGCGGCTTCGAGCTGTTCCGCGGCCTCGAAACCTATCGCATGCTGGTGTTCGGCATGGCGATGGTGCTGATCATGATCTGGCGGCCGCGCGGCCTGATCGGCCACCGCTCCCCCACCGTGTATCTGACCAAGGCGCAGGCGATCTCCTCCGACCTCGTCAAGGAAGGGCACGGATGAGCGGCGACAAGATTCTCAGCGTCGACCGGCTCACCATGCGCTTCGGCGGCATCGTCGCCGTGCAGGACCTGTCGCTCTCGGCTGAGCGGAAGAAGATCACCGCGCTGATCGGACCGAACGGCGCCGGCAAGACCACCGTCTTCAACTGCATCACCGGCTTCTACAAGCCGAGCGGCGGCACCATCCGCCTCACCCACGACGACGGCAAGGTCATCGCGCTGGAGCGGCTGAACGATTTCCGCATCGCCAAGCGGGCCAAGGTCGCGCGCACGTTCCAGAACATCCGCCTGTTTCCCGGCATGACCGCGCTGGAGAACCTGATGGTGGCGCAGCACAACCCATTGATGCGCGCCTCCGGCTTCACCCTCCTCGGTCTCCTCGGTGTCCCCGCCTACCGCGACGCCGAAAAGCGCGCGATCGATCTCGCCACCGACTGGCTCAGGCGGGTCAATCTGCTCGACCGCGCCGACGACGCTGCCGGCAATTTCGCCTATGGCGATCAGCGCCGGCTCGAGATCGCGCGTGCCATGTGCACCGAGCCCGCGCTATTGTGCCTGGACGAACCCGCGGCCGGCCTCAACGCGCGCGAGAGCGCCGCCTTGAGCGAACTCCTGCTCTCGATCCGCGACGAGCTCGGCACCTCGATCCTGCTGATCGAGCACGACATGTCGGTCGTGATGCAGATCTCCGACCACATCGTGGTGATGGACCACGGCGTCAAGATCGCGGAAGGATCCCCGCGCGAAGTCCGTGACGATCCCAAGGTGATCGCCGCCTATCTCGGCGCCGACGAGGACGAGGCCGTGGCCGTGATGGAGAGCGGGACGTGACGTCGGCCCGCACTCCCCTGCTCGCGATCCACGGTCTTCGTGCCGCCTACGGCAAGATCGAGGCGCTGAAGGGCGTCGATGTCGAGATCGATGCCGGCGAGATCGTTGCCCTGATCGGCGCCAACGGCGCCGGCAAGTCGACGCTGATGATGACGATCTTCGGCAAGCCGCGCGCCCGCGCCGGCCAGATCCTGTACGAAGGTCGCGACATCACCGACGTTCCCACCCACGAGATCGCGCATTTGCGCATCGCGCAATCGCCGGAAGGCCGCCGCATCTTCCCGCGCATGAGCGTTGCGGAAAACCTCCAGATGGGGGCGGATGCCACCGGATGCACCGATGCGGAGCGCGAGGCGACGCTCCAGCGCGTGTTCACGCTGTTTCCGCGACTGAAGGAACGCTTTGCCCAGCGCGGTGGAACCCTGTCCGGCGGCGAGCAGCAGATGCTGGCAATTGGCCGCGCCCTGATGAGCCGCCCCCGCCTGCTTCTGCTCGACGAACCCTCGCTCGGGCTGGCACCGCTGATCGCCCGCCAGATTTTCGATGCGATCCGCACCCTGAACCGGCAGGACGGCCTGACCGTCCTGATCGTCGAGCAGAACGCCAACCATGCGCTCAAGCTCGCCCATCGCGGCTATGTCATGGTCAATGGCCTGATCACGCTGGCCGGGACCGGCGCCGAGTTGTTGCAGCGCCCCGAGATTCGCGCCGCCTATCTGGAAGGCGGCCGGCACGGCTGACGCCCCCAAGGGCGATTAAGGACGAACCACGTGCGGCCCAATGTGGCGAGATATCTCCGCCCACGCCCATATTTTGCCGGTGACTTCTCGGCAATTTCATTCGAGAATAGGACCGGTTTGGACCGGGCAAGCCCGGCAACTCCCACAGGCGACCACCCGCGAGGTATCTCATGAAATCACTGAAGCTCATCGGTCTGGCATTTGGCGCATCGCTCGCGCTGTCGAGCGCGGCATTCGCGCAGGATGTCACCGTCGCAGTCGCTGGCCCGATGACCGGCGGCGAGTCCGCCTTCGGCCGCCAGATGAAGAACGGCGCCGAGATGGCCGTGACCGACATCAACGCCGCCGGCGGCGTCAACGGCAAGAAGCTGGCGCTATCCGTCGAGGACGACGCTTGCGATCCGAAGCAGGCGCGCTCGATCGCCGAGAAGATCGCCGGCGCGAAAATCCCGTTCGTGGCCGGGCACTATTGCTCGTCGTCGTCGATCCCCGCCTCTGAAGCCTATGCCGACGGCAACGTGCTCGAGATCACGCCCGCCTCGACCAACCCGCTGTTCACCGAGCGCAAGCTCTGGAACGTGGCGCGCGTCTGCGGCCGCGACGATCAGCAGGGCCTGATCGCGGCGCAGTACATCGCCAAGAACTTCAAGGGCAAGAACATCGCGATCCTCAACGACAAGACCACCTACGGCAAGGGTCTTGCTGACGAGACCAAGAAGGCGCTCAACAAGGCCGGCATCACCGAGAAGATGTATGAGTCCTACAACAAGGGCGACAAGGACTTCAACGCGATCGTCTCGCGCCTGAAGCGCGACAACATCGACCTCGTCTATGTCGGCGGCTATCATCAGGAGAGCGGCCTGATCCTGCGTCAGATGCGCGATCAGGGCCTCAAGACCGTGCTGATGGCCGGCGACGCGCTCGCCGACAAGGAGTACGCCTCCATCACCGGTCCGGCCGGCGAAGGCACCCTGTTCACCTTCGGCCCCGATCCGCGCAACAAGCCGACGGCGAAGAAGATCGTCGAGGCCTTCAAGGCCAAGGGCATCGATCCCGAGGGCTACACGCTCTACACCTACGCGGCGATGCAGGTCTGGTCGCAGGCCGCCAAGAAGGCCGGCACCACCGACCCCAAGAAGGTCATGGCGGCGATGAAGGCCGGCAAGTGGGACACCGTGATCGGCCCGATCGAGTATGACGCCAAGGGCGACATCAAGCAGATCGACTACGTCGTCTACAAATGGGATGCCAAGGGCGGCTACTCCGAGATCGCCGGCAGCGGCACCTAGCCCGCTGGCGTGGCCTCAGACCGACCAATCACCACCACGCCCCGGCTTGCCCCGGGGCGTTTCTTCTTACGTGAGGTCAGACGGCTGCCGGCAACTCGCCGCCCGCCGCGGCCTGGGCCTTTCGCAGGGCTTGCAGGAGATCATTCGGCCGAAACGGCTTTTGCAGGCAGACCACGTCGGCGAGGTGAGGCGATTCCATGAAATCGAGCGTCGTCATCCCGGACACCGCAACGACGGGCAGCGCAGGCGCGCGCTCACGCAGGGTCGCGATGACGTCGACGCCGCTGGCATCACCGAGGAAGATGTCGACGATTGCCGCGTCAAACGAGCTTTCCGCGAAGGCTTTCAGCCCGGCCGCACCGCTTTCAGCCTCCACGACCTCGAAACGATTGACCCGAAGCACGATCGCGACCATCGCGCGGACGTCCTTCTGGTCGTCGATGATGAGAACGCGAGGCATGGGGACACCTTCCGATATTGAGATCAAAATCGCTGATTCAAACCTGGAACCCGCCGGGACGGAGGGGCATTATGACACCACCCAGTAAAGCGCATCTTACCCCGTCCTATACTGCGTTCCCGCCGAAATTAAGTAATCTGTAACCTTCGGTTGAGTCGTCACCGGTTCCGTTCACGATGTGCGCCAGAACTCGCTACCATGAACGAGGCTGACGGCCGAATGAGACGAAGCGGAGATGCTCAAAACGCTGCTCAAAGCTGACCTGCTCAAGATCGACCCGCGAGAGGTGGACGTGCCTGCACCGATCGACCGAAGCACATTTCTTTCGACCCTGCCGGCCACCTCGACCGACCGCAGCGCGGCATTGACGATTGTCGGCGTGTCCTCGATCCTGTTCGCGGCGGCCGTGCCCTTCGCGGGTACCCCGCTCCTACCCGTCCCCGCCTTCGTCGCGAGTTATCAATCGGCGCTCGCCGTGAGCGACATCGTCACGGCAGTGCTGCTGCTGTCGCAATTTGCAGTCCTGCGGACCCGTGCGTTGCTGTGGCTCGCGACCGGTTATCTCTTCACCGCCGCAGCGGCGCTGGTCCATGCCCTCACCTTCCCCGGCCTGTTCACACCGAGCGGGCTCTTCGGCGCGGGCCGGCAGACCACGGTCTGGCTTTACATGATCTGGCACGGCGTCTTCCCGCTATGCGTGCTGGGCTATGCCTGGCTGAAGGAAAAGGACGGAGGCCCGCGGGTTCGGACTGCGACGAGCAGGGCGATCTGCGCCAGCGTGCTCGGCATCATCGCCGCGATGGCTGTCTTCACCTGGATCGTCACCGTGCAGCATGATCTGTTGCCGGTCCTTCTGCGCGACGGCCGCTACACGCCGACGATGATCGGCGTCGTGTCCTTCGTGTGGTCGCTGAGCTTTGCCGCGCTCGTCTCGCTCTGGTTCCGCAGGCCGCATTCGGTGATCGACGTCTGGCTCATGGTCGTCATGTGCGCCTGGCTGTTCGACATCGCGCTGTCGGCGATCGTCAACGTCGCACGCTTCGATCTCGGCTTCTATGCCGGCCGGCTCTATGGCCTCGGCGCGGCGACCTTCGTGCTCGCGGTGCTCCTCATCGAGAATGTCCGCCTTCAGGCGCATACGGTGGGCCTCGTCGGCAGGTTGCGCCAGCAATCGGCTTCGGAACGCGACTATTACGGCAAACGCCTCGCCCTGTATGGCGCGGTGGTCGAGTCCTCCAACGACGCCATCATCACGAAAACGCTCGACGGCATCATCACCGGCTGGAACAAGGCCGCCGAACATCTGTTCGGCTATTCCGCTGCAGAGGCGATCGGCAAGCCGATCGACATCATCGTGCCGCCGGATCTCAAGGGCGAAGTCAGGAGCATCCTCAACCGGATCGCCAGCAACGAGTCGATCGCCCAGCACGAGACGATCCGCATCCGAAAAGACGGACGCCCGCTCGACGTCGTCCTGAATGTCTCCCCTTTGCGCACAGATCATGGCGAGATCATCGGCGCCTCCAAGATCGCGCATGACATTACCGAAGAGAAGCAAGCGAGAGAGAAGCTGCGCCGCGAGACCGAAGAACGCCAGCGCATCTTCGAGACATCGCAGGACCTGATCCTGGTCACCGACGGCTATGGCAATTTCGTCCAGATCAGCCCGAGCGTGAAGAACATCCTCGGCTACAGCCCCGAGGACATGGTCGGGCACAGCGCGACCGAGTTCATCCATCCCGACGATCTCGAGAACACGCGGAGCGAGATGCGCGCGGCCCGGCGTGGCGCGGTCAAGCGCAGTTTCGAGGCGCGCTACTACCACTACGACGGCCACGAGGTCACGCTGAACTGGATGGGCACCTGGTCGGAGCCGGTGAAGCGCCACTTCTTCATCGGCCGCGACCTCACCGACAAGCAGGCCGCCGAAGCCCAGCTCCGGCAAGTCCAGAAAATGGACTCCATCGGCCAGTTGACCGGCGGCGTCGCCCACGACTTCAACAACGTGCTGACCGTCATCACGGGCACGATCGGCATTCTCAGCGACGCCGTCGCCGACCGGCCCGAGCTTGCCGCCATCACCAAGTTGATCGACGATGCCGCCGAGCGGGGCGCGCAGCTGACCAAGCACCTGCTTGCCTTCGCGCGCAAGCAGCCGCTGCAGCCGCGCGAGATCGACGTCAACGCACTGGTGCTCGAAGCCGCCAAGCTGTTGCATCCCACGCTCGGCGAGCAGATCACGATCGTGCCGCAGCTCACCGAGGATGCCTGGCCGACACTGGTCGACCCGGGCCAGCTCTCCACCGCGATCCTCAATCTGGCCTTGAACGCGCGCGACGCCATGCCCGACGGCGGCACATTGGTGCTGGAGACGCGCAACATCTTCCTCGACGACGGCTATGCCAGCATGAACCCTGACATGGTCGCCGGCAGCTACGTGATGATTGCGGTCAGCGACACCGGCAGCGGAATTCCGGCGGACCTGATCGACCGTGTGTTCGATCCCTTCTTCACCACCAAGGAGGTCGGCAAGGGCACCGGCCTGGGCCTGAGCATGGTATTCGGCTTCGTCAAACAGTCTGGCGGCCACATCAAGATCTACAGCGAGGAAGGCCACGGCACGAGCGTGAAGATCTACCTGCCGCGCTCGACCGGGGTGCAGGAGACCGAGTTCGAAGTGCTACAGAATGCGCCCATCACCGGCGGCAACGAGAAGATCCTGATCGTCGAGGATGACGCGCTGGTGCGGCAATATGTTGTGACGCAGGTCAAGAGCCTCGGCTATACCGCGCTCGAGGCCGCCAACGGCGCCGAGGCCCTCACCATCATCGATAGCGACAAGACCATTGACCTGCTCTTCACCGACATAATCATGCCCGGCAACATGAATGGCCGCCAGCTTGCTGACGAAGCGCACAGGCGCCGCCCCGACCTGAAGACGCTGTTCACCTCGGGCTACACCGAGAACGCCATCGTCCATCACGGCCGGCTGGATTCCGGCGTGCTGCTGCTGGCCAAGCCCTACCGCAAGTCCGAGCTCGCCAAGATGCTCAGGGCGGCCCTCGCCAGTTGAGCCTGCGACGTCTCTGCGCTATCGCAGATGCGAACTCCTCTCAGCTCACGAGGCCAGTTTGAAAAATCTCCTCACCGACATCGCCGGCGTCCGCGTCGGCCATGCCGAAGACGCAAAAGTCGGCTCGGGCGCGACCGCGGTTGTCTTCGATTCTCCGGCGGTCGCCGCCATAGACGTGCGCGGCGGCGGACCCGGCACGCGCGAGGACGCATTGCTCGATCTTGCCAACACCGTCGAGCGCGTCGACGCCATCGCGCTGTCGGGCGGCTCCGCCTTTGGCCTCGATACCGGCGGCGGCGTGCAGGCCTGGCTCGCCGAGCAGGGCCGCGGCTACCGGGTTCGCGAAGCGCTGATCCCGATCGTGCCGGGCGCGATCCTGTTCGACCTCCTCAACGGTGGCGACAAGGCCTGGGGACGCTTCTCGCCCTATCGTGACCTCGGCTACGCCGCGGCAGCAGCAGCCGCCGCCGGCACGGACTTCGCGCTCGGCAGCGTCGGCGCCGGCCTCGGTGCCACCACCGCGACGTTCAAAGGCGGACTCGGCTCGGCCTCGGCGGTGACGCCCGATGGCGTCAAGGTCGCGGCGATCGTCGCCGTCAACGCGGTGGGCAGCGTCACCGTCGGCGACGGACCGTGGTTCTGGGCGGCGCCGTTCGAGGTGGACGGCGAATTCGGCGGACGCGGCCTGCCGGACAAATTCACCGACGACATGCTCCGCATGCGCATCAAGGGCGGTCCCGCCGCGAGCGCGCGCGAAAACACCACTATCGGCGCCGTCGTCACCGATGCGGCGCTGACCAAACCCCAGGCCAAGCGGCTGGCGATGATCGCGCATACCGGCTTTGCCCGCGCGATCTATCCGGTGCATGCACCGACCGACGGCGACGTGCTGTTCGCCGCCGCGACGGGCGCGAAACCGATCGAGCCGCTGGTCGGCCTCACCGAGCTTGGCACGATCGCTGCCAACGTGGTCGCACGCGCGATCGCGCGTGGTGTGTACAGCGCGACGGCCTTGCCGTTCGCTGGCGCCCAACCGGCTTGGAGGGACCGGTTTGGGGCGTAAGGGGCACACGTCTCTCACCACGTCGCGCGTCATCGCCCGGCGAAGACCGGGCGATCCAGTATTCCAGAGACAGGATTGATTGGACCGAGAGGTCGCGGCGTACTGGATGCCCCGGTCAAGTGTTCAAGCCGGGGCATGGCAGCCTTAGTTGTGGAGAGCGCGCGTGGTGCTTAGACGCTCATCGACATGGACGAACCGGCAGTTGCTGACGCGCCTTGCCCCTGCCCGCCTTGCCGCTGCATCAACTGCGCGAACAGATCGTAGGCCGAGTTACCGGAACTGCTGGACGCGCCAGGCACCGTGGTCGACATCTTGAAGCCGTCGGCATAGGTGACGGTGGTGGTGGTCGAGCCGTCGGCGTTGGTCGTCGTGGTCGAGGTCGATCCACCGCTCGACGACGAGGAATCCGAGCCGCTGGAGGCGTCGCCCGCGCCGTTCGCGCCATGGGCGTGGTGGCCGCGGTGACCGCTCTTCAGCGCCTTCGACATCTCATCCAGGCTGATGCCGTCGTCCGAGTTCGCATCCATCTTCGAGAACACGTCGTCGGCCTGCGCCAGATTGGTGCCGCCGGCGCCCAGCGCATCCTCGAACTCGGACTTGGTGATCTTGCCGTCGCCATCCGCATCGATCTGCGAGAACAGATCCTTCAGCGCCGACTCCCGGTCCTTCGAGGTCGAGGACACCGAACTCGACGAGTTCGAGCTGGTCGCGCCGCTCGCGCCGTCGGTCGACTGGCTTTGCGCCGCGAACAACGCATTCATCGTTTCGGGCGATATCTGCGGATACCTGCCCGAATTGACCGACGAGGTCGCGCCGCTGGTCGTGCTGCTGCTGCCGCTGTCGATCGCGAACGGATTGGTTGCACCTTGGGAAGATCCCGTCTTCTGCGTTGCCGATGACGATTTCGAGTTCGTCAGCGACTGGATCGCGTCGAGAGCGCTCGATACCGCACCGAGGGCGAACAACATTGCACAACTCCAACCGATGCGGCATGCCGCGGCCAATGTTCCGAAGACGACTTCAGCAAGAGACGACGTCAGAAAGAGACGTCAGCAAGCGTCGTGCCAGCGTGAAAAGCTCAATGAAATCCGCCTTCGCTGCGCCTTGCACGGTCCGGGAACACCGGCAATTCGTGCCGGTCGCGGCAGAAATTTCCGCCCACAGGAAGCAGCTTCCCCCTGCATTGCCCGCCGCGGAGGCCCATGTTAGGCGAGGCCGTTCTTGTTTCGGCCGCCACCGGAAACCGCGCCATGACCCAAGCCTTCGCCCCCCGCCCCCTGGCCATCGCACCCTCGATCCTGGCCTCGGATTTCTCCAAGCTCGGCGAGGAGGTGCGTGCGGTGGATGCCGCCGGCGCCGACTGGATCCATCTCGACGTGATGGACGGGCACTTCGTTCCCAACATCTCCTACGGTCCTGATGTCATCAAAGCGATGCGCCCGCACACGAAGAAGATCTTCGACGCGCATCTGATGATCTCGCCCTGCGACCCCTATCTCGAGGCCTTTGCGAAAGCCGGCTGCGACCACATCACCGTGCATGCGGAGGCTGGTCCCCATCTGCACCGTTCGCTCCAGGCCATCCGCGCGCTCGGCAAGAAGGCCGGCGTCTCGCTCAACCCGGGCACGCCGATCAGCGCGCTCGAATACGTGCTCGACCTGGTCGACCTCGTGCTGGTGATGTCGGTCAATCCCGGCTTCGGCGGCCAGGCCTTCATCCCCTCCGCGATCGGCAAGATCCGTGACATCCGCGCGATGACTGCGGGACGCCCGATCGACATCGAGGTCGACGGTGGTGTCGGTCCCGACGTTGCCGGCGCGCTCGCGGCGGCCGGCGCCAACGCCTTCGTGGCTGGCACCTCCGTGTTCAGGGGCGGCACGCAGGAGACCTACAAGACCAACATCGCGGCCATCCGCAACGCGGCGCTAGGGGCGCGCGGCGAAGCGATTTGAGCTGGATCGGGAGCCCATAAACCTGCGGCTCCTAGCGGTGTTGCGGCGCGCAATGCCTAAAACTGCAACCTTGATCCGTACTCATCCGGACTTCACCGATTCGTGCAAATCACCGCAAGTAACTCCTGCCTGCTTTTGACGGGAGCACATCATGACGACGACCCTGGTTTGGACTGGCGTAGCGTTGTGGTTCGGATTCAATGCGGCGATTGCAGCTCGCAGCCTCTACGTGGCGCGACCGGTGAAGGCCCCAACTTCGGCCCGCATCATCCCGCTTCATCGTCACCGGGACTGAGCGCCATGCAGATCGCACTCGTGAAGCGCCAGCCGAAGCGCAGGTGCCGGATCCCGCGTCGCCCGCATCCGAGCCTCGATGACTTCTTCGGCCGCCTCGAACGCGCCGACGGCACGCTGGACAACGATGCCTGGCCCGACAATTCGGACCTCGACCGGTCGTTCTCCTCGCAGCGCCGACACTGAGATTTCCTTTTCCGGACCGCCTCCCATGAAGCCGCACTGCCCGAACTGCCTGAAGGAAATGACCAAGGCGTCCGCGTCGCGCAACCTGTTCAACTGCGAGCCCTGCCGCGAGATCATCCAGTATTTTGGCGGCAGTGCGGATCACGGCGAGCCCGGCCCGCAATTCTCCTGGGCCATCCGCCGTAAGCGCGCGGCTCACACCGTCCAGGCGGCCTGATCCGCCGCTCGGAGGCGCAGCCCTATCCGGCATCCGCTTCGGCTGCATCCCCCGCCATTCGCGGCGGCCGCACCACGGTGACGGTGCAGGCTGCTTCCGAGGCCACCTTGGCCGAGACGCTGCCGAGCAGCGTACGGCGGAACGAGCTCTGCCGTGCCCCGATGATGACGTGGTCGACCTGATTGACCGCGGCGAACTCCAGGATCGCAGCGGCGGGATCGACGGCTTCCAGCACATGAACCGACAGCCGGCTCTCGTCCAGCTTGAGCGGCGTCGCCCAATGCCGGAGCGCGACCAGGCGATCGATATGCTTGTTGGAGCCCTGCTCGTCAAGCGTCCGGTCGATCGCGATGCGGTTGAGCTTGAGCACGTTGAGGCAGGCAAGCCGCGCCGAGGGCAGTGTGGCGAGAATGCGCTCGGTCGTCACGCGGAGCGCTTCGTTCAGCTCCGGTGCGCCCTCCACCGTGTCGAGCGCCACCGCAAGAATTGGGCTCGACGCGATCTGCGCCGCGACATCCGATTTCGCCTGTGGCTGCATGACGCCCTGATTGAAGCGGCGCCGCCACACGATGCCCAGGGAATCACGCTTCAGCCGCTCCGCGCGCGCGGTGAGCTTGACCTGATCCGGATGGGTGAGGTCGAAGGCGAGCTGGGATGCCGTTGGATAGCGCCACACCGGCTCGATCTCGAGGCAGCGCAGCACCACCTCCTGGAGCCAGGGCGGATAGTCGGCGCGCAATGCGCGCGGCGGATAGGGATCGCGCCACAGCCGGCGCCGCATCGCGCGCAACGTCTCACCCTCGCCGAAGGGACGCTCGCCCGTGGTGAAGAAATACAGCAGCACGCCGAGCGAGAACAGGTCACTGCGCGGATCGTCACGAACACCAAGCAGCCGCTCGGGGGCCATGTAAGGCGCGGTCCCGTAAGGCAGGCGAAATTCTTCCTGCAACAAATCAGGCAGATGGTTGTGGTGCGACAGGCCGTAATCGATCAGCACGGCCTCGCCGCTCTCGCGGAACATGATGCTGCTTGGCTTGATGTCGTGATGGATCACGTTCTGCCGGTGCAGGTCGGCGAGCGCGGTCGCAATCTTCGCCACGAGTTGCCGCGCCTCGTCATAGGGCAGCGGCAGGTCCGGCAGCCGCTTGTAGAGCGTCGTGCCGACGATGCGCTCGATCACGACATAGGCCTGGTGCGCGAAATCCCCGGTGCCGAAGCAGGCCGGCACGTGCGGCCCTGCGAGCCGCGGCAGGATCATCATCTCCATCTCGAAAGAGACGATCGCGGCGGGATCCTCGCCCTCCGACACCCGCGGGATCTTCATCAGCATGGGCACGTCGATGCCGGGATGGGTGACGGTCCACAGCGTCGCCATTCCGCCGGCATGCACGCACTCGCCGATGGTGAAGCCGTCGATCACAGCGCCTGATTTGACCAGCGGTTTCGGCATCGCCGTCAGCGCCCCTGCGAGAGGCGGTCGGCCAGCCAATGCGGCAGGCCGTTCTCGCGGATCCGGTTTGCGGCCGTCTCGATATCGTATGGCGCGCGGCAATAGGTGATCTGGCACGAGACCGTGTCGAACAGCACGAAGGCCGCGGATGGATCGCCGTCGCGGGGCTGGCCGACCGAACCGAGCACGGCAAGCCATTGCCGCCCGCGCAAGAGCTGCACGGACACGTCGGTCTTCGGCACGAAGCTCGTCATCTTCGCCGTCACCGACATCGAATAGAGCGCCGGACGGTGGATGTGGCCGCAGAAGGTGACGTGGGCGGGCGTCGATATCAGGCTCTTGGCGGCATCGGCCGTTGATCGGACATAGTGCCAGCGCTGCGGGCTGGAGGCTTCCGAATGCACGAACAGACGGCCGTCGTCCTCCACCAGCATCGGCAATTCGGCCAGGAACCGCCGCTGCGCGCTATCGAGCCGGCCGCGGGTCCATTCGATCGCGACCTGCGCCTCGATATTCATGGTCTCGGCCGAGGAATTGACCGCCTGGTCGTGATTGCCGCGCACGGCAATGGCGCCGCCGGCGACGAGCTCCATCGCTGTGTCCACGACCCATTCCGGATCGGCGCCATAGCCGACGAAATCACCGAGCAGGACGAAGCGCTCCGCGCCCTTCGCACGGGCGATCTTCAGGCACGCCTCGAACGCCTGCCGGTTGCCGTGGATATCCGAGAAGACAGCTAGGAGCACGCACCCTCCACCCTCAAATCTTATCGGAAGCCGATAAGGCCAAATTGAGGGACGTCAAGAACATGCGCCGGCGCGGGTCGGTTTTCCAGCGGGTCGCTGCCGCGATGGTGAAGGGCCTATTGCTCGTCCTTTGGCGGCATCCGGGGCGGCGGCAGCGGCGTGAACACAGCGCCTTGCGCGCCGGCCGGCGGGGCGTTGAACTCGCCGGTCGAGGAATCGCCGCCACTGGTCTCCAGGATCGTCTTCGGCGTCACATATTCCCGCACCATGTCGATCAGGCTGCCGTCACCACCGCCGAAATCGGCAGCGCGCCCGCCCTGCGGATGCCCGGCCGCGATCTCGTTCTGCGCCGCATGGGTCTTGTCGGCCAGCCTGTCGTCGTAGGGCACCCGGAACGCCCGGGGAATGCCGCTCGGCCGATTGTCTTCGTCCAGCGCCTCGACCCACAGATAGATCGAGCCGGGGTCGCCCTCCAGCGAATGCGGCTCGACGATGCGGGCCTGGAGCAGCTTGAAGGCGGCCGGCATCCGGTCGGCGCTGGCCCAGCCGAGCAGCCCGCGCATCTCGGTGAAGCTGACGACATAGAAGGCGCTGGTCACGACCACCGCGACCGCCTTCAGTGACCAGTGCAGCCTCGCATAGACCAGCACGACCAGCAGCAGAGCGCCTACGACGGCGTAGGCGACCGACAGCGAGAGGATGACCGTCTGCAGGCTAATCACGGCGCACCCTCACAGCGTTCTTGCTCACACCGGTCTTGGGATCGACATCGCCGCCGTTGCGCCAACTGCTGCGAAACGTCTCCAGCAGCGACTTCGGCCGCTGATCCACGTTGACCACCTTGCCCTCGGCATCGAGCCGGAACCGGACCGCGGTCTTCTCGTCGCCGGTGTGGTCGAGCGTAAACTTGTTGTCGAAGATCACCTGCGCTGTCGGATTGAGCTTCTGCACCTTCACATTGGCCGTCACGGGCTCGCCGGTCGTCGCGACGAAATGCGAGACGTTGACGGTGTATTCGCCGGCGAGGATACCACGCACGGTGACGATCTCCTCGCGGATGGGCGATGCGATCTTCTTGCCGGCGACGATGATGAAGTCATTGGCGCCGCCGCGATCGTCGCGGTCGAGCGTGAGGAAGCCGGCCTCGCGGTGGCGGTACCAGGCGATGTTGCCGGCGGGATCCTGCACGAACAGGTCGAGATCGTCGGGGTGATTGTCCGGCCAGTCCAGCGTGATCATGAACTCGGCCTTGGAATCGATCTTGCCGTCCTTGGCGTCCGGCGAGACCGCAAGCAACGCCAGAAAGAACAGGAACGCGATCACCTGGAGCGCCTTGAACAGCATCACGCCGAGCGGATCGAACGGCTCCTCGCGCGGATAGAGACCGAAATCATCCATCATGACAGCGTCCCAGATCCCCTGCGCTCCAGGACCGGGGTCACATAGGTCTCGGTCAGTACCACCGCATCCGAGAACACCCGCTGGGTCGCCGCATCCAGCATGTAGTACTGGATGCGGACCAGGATCGAGCCGACGAGGCCCGCCAACGTCGTGTACATCGCCACCGCCATGCCGTCGCTCATCAGCCCCATCGAGGAGCGCATCGCAGCCTTGTCGGCGGCATCCAGGCCCGCGATCGGCGCCAGCATGATGATGAAGCCGATGATGGTGCCGAGCAGGCCGAGCTTCATCAGCGTGTCCGAGACGAAAGCGCCGAAGCCGTTGGAGCCGCGCAGGCGGTCGGCCAGCGTCCGCAGCAGCAGCGTCTGGTCGACCGGCCGGTAGCCTTGCGCAGCGGCCTTGGTCACGAGGCTCTCGATGTGATCGCGCACGAGGCCGCGCGGCAGCGCGGTCGACCCCGCATCCAGCGCCTTGCTGCCGCCGGCAGCCGACAGCACCGCCCGGCAGCGCCGTGCCGCGGCGCCCTCCCGGGCGATCGCCCGTGTCCGCAGGAAGCAGTGGCCGCAGGTGACGACATAAAGCACCGCGATCACGCTCGAAATGTAGGTGCGGTCGGAGGTCAGCATCAGGTGGATCAGGCCGAAGCGCCACAAGAGCACGACGGCGAAGACCGAGAGCCCGGTGAAGATCATCCAGAACAGCAGTGCGCTGCGCTCGGATGGGTCGGCAGCTTGGCCCGCGATCGGTCCAATCGTCATAGAACTCATGCTGCACTGCTCCTGACTTGCGCCGATTGGCTTGCGACGATTGGCCGAGAAAGATTCTTGCCCGATTAGATCAAAGCCGCCGCGCCAGGTCCAAAGACCTATGCCCAATCCGGCTTGGGAATTTTGCCCGAGCTGCCATCCTGCCGCTCCCCGCAATTGGCAAGGCGCGGCGGCGTTGTTAGGCTGAGCTTACCAAACGTTGAGGGTGATCGCATGCGCCTCGTGCTTCAGCTCGTCGCCCGTCTGCTGCTCATCGTGGCGCTGTGCCTGGGTGCGGCGACGGTGTGGGCCACGTTCGATGCCTATCGCAGCGTCGACCGGGCGACAGCGGCCTCCGCGCAGCGGGTCGCGCAGGCGCTTCAGGCGCTATATTGGCGTGAGTTCTTGTTGCGCAGCAGCAGAGCCCGCGAACATCTCTTGCCGGTTCCGGATTGGCGCACGCTGGAGACGATGAAGCTGATCTCGCCCGGCGTCTGCGTCGAGTTCCAGCCAGCCGCGGCGTTCGAGAAGCCGCTCTGCGGCCAGAGCCAAGGCATCGGCAAGACACCACCGCGCTGGTTCGCATCGATCGTGCCGACCTTCCTCGGCAGCCACGCCGAGGTGGTGCGGCCTGTCAGTCCCCGCGCGGCAGCCGCCGGCACGGTGGTTGCGACACCGGACGCCGCCGCCGCAATCTCGCTCGCCTGGGAGTACATCCTCAACGTGATCGACGTTGCGCTGCTGATGGCGGCGGCAATCGCTCTGCTGGCTTCGCTCGCGATCGCGCACGCGCTGGCGCCGGCACGCACCATCGTCACCGCCTTGCAGCGCATGGCGCGCGGCCAGTATCGCACGAAGCTGCCGCGCTTCCGTTCGATGGAGCTTGCGATGATCGGCAGCGCCGTCGATGCGCTCGGCGGCCGGCTGGAGGAAGCGACCGAGCAGCGCGCGGCGCTGACACGCCGGCTGATCGAGATCCGAGACGACGAACGCCGCGCGCTCGCCCGCGAGCTCCACGACGAATTCGGACAAAATCTATCCGCCATCCTCGCCTTCGCCAACACCATCGAGATGGCGAGCGCGAAGGAAAGCAAAGACAACGGCATCGCGCAGGATGCGCGCATGATCTCGCAGGCCACCCATCACCTGATGGCCTCGCTGCGTGACGCCTTGAAGCGGCTGCGCAATCCGCTGCCCGAGGAGCTCGGGCTCGAGGCCAGTCTCGTCAATCTCGTCGACAGCTGGCGTTCGCAAAGCGCGGCGCGGCCGACGATCCAGCTCGACCTCAGGGGCGATCTCACCGACATCAGCGGTCCGGCGGCCACCACCGCCTATCGCGTGGCGCAGGAATGCCTGACCAATGCCCTGCGTCACGGCTCGGCGCGCGAGATCTCGTTGCGCATCGAGCGCCAAGCCGGCGAGGACGACGCTCTCCTGATCCGTGTCGAGGACGACGGCGGCGGCGATGCGGAGCGCGTCGCGCAATCGGCCGGCTTCGGCCTCACCGGCATCCGCGAACGTGTTGCGGCCGCCGGTGGATCGCTGTCGATCCTGCCAGCGACCCGCGGCCTCAGCGTGGCCGCTACCATCCCGCTCGCCGCGTGAGGCCGAGATGAGCGAGGTCGCGGCAACAGGGATTTCCGTGCTGCTGGTCGACGACCACCCGATCGTGCGGCAAGGCTACCGGCGCGTGCTGGAAAGCCAGGGCGATCTTCGCGTCGTGGCGGAAGCCGACAACGCCGCGGACGCCTATGGCGCCTTCAAAGCGCACGATCCCGATGTCGTCGTGCTTGATATCTCGATGCCCGGCGCGAGTGGGCTGGAGGCGATCCGCAACATCCGCGCGCGCAGCCCGCGGGCGCGCATTCTCGTCTTCACCATGCACAACGAAGCCGTGCTGGTGAAAGCCGCCTTCGGCGCCGGCGCCTCTGGCTTCGTCACCAAGAGCAGCGAGCCGTCGGCAGTCGTGAATGCGATCCGCAGCGTGGCGCGCGGCGAGCGCGCCATGAGCGACGACATCGCGCATATTCTCGCCGAGGACAGCCTGTCGCCGACCGGCTCGGCGCTGGATCAACTTGGCGAGCGTGAGATCGAGATCCTGCGGCAGTTCGCCGGCGGCGCCACCACCGAGCAGATCGCAGCGCATCTCAACCTCAGTGTGAAGACCGTGCAGAACTATCACTATCTGATCAAGTCGAAGACGGGCGCGCGCACGGACGCGCAACTCGTGCGGCTCGCGGCGTCGTGCGGGTTGACGAGGATCTAGCAGCAAAGCTGCCGCATCGCTTCAGTCCCTTGAACCTTCTCAATGTGCCGAGCGGAATGGAACGGAGACCGTTCAGTTTCGGTTAGCAACGGAGTGAAGGAGTAACGGTCATGAGTAAGGGTCATCACAAAACAGTCGACCATCCCCCGATCATCACAGTAGGCGAACTCATTGACGAGCTTTGCCGCCTGCCGGACACCGCCGTCGTCCACTTCCGCTGCCCAATGCTCGATCAGGAACTCACATTCTACCGCCTCCGAAAGCGATCGAAGGAGGTCGTCGAAATCGCGGTCAATGCATATCCGGAGAGTCCGCCGGTCGTGCCCTCGTCCGACCCTGTTTTCCACACGCGAAGACACCAGGCTTCCTCGCCCTCGCTTCGCGACGGCCCCCTGCTCCACAAGGCGAGAGGTTGATTAGCCGCACCGCTTTTGAAGGGATCCTGCGGCTTTAGGCCGCCTTCAGCCCACGCAGCAGCAGCGCCAGCGTCGCATCGACGCGCGCGGAGAGATCGGCATCCTTCCACTCGTCGGCATGGGCCGGATGGTGGAAGCGGACGGTGGCATCGAAGATGGCGCGCGCGGTGGTCTTGACGTCCTCCACCTCGAATACGCCCTGCTTGACGCCGTCGGTCAGGATCGCCGCGATCTGGTCGATCATGGTGTCCTTGTGACACTTGACGGCCGCACAGGCCTCGCGCGCCAGCGTCAGATAAGTCTGGAACATCTCGGGGTCGTCGAGCACCCGCGAACGCTTGGCGGCGAACAGCGTGCGCAACCAGCGATCGAGCCTATGAGGCGCGGGGCCCTGCTCCCCGGCGATCGCGCGCAACGGCGCGTCGATGCGGTCGAGCCAGCGTTTGGCAACGGCCTCGCGCAGCGAGGCCTTGCTCGGGAAATGGCGATAGACGCTGCCGTGGCTCACATCGAGCGCACGGGCAACGTCGACCACCGTGGCCTTGGCAAGTCCGAAGCGCCTGAGCACGTCCTCGGTGACTTCGAGGATCCGCTCCGGCGTCAAGACAATAGCTTCATTCATGCCAGCACCATGTTCCCGTTCAGGGCTCAGTTACCCGGCAATAGGACCGCTTCCGAAGCGCCCTGGCCGGTCGTTCGGAAAGCCTATGCCTTAATGAGGCAGTTTTGCAGCCTGCGCCGCGATCTGGCGCGCCACCAGCAAATTGAGCCAATGCCCAATCACGCCGGTGAAATTGAGGATTTCGGTCGTCATTGTCTTAAGTCTCCATTCGTCCGCGGTCCCCGTTCTTCAATCCGCCCTCCGATCCGAGCTTGTTTCGGATGTCGGGCTCCCCGGGGCTTGTCGCGGGACGCCCAATCGGAGCGTCCGAGTATGGATATACACGTCTCGCTGACAGATTTCAATATCTGTCAGTCAATGATCCGTGATTGATAGCCAATTTTTGGTCCGGCGCAGGCTCGCCCCGCCCGACCGGTGGATAGTTGCCCCCATACCCAGCTCCCTGAGCCGGATCGTTTGTTTCGCCCTCCCCGCTCTGCTAAATCGCGGCGTAAAAAGCATTTTGGCCGGAGCCCACGCCCCTAGCGTCCCCAGGGGTATCCCGCCCACCTCTTGGAGCCGTCAGATGATCCCCCGCTATACCCGCCCGGAAATGGCCTCGATCTGGGAGCCGCAGACCCGGTTCAAGATCTGGTTCGAGATCGAGGCGCATGCGGCGGACGCGCTCGCCGAGCTTGGCACCATCCCCAAGGAGGCCGCCAAGACCGTCTGGGCCAAGGCCAAGGACGCCACGTTCGACGTCGCCCGCATCGACGAGATCGAGCGCGAGACCAAGCACGACGTCATCGCCTTCCTCACCCATCTTGCCGAGATCGTCGGTCCCGAGGCGCGCTTCGTGCACCAGGGCATGACTTCCTCCGACGTGCTCGACACCTGCCTCAACGTCCAACTCACCCGCGCCGCCGACCTGCTGCTCGCCGACCTCGACAAGGTGCTGGCCGCCCTGAAGAAGCGTGCCTTCGAGCACAAGATGACGCCGACCATCGGCCGCAGCCACGGCATCCATGCCGAGCCCGTCACCTTCGGCCTCAAGCTCGCTTATGCCTATGCCGAATTCTCGCGCGCCAAGGAACGCCTGATCGCGGCGCGCAAGGAGGTCGCGACCTGCGCCATCTCCGGCGCCGTCGGCACATTCGCGCAGATCGACCCGCGCGTCGAAGCGCACGTCGCCAAGGCCATGGGCCTCGTGCCGGAGCCGATCTCGACGCAGGTGATCCCGCGCGACCGCCATGCGATGTATTTCTCGACGCTTGGCGTGATCGCCTCCTCGATCGAGCGCATCGCGGTGGAGATCCGCCACATGCAGCGCACCGAGGTGCTGGAGGCCGAAGAGTTCTTCTCGGAGGGACAGAAGGGCTCTTCGGCAATGCCGCACAAGCGCAATCCGGTGCTGTCGGAAAACCTCACCGGCCTCTCCCGCATGGTGCGAGCCTATGTGACGCCGGCGCTGGAGAACGTCGTGCTCTGGCACGAACGCGACATCTCGCACTCTTCGGCCGAGCGCATGATGGGCCCGGATGCAACGGTGACCCTCGACTTCGCGCTGGTGCGCCTCGCCGGCCTGATCGACAAGCTGCTGGTATACCCCGCCAACATGCAGAAGAACCTCGACCGCCTCGGCGGCCTCGTGCACTCCCAGCGCGTGCTGCTGGCTTTGACGCAGAAGGGCGCCAGCCGCGAGGACGCCTACAAGCTCGTGCAGCGCAACGCGATGCCGGTCTGGCGCGGCGAAGGCGACTTCCTCCAGCTCCTGAAGAAGGACACTGAGGTGAAGAAGTATCTCACCGACGCCGAGATCGAGGAGCAGTTCGACCTCGGCTATCACCTCAAGCACGTCGATACGATCTTCAAGCGCGTGTTCGGGGAGTCGTAGGATCGTAAGGTGGGTTAGCCTTGCGGCTGCGCGAAGCGCAGTCCGCTGGGCGTAATCCACCTCTTTCGCGTCCGCGGAGACAAACAGTGGTGGGTTACGCCGAGCAGATGCGCGTTGCGCATCTGCAGGGCTAACCCACCCTACGAGCAACAACAAGAACGGATCCCTCATGCCCATCGTCAACCGCATCGCCGCCCTGTCCGACGAAATGGCCGCCTGGCGCCATGACTTCCACGAGAACCCCGAGCTGCTCTACGAAGTCCACCGCACCGCCGGCATCGTCGCCGACAAGCTGCGCGAGTTCGGCTGTGACGAGGTGGTGACGGGCATCGGCCGCACCGGCGTGGTCGGCGTGATCCGCGGCCGCAAGTCCGCCTCCGGCAAGACCATTGGCCTGCGCGCCGATATGGACGCGCTGCCGATCATGGAGACGTCAGGCGTACCTTACGCCTCAAAAGTCCCCGGCAAGATGCACGCCTGCGGCCATGACGGCCACACCGCGATGCTGCTCGGTGCCGCCAAATATCTCGCCGAGACGCGCAATTTCGACGGCACGGCGATCATGATCTTCCAGCCCGCCGAGGAAGGCGGCGGCGGTGGCAAGGCCATGGTCGAGGACGGGCTGATGACGCGCTGGAACATCCAGGAGGTCTACGGCATGCATAACATGCCGGGCCTGCCCGAAGGCCATTTCGCAACCACCCCCGGTGCGATGCTCGCCTCCTCCGACAACATCCAGATCACGGTCCGCGGCAAGGGCGGCCACGCCGGCGCCGGACCGCATAAATCCGTCGACAGCGTGCTGATCGGCTCGCAGATCGTGGGCGCGCTGCAATCGATCGTGGCGCGCAACGTCGATCCGCTGAAGTCCGCCGTCATCTCGATTACGCAATTCCACTCCGGCACAGCCTTCAACATCATCCCCGAAATCGCCGAGCTCGCCGGCACCGTGCGCACGCTCGATCCTGAGGTGCGCGATCTTGTCGAGCGCCGCATCGGCGAAGTCGCCGACAGCATCGCCCGCGCATATGGCGGTTCGGCCGAGACGAAATACACGCGGATGTATCCGGTGACGATGAACCATGCACGCGAGGCCGGCATCGCCGCCGAGGTCGCCCGCGACATCGTCGGCACTGATCGCGTCAACGACAAGTTCATCCCGATGATGGGCGCCGAGGATTTTTCGTTCATGCTGGAAGCCCGCCCCGGCGCGATGATCCTGGTCGGCATGGGCGAGGGCAACGAGTGCCACCACCCGGCCTACGTCTTCAATGACAACATTTTGGGCCACGGCGCATCGTACTGGGTGCGGCTGATCGAGACGCGGATGCCGGCGGGATAGCGCCCCGCCCCGGCGCCGTCTGTTTCAATTGCAGACCTCAGTCAAGCCGCCGCCGTTGATGGCGACGCTTGACGATCGTCCCAATTTGCACCCGGGACGAAGCGGCCGGCAGCCGGCATTCGTACAGACGATCTGGCCCGACGAAGTGGCTTGCGGGGCTGCTGGCGATGACTCGCCTTTCTTCCGTTCCGAGTCGCGCCTTGCGGACTCATCGCGCGTCGCGACGGGCTTCTTCTCGGGGATCTTTTCGCACTCGTTGTCGTCGCTGACACGATAGCCTGCCCGGCATGTGACCTTGCTGCATTGGTCGCCATCGGCCCTGAAGCCATGATCGCAGACTAGTGGGCAGACTCGCCCCGACTTCGCTTTGAGGGCGTCGAACACGTCCGGGCTGGCAAGCTTCACGTCGAATTTCGTACCGGCGTATTTGTTGAACAGCGTCAGCGAACGCTGTGCTGTCTCGCTCCAGTCGCTGTTAGGCTCGGCCTTCATGCAGCCGACGCGGCGCAGCTCGAGCTGGACGGATCTGGAGAGTTCGCCAGGCGGCGGGCCGCTCGATGGCGGCGACAGCGCAGCGACCCTCTTGCTCTCGGCCTCGGCAGCTTGCTTCTCCCCAGCCTGCTTCGCCGCGGTCTCAGCCGCTGCCTTTTCGATTGCCTGCTTCTCCGCGAGCGACTTAGCGGCCGCGGCCTCCGCCGCCCTGCGTTCGCGTTCGGCCGCGTCAGCCTTTGCCTGCTCGATCTGCTTTTGCTTCTCCGCAGCGATCCGCGCATCTTCGGCAGCTTTCGCGGCGGCGGCGGCTTTTTCCAACTCCGCCTTCCGAGCACGTTCTGCGGCGAGCCTCAACTTTTCCTGCTCGGCCAGCCGCGCCTTCTCCGTCGCCACCGTACGCTCCTCCTCGGCGGCAATCTTCTTCAACTGCACGCGGGCGAGGTTGGCGTAAAAGCCGTCCGGATAGGTCTGCAGGAATGCTTCCCAGGCCTCCCGCAACCCGGCCTGGAGTGCAAGCTCGTAGTCCCTGCGGACGCTGTCCTGCGGATTGGCCTGCGGGCCGGGCGCAGCGGGCTTGGTCGGGACCAGCGCCACGTCGTCGCCGCCGAGCGAGCCGTAGACATAGGGCTCCTGCCTGTTGCCGGTGTTCTTCAGGACGTCGTCCCGCACGAAGCCGAACGCCTTGCGCAGATCGAGCCCGGGCTTCGGCAGATGATCCGACAATGCCACCGCAAACGGGCTGTTCCGGGAGTCACCATCCGAGGCGGTTGAGCCTGCCTTGGCTGCAAAAGCGATCATCGTGTTGGGGCTGGTCGGTTCGACCTTGGCAAGCCCGCGCCCGATGGCGCGCGAGGCCACCGTACGCTTCATCGACTTCGCGAACGGATTGTCACGGCAGGCGTCGAGGATGACGAGCCGAAGCTGTTTGGCAGGCTCGATGCTCACCAGCACGCGATCGATCGGCAACGCCTCGTCGTAGACGTCGGTGTCGGTCTCGAGAGCGGCATCGGTCGGGATCAGATAGTTGGTGCCGTCCAGCTCCATGCCGTGGCCCGCATAGTAGATGACCGCGACATCGGCATCTCGCGTCCGCCCGCCGAACTCGCGCAGCGCCTTGCGCATTTCAGGAGCATTCAAGTCCTGCCTGACGTCGACCGTGTCGAAGCCGGCTTTCCTCAGCATGGCGCCGATCAAGCCAGCATCGTTCACCGGATTGGCAAGCTTCGGCACGCTCTTGTACGCGGAATTGCCGATGACGAGCGCGACCCGCTTCTCGGCCTGCGCGGGCGCGCAAGTGACGAGTGCTGCAACAATCAAAGCGCAAAGAAATCGAACAATATTCACGCACATCACCCGCGGGCCTTGATGCACTTCATGGGAACCGGTCGGTCAGGAAAGGCTAGTTGCACACTTCCGCTTGAATCATGCCGGCACTACCCGGCCTGGGATCGCGCACAATGCGACACCCTTTGGCAACCGGCCTGCATCCAGCACTCGTGCAGATTATCTGCCCTGAGGCTTGAGGGGTCGACGGCGCGGCCTCCGTTTGTTTTCGATCAGCATCCCGCCGCTTCGAATCCTCGCGCGTCGCGACCGGCTTCTTCTCCGGCACCTTCTCGCATTCGTTGTCATCGCCAACGCGATAGCCGGCGCGGCAGGTAATCTTCACGCATTGATCGCCGTCGGCTTTGAAGCCGAAATTGCACACCAGCGGGCAGACCCGGCCCGGCTTCGCCTTCAGCGCATCGAGCGCGTCGACGCTGGCGAGCTTCACGTCGAACTGGGTGCCGGCATATTTGTTGAACAGCGTCAGCGAGCGCTGCGCGGCCGAACTCCATTCGCCCTCTGCAGCCGACGTAAGACAGCCGACGCGGCGTAGTTCGCTCTGCACGGATTTTGTCAGATCAGCCGCAGATAATGTTGACGTCGGCGCCGGCGAGAGCGCAGCGACTTTCTGGTTTTCGACTTCGGGCATCTGCCGATCGGCAGCCGGCTTTGCGGCCTGCTCCGCTTTCTCTGCCGCCTGCTTGGCAGCGAGCTCGGCCTTAGCCTTCTCCGCGGCCTGCTTCTCGGCCAAGGCCTTCGCTGCTGCCGCCTCGGCAATCTTGCGCTGCTGCTCGGCCGCCTCGGCCCTCGCCTGCTCGATCTGTTTCTGCTTCTCCGCGGCGATGCGCGCCTCTTCGGCCGCCTTGGCCGCCGCGGCCGCCTTCGCCTGCTCGGCCTTCTGGGCACGCTCGGCGATGAGCCTTGCCTTTTCCTGCTCGGCTGCCTTGGCCTTTTGTTCAGCGGAAGCGCGCGTCTCTTCGGCCGCGATCTTGTTCAACTGGCCCTTGGCCAGATTGGCGTAGAAGCCGTCGGGATACGCCGCTAGAAACGCCTCCCAGCCGTCGCGCGTGGCAAGCTGGAGCGCAAGTTCGTAATCCCTGCGGATGGCATCCTGCGGGTTGGCCTGCGGACCGGTTGCGGCTTGCTTCGCGACGAGGGGCACGTCGTCGCCGCCGAGCGAGCCGTAGACATAAGGCTCCTGCTTGTAGCCGGTACTCTTGAGCACGTCGTCGCGGACGAAGCCGAAGGCCTTGCGCAGATCGAGTCCCGGCTTCGGCAGGTGCTCGACCAGTGCCGTGGCGAACGGGCTGTTTCTGGAATCACCGTCGGATGCGGTCGACCCAGCCTTGGCCGCGAAGGCAATCATCGTGTTCGGGCCGGTCGGCTCGACCTTGGCGAGGCCGCGTCCGATCGCGCGCGAGGCCAGCGTGCGCTTCATCGTCTTCGCGAACGGATTGTCGCGACAGGCGTCGAGAATGATCAGGCGCAGCTGTTTGGCCGGCTCGACTGCGAACAGTGCACGCTCGACCGGGATGGTCTCGTCGAGAACGTCGCCGTCCGTCTCCAGCGTGGCGTCGGTCGGAATGAGATAGTTGTTGCCGTCGAGCTCGATGCCGTGACCGGCGTAATAGATCACCGCCATGTCGGCGTCGCGCGACCTGCCGGCGAATTCGCGCAGCATGCGCCGCATCTCGCTGGCGCTGAGATCCAGCCTGACATCCACGGAATCGAAGCCGGCCTTCTTGAACATGCCGCCGACCAGGGTGGCATCGTTGACGGGATTGCCGAGCTTCGGCGCGCTCTTGTAGGCGGAATTGCCGATCACGAGCGCCACCCGCCGGTCGGCATGCGCCGATCCGCAGGTAAGGCCCATCGCAAATATCAACAAAGCAAATAGCCGAAACGGAATCACTTGCGTCCCCCCGGATGCAATTCCACGAGACTATTCGGAAGCATCGCCGATTGCTAATTCTTCCTATGTGACGCCTGTCACATAAGATGCTTCTAAATGGGGGTATGGATAATGCGGCGCAGCGTCGCCCTGCTTTCGGGCTGACGCCGAAGCCGTCTGTCGGGGCCGCTACATCTGCACCACCTCGTGCCGCATCACGAAGGGTGCAAGCAGCGCGTGCACCTCGTTCGCGACCACGTCGCGCTGATCCGGTGGCAGGCCCGCAAGCGTCACGGTCGCGATCGAGCCGTGGCTGCCATGGGCACCAACACTGACCTTGCAATCGATGCCGCGCGCGACCAGCGGCGCCAGCACCTTGGTGAACACGCGTTCGGCCGCATCCCAGCGCAGTTGCGGCTTGAACACCTTGCCGACCCCAGTCACCGGCATCGGATTGATCGGAATCACCTGCACCGGAACGGCGGCGCGCTCCGGCGTGCGCTCGCGCACCCACGCTTCGAGCTCGCCCGGCTCGACGCTCGCGCCCGGCTTCAACTGCACGTAGCCCACCGGCAGCTCGCCGGCATAGGCGTCGGGCTGGCCGACCACGGCGGCGAAGCCGACGGCGGGATGCCTGAACATGATCTCCTCGATCGGCGCCGGATCGATGTTGTGACCGCCGCGGATCACGAGGTCCTTGGCGCGGCCGGTGATCCAGAGATAGCCGTCGGCATCGAGCCGGCCGAGATCGCCGGAATTGACCCAGACCTCGTCGACGAAAGCGCCCTTGTTGTGCTCGTCGTTGAGATAGCCGCCGAACACGCCCGGCCCGGCCATGATGACGACACCGATCTCGTCGGGCGGACAGTCGCGGATCAGGCGGCCATCGGCATCGAGTTGCACGATGCGCACGCGCGCGTAAGGCATGGGAAGGCCGACCGAGCCGAGCCGGATCGGCCGCGACGGATAGGCCAGGGTGTGCACACTCGAGGTCTCGGTCATGCCGTAGACCTCGATCACCGGCAGCTTGAGCTTGTCCTGGATCGCCGAGCCCACAGCGACGGGAATCGCCGAGCCGCCGCCGGCGGCATATTTCAAGCTCGAAATATCTGCACCACCCGGCGGCACCGCCAGCGTAGCGGCGAGCACCGTCGGCACGCTCGACAGCGCGTCGGGCCTGTAGCGCTCGACGAGCTGCCAGATGTTCTTCACCGCATTCGGATTGCGCCAGCCGCTCGGCGACAGTACGACCAGCGAGCCGCCGCTCGACAGCGTCAGCAGCACCTGCGTCAACGATCCGCCGACGTGAAACAGCGGCATTCCGAACAGTAGATTGGAGCCAGGCTTCGCCTTCAGCAGCAGATTGAGCGCCCAGGCCTGATAGACCTGGTTGGCATGGGTATGCCGCACCAGCTTCGGCGTGCCGGTGGTGCCGCCGGTGTGGAAATAGGCGGCGATGTCGGCACCCGAAATCTTGCGCCCGCTGACAAGCCGGTCCGACGGCTGCTGCTTGATCAGGTCGCCGAAGGCAAAGATGCCGTTGGCGGGATCGCCGCCGCCGAACACCTGCACGATGGCCTTGAGATGCTTCAGTTGCGGGCGGATCTGCTCGACCTTCTGCCAGACGTCGGTGCCGGGCATCGGCCCAAGCGCCACCAGGATTTTCGTGTTCGCGGCCTCCAGGATCTCCGCGATCTGGTGCGGCTCGAGCAGCGGATTGACGGGATTGGCGATGCCCGCGGCTTCGGCGCCGAACAGCGTCACGAAGGCATCCGGCACCAGCGGCAGCATGAAGCTGATGACGTCGCCCTTCTCCGCTCCCAACGCGTGAAACATGTTGGCGGCCTGCGTGACGCGCGCGATGAAATCGCGATACGTGACCACGACCGGCGTGTCGGTGGGATCGGCGTTTTGGAGGAACTGGATCGCCGCGCCGTCGGGGTTGCGCGCTGCACCCAGCCTGATCGCGTCATAGGTGCTCTCGGCCGCGACGCGATCGGCATAAGGAATCTGCTCGAAGGCCCGGACGTCGGCGTCCGTCAAGAAATCCGGATAGTCGTTGCCGATGAGCCGATCGAGCGCATGGATGCCCGCCATGGAATTCCGTCCTCCCTCAGATGCATGTCCCCGCCCCCTGTCTTTTGACATTTTGGTTCGGCGAGGCCTCGACCGATTTGCCGGTCGAGCGGGAACACAATGATGGATGATTTGGCGTTCGTCTATCGCCTACCGGCCGCGGCGGTCGGCCTCGATCCAGACCAATATTGAACCTCCGCGCTCCATCCGGGGACCAAGAAACTGGCGCCGGACTCCCCCGCCAGCGTCCTGCCGCAAGACTTGAGGTGATCATGCCTACGCATCTGCGGAACCCCATCACAAGGCTGCTCGTCGGACTCGCCATGGCGATCGTGCTGCCTCGCGTGGCGTTGGCCGACACTCAATTCGACAAGATGCGCGCCAAGGTCGCGGCTTTCGTCGCCGACAAGATGGAGAAGCTGGGCGGATCCCGCATCGTCTACAAGGTGGACACCGATGGCTTGCGGGAGGCAGTCATCACGGATCTGCGCGACGACGCCTACAAGATTCTGCGCGAGGGACGGATCGCCTTCTCCGGCCTTGCGATCCGCGACGGCGGCGTTGAAGTGAAGATCGCGGACGCCAAAGGTAGCGAACAGCTCACGCGCAAGCTCGCCTCGGCGGCGGAGGGATTGCCCATGCACGCGCTCACCGTGACCGACGCCGGCGACGGACTGATCAGGCTCGCGCCGACCGACGCCGCATCCGCCGCACGGCTGCACGATCTCGTCGAAGATTCCATCGCTATGATCGAGCAGCGCCTCAAGGACGCCGGCGTCACACTCGCCAGCGTCCAGCCTGAGGGAACGGACCGCATCCGCATCTTCCTGCCGGGCGCGATGGAGCCCGAGCGCATCACCACAATCTTCGCCAAAAAGGTGCGGGTCAGCTTCCGCCTGATCGATCTCTCGATGCCGCCGGAGCAGGCGCGATCCGGCACGCCGCCCACTGGCACGGAAGTCCTGCTCGGCTTCAAGGACAAGCTTCCCTATCTCGTTGCCAAGGACAGCGCGCTCGACGGCGACGACATCAGCTATGCGGGACCGGGATTTACGAGCGACACGAAGGAGCCGATCGCCTCGTTCCGCTTCAACGGCCGCGGCACGCGGCGCTTCGCCCACATCACCGCAGAGAACATCGGAAGGCCCTTCGCAATCGTGCTCGACGACAAGGTGATCGCCGCTCCCGTGATCCGCGAGCCCATCACCGGCGGCTCAGGCCAGATCTCCGGCAACTTCACCCTGGAAGAGGCCAACAGCGTCGCCATGCTGCTGCGCGCCGGCTCGCTGCCCGGACGTCTTGGCCTCGTCGAGCAACAGGTCGTGCAACCCACCGCCAAGCCCTAAGGCGGAGATCGGGCGGCCCCGGCGTCCGGCGTCCCAGGCCCATCCGCGACGCTGAAGTCCCCCGAATCACGGCCGCGTTGCGGGCAGACGCACAACCAAAGGGGCAATTGCCGAAACGCCCGATCAAGCTAAAATTTGCCTCTTGCGGCATGATGGCCAAAGGCTTCATTTCAGGCGGCCGTCATTCGATTTCGGCTATACGAATACCGAGCAGGACTGAAGGCCTTACGCGGGGTTAGTACCATGCCGTCCGGCAGCGCAGACGTTTCTTCGATCCTCGACCGCATTCTCGATGCGGCAACGGACAACCTCAGGATCGCGAAGATCCTGGTCCAGATGGGCCTCGATCCAAACAACGTCACCTACGACGCCATCTTCAACCGGCTGCTGGAGATCTTCGTCCACAACATCACGCTGGCCAATCTGTTCGCCGCGGTCGGCGCCGTCTTCTTCGTCGCCACCCTCTTGATGCGGACGATGGTGCCGCTGCGCGTCGCCAACATGATCGGCTGCGCGTTGTTCGCCGTTTTCGGCGCGCTCTCCGCCAACGTCTCGACGTTCCTCCTGTATCTTCTGTTGCTGCCGATCAACGCCCTGCGGCTGCGGCAGATGCTCAAGCTGGTCAAGAAGGCGCGCCATGCGGCCGAAGGCGACATGTCGATCGAATGGCTCAAGCCGTTCATGACCGAGCGCAAATATCGCCATGGCGACACGCTGTTCAGGCTGGGCGACCCCGCCAACGAGATGCTCCTCACGGTCACCGGAAAATTCCTGGTCAAGGAGATCAATGTCGAGATCGGGCCGGGAACTCTCATGGGAGAGCTCGGCTTTCTCACGCCGGACAACCGGCGCACCGGAACGATCGAGTGCATCGAAGACGGACAGGTGCTGACGATCACCTATGACCGGCTGCTCGAGATTTATTTCCAGGATCCGCAGTTCGGTTATTACTTCCTGGTGCTGACCAGCCAGCGCCTCCTACAAAACATCGATCGCCTGCAGAAGCAGCTCGCCACGGAGCGGGCGGCCACCACGAACAGGATCGCGTGACCGCCCCGGCTCTGCGCCGCAACGCCAAAGGCGTTGCGGCCCGTCTAGCACACAACGGCTCCCCGCAATTTTGCGGATATGTCCCCGTCCGCAGCGCATTCGACCCTTCCAGATTGGCGCTGGGGCGGTCCCGCCGCAAAACCGCCCTAAAAACCGAATGGTAACCATGGCGCCTTAAGGTAATGACGTGACCAACTCCCCGACCATCCTGGTGTTCGATTCCGGCCTTGGCGGACTCACGGTGCTCCGTGAGGTCGTCGCCGCACGCCCGGACGCGCATTACGTCTATGTCGCCGACGACGCCTTCTTCCCCTACGGCCACCATGGCGAGGACGAGATCATCGCCCGCGTGGTGCCGTTGATGGGTGAATTGATCGGCACACATGATCCCGACCTCATCGTCATCGCCTGCAACACGGCATCCACCCTGGTCCTGTCTCACTTGCGCGCCGCTTATTCCGTACCCTTCGTCGGCACGGTGCCGGCGATCAAGCCGGCCTGCGCGCAGTCGAAGACCCGCCGCGTCTCGGTGCTTGGCACCAAGGGCACGGTGAAGCGGGAATATACCAAAGCTCTGATCCGCGATTTCGCGCAAGGATGCGAGGTGACTCTGGTCGGCTCACCCGAGCTTGCCTCGCTGGCTGAAGCCGAGCTCGGCGGCGCTCCGATCAGCGACGAGGCCATCCTCGCCGAACTCGCTCCCTGTTTCGTCGGCGACGCCGGGGATGCGACATCGCGCACCGACACAGTGGTGCTCGCCTGCACGCATTATCCGCTGCTGCTCGACCGGCTGAAACGGCTGGCGCCCTGGCCGGTCGAGTGGATCGACCCCGCGCCCGCGATCGCCCGCCGCGTCTCGGATTTGCTTGGGCCGCGGATCGTCGGCATCGCGCAGTCCGGCGCCGAGATGATCTTCACCTCGAACCGCGTGCATGGCCTTTCGGCGATGCTGACACCGTTCTTCGGCGGCCGCGCCCTGGCCTGACTTTGCGCGGCAACGGCGCGCTGCTAGGCTTTGCCGTCGTCACCTTGCCGCAGGCCTTCCCATGTCGGTCCCCTCCACACCACTCAACCGTCTCCGCCAGCTCTGGCGCGAGGGGCGCCCCGCCTTCGGCGCGATCGCGACGATCCCGAGCGTGCAGATGGTGCAGATCATGGCGCGCTCGCTCGACTGGATCATCGTCGATCTCGAACATGGCCCGATTGGATTGACCGAAGCACATGCGATGATCGCCGCGACCACGGGCACGCCATGCACGCCACTGGTTCGGATCGCCGCGAACGAGCCATGGCTTGCGAAAGCGCCGATGGACATCGGTGCCTTCGGCATCAACTTCCCGATGATCACCAACCGAGACGATGCCGAGAAAGCAGTGCGCAGCGTGCGCTACCCGCCGCGCGGCGATCGGCTCTGGGGTCCCTTCCACGCGCCGTTCCGCTGGGGCCAGTCGATGCCGGACTACATGGCCAGCGCCGACGATGAGATGATCTGCATGATCACCATCGAGCATGTCGATGCCGTCAATCGCATCGACGAGATCATGGCAACGCCGGGCATCGACGTCGCGGTGATCGGCCCCGGCGATCTCGCCACCTCCATCAACAAGCGCGGTCGGATGGATGATCCGGAGCTGCTTGAGCTGATCGCCCGCGCGGAGGCCGGCATCCTCAGAAGCGGCGTGCCGATCGGGGGCGTGGCGCGCACCGCCGACCAGGCCAACGCCCTGATCGACCGTGGCTACCGGGCGATCGCGCTCGGCTTCGACTGGTCGCTGTTCCAGCGTGGCATCATGGCGGCGTTCGAAGGGATCAGGCGCTAAACAAGCCGATCTCGGCCTTGCCGGAAACTGCCAGGGTCGACGGTTCCACAAGCATCTGGAGGCCGGCGATTCCTACCAGATCCCAGCAGGCGCCGTGCGCGACGCCAAACCCCATGGTAACAAATCATTGAAAGTGCTTGTAATTTACGCCGGCCAAGCCGCTGGCCTCGCCGGCGCCCTGATGCGACGAACCGACCGAGCCCAAGCGGGTTGGTTCGTGCTAGATCACGCGGCGAGCGGATGACCCGCTCGCTGCACATATTTCAATCTGCAGGAACCGGAGACCAATGCGCGGGACGCCCAAGACCATCTCGCTGCGACGCCGCCTGATTTGCGACCTCATGCGCGCCTCGATGGGCGTGCCCTTCGTCTCGCTCTCCCGTTCGCTTGATATCCGCCCCCTGCTCGAATCCCGCGCCGGCGCGATGGCGCCTGCCGGCTGGGCGGCGATGTTCGTCAAGGCCTTCGCCCTGGTCGCCAAGGACGAGCCGATCCTGCGGACCGTCTATGCCAAATGGCCCTGGCCATCGCTCTACGAGCTGCCGAAGAGCGTGGCGCTGGTCGCCATCGCCCGGGTCGAACGGGGCGAGGAATGCGTGCTGCCGCAGCGGATATCGGCCCCGGAAGCCCTGCCATTGGGCCAGATCGACGCCGAGATCCGACGCGCCAAGACGGCGCCGGTCGAGGACGTCCCGATGTTCCGCAAGATCATGCGGGCGACCCGCCTGCCCCTGCCGCTGCGGCGCCTGTCCTGGGCGGTGGGGCTGAATTTCGGCCGGCAGCGCGGCAACTGGTTCGGCAGCTTCGCGGTCAGCTCGGTGGCCGCCTATGGCGGCGGCGAGCTCCACCCCATCACGCCGGGCCCCTTCGTCATCAGCTATGGGGTGGCCGAGGCGGACCAGACCATTCATGTCGTGATCCGCTGGGACCACCGGGTGACGGATGCCGCCCCGATCGCCCGGGTCCTGACCCGGCTGGAACAGGTCCTCAACACTGAAATCGCTGCCGAATTGCGGGCAGCCGGCCCCAAGCCCATCCGGGCAGTAAGGACCTGATTCCGGGGGCATTTGCATTGACAGCGAACCCCAAACTCCCCTAAAAGCCGCCTGCTCGCGGGCCGATTTCGGCCCGCGAAGCGTTTCGCGACCCGTGGTCCTGTCCCTTAAGCTTTGGGGATCGGACCTGTCGGTGCCGGGCCTGGCCCGTCACACAGGAGGGCGCGTTTCCTCAAACCATGCAACCGAAGAGGACGCGATGACTAAGCGCAGTGAGGCGAAGTACAAGATCGATCGCCGTATGGGCCAGAACATCTGGGGCCGCCCGAAGAGCCCCGTGAACCGCAGGGAATACGGCCCCGGCCAGCACGGCCAGCGCCGCAAGGGCAAGCTCTCCGACTTCGGCGTGCAGCTCCGCGCCAAGCAGAAGCTGAAGGGCTATTACGCCAACATCAGCGAGCGTCAGTTCCACGGCATCTACGTGGAAGCCAGCCGCCTCAAGGGTGACACCGGCGAGAACCTGATCGGCCTGCTCGAGCGCCGTCTCGACGCGGTCGTGTACCGCGCCAAGTTCGTCTCCACGATCTTCGCCGCGCGCCAGTTCATCAACCACGGCCACATCAAGGTGAACGGCCGCAAGGTCAACATCTCGAGCTACCAGCTCAAGGTCGGCGACGTGATCGAGGTCAAGGAAGCCTCCAAGCAGCTCGCTCACGTGCTCGAAGCCAGCCAGCTCCCCGAGCGCGATGTTCCCGACTATCTCGAAGTCGACCATGGCAAGATGACCGCGAAGTACGCGCGCATCCCCGGCCTCTCCGACGTACCGTTCCCGGTGCAGATGGAGCCGCATCTGGTCGTCGAATTCTATTCGCGCTGATCGTTTCGGCAGATCGACGTTCAAAGGCCCCGGTTTCCGGGGCCTTTTTCGTTTCAGGCCGCCACTCCCCTGTCTCATCCCATCCGTGCTATGCTTGCACGTAGCGGAGTTGACCATGACGCGTCTTCTGGAAGAGGCCTTTAGCAAGGTTTCCGGCCTGCCCGATTCAGAGCAGGATGAGTTGGCGCGAGCGCTGCTTGAACTCGCCGGAGTCGATCAGCCTCCGATCCAGCTGACGGCGGCGGAAGAGGCGGATCTCGCCGAGGCCGAAGCTGAAATCGCCCGCGGTGAGCTGGCTAGCACCGATGAAGTTCGCGCGATGTGGGCCAAGCACGGGCTGTGAAGGTCCGCTACACGAAGCGGGCGCTTGCCCAGATCGACGTAGCCCTGACCTATATCGAAGCGCGCTCGCCCCAGGGAGCAGGCCACGTCCGCGACCGCATTGTCGCGCTTATCGCGCTGCTTCAGGACCATCCTTATGCAGGGCGGCAGACCACTCGTGCATACGTGCGCCGCTTGCCAGTCAACCCTTATCCTTATCTGATCGATTATCGTGTGACCGAAACAGAAATCGTTAATTATGCGGTTTCGTCACGCCGCCCGACGCCCACCTAGAACTCGCTGACCGCGAGTGAATGCCAATCCCTCAGGGAGCAAGTTGATGCTCTATACCCCTCCCCCCGTCGATCCCAAGGCGCCGCCGGTGCGCATCAATCTGCTCTCGGACACGCAGACCAAGCCGACGGCCGCGATGCGCGAGGCTATGGCGCGGGCGGAGGTCGGCGACGAGCAGGTCGGCGACGATCCGACCGTGAACGCGCTGTGCGAGCGCGTAGCCGATCTGCTCGGCAAGGAAGCCGCGGTGTACATGCCCTCTGGCACGATGTGCAACGTCACCGCGACGCTGGTGCATTGCCGTCCCGGCGACGAAATCCTCGCGCATGAGACCGCGCACATCATCGCCCGCGAAGGCGGCGCGCATGCCGCGATCGGCGGCTTCCAGGTCACCCAGCTGAAGGGCGCCGACGGCCAGTTCACGCCGGAGACGTTGCGCAAGGCGCTGCATCCGCGCACGCGCTACCAGCCGCCGCAGACCGTCGTCAGCGTCGAGCAGACCGCCAATATCGGCGGCGGCACGATCTGGAAGAAGGCGGCGCTGGACGAGATCGTCGCGATCGCGAAGCAGCACGACCTCATCACCCACATGGACGGCGCGCGCCTGCTCAACGCCACCGTGGCAAGCGGAATCTCGCCGCGCGACATGACCGCCGGATGGGATTCGGCCTGGATCGACTTCTCCAAGGGCCTCGGGGCGCCGATCGGCGGCGTGCTTGCAGGCTCACGCGCCTTCATCGACGCGGTATGGCAATGGAAGCAGCGCCTCGGCGGCTCGATGCGGCAGGCCGGCATCTGCGCCGCGGCCTGCATCTACGCCCTCGACCATCACGTCGAGCGCCTTGCCGACGACCACGCCAATGCGCGCGCGCTCGCCCGCGGGCTGTCGCAGATTTCTGGCATCGAGGTGCAGGAGCCCGAGACCAATCTGGTGTTCTTCAAGCCCGACGGCGCCGGCGTTGCCGGCGACAAGATGGTCGCAGCGCTGCGCCAGCGCGGCGTGACGCTTGCGATGATGGACGGCCGCATCCGCGCCTGCACCCATCTCGACGTCAATGCGAGCCAGATCGAGGAGACGATCGGATACGTCAGGGAGATCGTGCGCAGGGCGTAATTACCGTAGCCCGGATGGAGCGCAGCGAAATCCGGGAGTCTATCGGCGCGGTGAGAATCCCGGATTGCGCTTCGCTCCATCCGGGCTACGAAGGCGGCGAAACCGATCACCGCCCCATCGCCTGATAGATCAGCGTCTTCAGCGCCAGCTGGATCCGGCCGCGCTGCGAGGGGGTCTGCACCATGAAGATCCCGAACAGATCGTCTTCGGGATCGATGAAGAAGAACGTGCCGCCGACGCCGTCCCAGCGATACTCGCCAAGCGGCCACGCCGTACCCGGCGGCACCGAGATGCGTACGGCAAAGCCGAGGCCGAAGCCGGAGCTGTCGCCCGGGTAATAGTTCTGGTCGCGCGCGATCTTCGTCTCAGGTCCGATGTGATCGGACGCCATCAGCGCGATGGTCTCGGGCTTGAGATAACGCCGTCCCTCGTAGAGGCCACCATTCAGCAGCATCTGCGCGAAATGGGCGTAGTCGCCGATCGTGCCGACCATGCCGCCGCCACCCGATTCCCACTTCGACGGCCGCCTGCTGTCGCGAACCGGCGTGGTCGGGTTGATGTTGCGATCCTCCGGCATCGGCTCGGCAACGCGCGGGAATTTGGCGGGATCGGCAACGAAGAACGCGGTCTCGGTCATGCCCAGCGGATCGAGCAGTCGCTCCTTCTCGAACTGGAGCAGCGTCTTTCCGGAAGCGACCTCGACGACGCGGCCGAGCACGTCGGTGGAGAAGCCGTAATCCCACGCGGTGCCCGGCTGCTCGACCAGCGGCAGCGTCGTGATCTTCGCGACGAAGTCGGCATTGCTCAGATTGCTTTGGAACAGATTGGCCTCGGCATAGAGCTCGCGCACGATGCCGCCACCATGATAGCCATACGGCAGACCCGAGGTGTGGCGCAGCAGGTCCTTGATCGTGACGGGACGATTCGGCGCTTCCAGCACCAGCGCGACCTTGCCGTCCTCGGCCTTCGTCTCGACGCCGACCTTCATCTTGGCGAAGGCCGGAATGTATTTCGAGACGGGATCGTCGAGCGAGAGTTTGCCCTCCTCGACCAGCATCATCGCCATGACCGAGGTGATCGGCTTCGACATCGAATAGAGGCGGAAGATCGTGTCCGCGCTCATCGAGATCTCGGTCGCGACGTCACGGACGCCGAAGTTCTCGTAATAAACCGGCTTGCCGTGCTGCTGGAGCAGCAGGATGGCGCCGGGAATCTTACCGGTGGCGATCTCGTTCCGGATGTAGTCGGAGACCTTTGCGAGGCCTTCAGGCGAGAATTTGTGCGCAGCGCGCTCGGAGCCCGCACGCGCACCGACCACGCCAAACAGAACAATGAGCGCCGCGATCAGCGCGCGGCGCCCGCACACATCATTTCTCCATGGCTTCATAGACCAACTGCTTCAATGTCCGTTGCACCCGTTGGCGCTCGGTCGGGGTCTGCTCCAGGAGGACGAAGAACACGTCCTGCTTGGGGTCGATCACGAAATAGCAGCCGGAGGCGCCGTCCCACTTCAATTCGCCGAGATCGCCGGGTGGCGGCGGCTTGGCATTGCCGGGATCGGTGCGGACTGCGAGGCCGAGGCCGAAGCCAAAACCGTCACCGGGGAAGTAGAAATAGTCGCGGTCGACGCCCGATTTCGGGCCGACCTGATCGGTCACCATCAGCTTGAATGTCGCGGGCTTGAGGATGGTCTTGCCGTTGAGGCTGCCGCCGTTGAGCAGCATCTGCGCAAAGCGCTCATAGTCGGCCATGGTCGTCACCATGCCGCCGCTGGCGAATTGGATCTTCTTGACCACGGTCGGATCGTTGATCCGGCCGACCCGGAAATCGCTGTCGTTCGGCACCGGCTGCGCCAGGAGCTTTTGCTTCTCGGGGACCGTAACGAAGAAGCCGGTATCGACCATGCCGAGCGGGTCGAGCAGCTTTTCCCGCATGATGTCGATCAGCGGCTTGCCGGCCGCGATCTCCATCACACGCGCCAGCACGTCGGTGGAATGGCCATATTGCCAGAGCGCACCCGGCTGGTTGTGCAGCGGCAGTTTTGCGATCCGCTCGGCGAACTCGGCAAGATCGAAATCGCCGGCATAGATATTGGCCTCGCGATAGGCTTTGCGCACCAGGCTGTCGCCATAGAACCCATAGGTGATGCCCGAGGTGTGGCGCATCAGGTCGAGCACGGTCATCGGCCGGTTGGGCGGCACCAGTTCGAGCGACTTGCTGCCGTCCTCAGCCTTCTTCTCGACGCCGACCTTCACATTGGCAAACGACGGGATGTATTTCGAGACGGGATCGTCGAGCTTGACCTTGCCATCCTCGATCAATCGCATCGCGACCACCGAGGTGATCGCCTTGGTCATCGAGAACAGGCGGAAGATCGTCTTGTCGGTGATCGGCGCCTTGCTGACCACGTCCTGCACGCCGAAGGCTTCGTGGTAGACCGGCTTGCCGTGCTGCTTGATCAGCACGGTGGCGCCGGCGATCTTGCCGGTGGCGACCTCGTTCTTGAAGAACTCGCTGACCTTCGCGAGCTTGTCCTGGTTGAAATGCGCGCCGGCCGGAATCTCGTAGGCGCCCTCCGCATGCGCGGACGACATCGCGCCAAGCGACACCAGCGCGCCGCAGACCAGCGCACGCAGCCCAGATTGTGAAATCATACCCCCTCCCCGGAACATGGTCCGGCGGAGTGTACTGACCGCGTCGTCACGCACAAGGGCTGCTGCCGTACGGGGCCAGAACGGCCCTGTGAAGGGCGGCGCTTCGCTCCGAGAAACAACAGAATATGACACGGCTGACCGAGGGCGCGGCCGGCAGCGTGTCGATGGTCGTATGAACCGCAATCTTCGCGGCCTGGCCGGCCGGGAAACGATAAACGCCAGTGGAGATCGCGGAGAAGGCCAGCGAGGTCAGCCCATTGGCCTGACAGAGCTCGAGCGCGCGACGATAGCACGAGTGCAGCGCCTCCGCCTCGCCGCGGCTGCCGCCATGCCAGACAGGGCCGACGGCATGGATCACATGGCGCGCGGGCAGGAGGTAGCCCTTGGTGATCTTGGCATCGCCGGTCGGGCATCCTCCGAGCGTCCGGCACTCGGCGAGAAGCTCGGGACCGGCAGCATCGTGGATCGCCCCATCGACGCCGCCTCCGCCAAGGAGAGACGAATTTGCGGCGTTGACGATGGCGTCAACGCCGAGCGTGGTGATGTCGGCAACGATGACCTCGAGCTCGGCGCCACTGACCCGGCGCGTCAGCTGGGTCATGCATCAAGCCGCGACGACGACGCCCTTCTCGGAGAAGAGCTGCTGCAATTCGCCGGCCTGGAACATCTCGCGGACGATGTCGCAGCCGCCGACGAACTCGCCCTTCACATAGAGCTGCGGGATGGTCGGCCAGTTCGAATATTCCTTGATGCCGTTGCGCAGCTCAGCGGATTCGAGGACGTTGAGGCCCTTATAGCCGACGCCAATATGGTCGAGGATCTGGACGACCTGGCCGGAGAACCCGCACTGCGGAAATTGCGGCGTGCCCTTCATGAACAGAACCACGTCGTTCGACTTCACTTCGTTGGCGATGAATTCCTCGATGCTCATTTCCATGTCCTTCCGGGGCAGAGCCCTCACCAATTGTCTCGGGCCGGCTCAGCCGATCTAACCCGACATCTGCCCATATATGTAGCCCAAACCGTTGTGCACCCAAAGTAAAATGGCGGCGAAGGGCCTCATCCTGGACTTGGGCGGCCGGTCTGAACCCCGCCGGTCCATAGGCTGATGACATCAATATCATCGCCGGAGAGGACTTTCATACCGTAACGGAGCCCCTATCTAGGACGAACCTTGGTTTTGGAACCGGGTAGCGCCAACAACGTTCTCTTGTCCTGTCTGGAGAAAAACGTGACGAAACAAGCCTCAGCTACGGCCGCCGCCCCGCTTTCGTCACCGTCCTCCGACCCGGGCAAGCTCGCCCAGCGGCTGGGAGACGCGTTTCTCACCGTCCGCAGCGAGACCGAACGCCGGGCGGCGCCACTCTCACCCGAGGACCAGCAGATCCAGTCCATGCCGGATGCGAGCCCGATCAAATGGCACCGGGCGCATACCACCTGGTTCTGGGAGCAATTCCTGCTCGGCGAACATTGCCCTGATTACCGGCCCTTCCACCCCGATTTCGCATTCCTGTTCAATTCCTATTACGTCAGCGCCGGCCCGCGTCATGCCCGGCATCGCCGCGGCGACATCACCCGTCCCAGCGCCGACCAGGTCGGCGCCTATCGCAGATATGTCGATGCGGCCGTCGTCAAATTCTTCCGCGAAGCCGGCGCGGCCAAGCTGCGCGAGATCGCACCGCTGGTCGAGGTCGGGCTCAATCACGAGCAGCAGCATCAGGAATTGATGTTCACCGACATCCTGCACGCCTTCGCACAGAATCCGGTCTCCCCGGCCTATGATCCCGACTGGCGCTTCCCGGCCGCGACCCGTGCCGGCGAGGATTGGCTGTCTCTGAACGAAGGCATCCACACCGTTGGCCATGTCGACGACAGCTTCCATTTCGACAACGAGAAGCCGGCGCATCGCGCCCTCGTTGGCCCGGTCAAGATCGCCCGCCATCTCGTCACCAACGGTGAATGGCTCGCCTTCATGCGCGACGGCGGCTACCGGACCGCAACGCTGTGGCTGATGGACGGCTTTGCCACGGTGAGCAACGAGGGCTGGGAGGCTCCGGGCCACTGGCGCGAGGTCGATGGCGCGTGGCACGTGATGACGCTTGCCGGCCTCAAGCCGATCGATCCGAACGCGCCGGTCTGCCACGTCAGCTATTACGAGGCGGACGCGTTCGCCCGCTGGGCCGGAAAGCACCTGCCGACCGAGATGGAATGGGAGGTCGGCGCGCGCGCCGGCCAGCTCGACGATGCCTTCGGCATCGTCTGGCAATGGACCCGCTCTTCGTACGCGCCGTATCCGGGCTACCGCGCCGTCGAAGGCGCGCTTGGCGAATACAACGGCAAATTCATGGTCAACCAGCTGGTGCTGCGCGGCTCCTCGCTTGCAACCCCTGAAGGCCACAGCCGTATCAGCTATCGCAACTTCTTCTACCCGCACCACCGCTGGCAATTCACGGGGCTGCGGCTCGCCGACTACGACTAAAAATTCCGACGACAAATGCGCGCCGGACAGCGCGTTCAGGAGACTATCATGAATGTGCACGCCAGCGCTTTGGCCGAAGCCCATCTCCCCGACGAGCAGACGACTGCCTTCGCCCGCGAGGCGATCGAGGACCTCTCGCAGCAGCCGAAAAAGCTGTCGCCGAAATATTTCTACGATGCGACGGGGTCAGAGCTGTTCGAGGCGATCACGCGCCTGCCGGAATATTATCCGACGCGCACTGAGCTTGCGATCCTGAGGGAGCGCGGCAGCGAGATCGCGAAGATCATCCCGGAGCATGCGGCGCTGGTCGAGTTCGGCGCCGGCGCGACCACCAAGGTGCGCCTGCTCCTGGGCCATTGCAAGTTCGCGGCCTATGTGCCCGTCGACATCTCCGGCGACTTCCTGAAGGCGCAGGCAAACGGCCTGAAGCGGGACTTCCCGACGCTCGGCATCTATCCGGTCGCCGCCGACTTCACTACCCCGTTCGAGCTGCCCAGGGCGGTCGCATCCATGCCCAAGGTCGGCTTCTTCCCGGGCTCGACCATCGGCAATTTCGAGCCGCAGGAAGCCCAGGCCTTTTTGAAGAGCGCCCGCAATATCCTCGGTAAGGGCGCGCAGATGATCATCGGCGCCGATCTCGAGAAGGATGAGCGGGTACTGCACGACGCCTACAACGATGCCGCCGGCGTCACCGCGCGCTTCAATCTCAATGTGCTGGTGCGGATCAACCGCGAGCTCGGCGGCAATTTCGACCTGTCCGCCTTCACCCATCGCGCGATCTACAATCGCGAGCGGCACCGCATCGAGATGCACCTGATCAGCAGGAAGAGCCAGACCGTGCGTCTGCTCGGCACCAGCTTCTCATTCCGCCCGGGCGAGAGCATCCACACCGAAAACAGCTACAAATACAGCATCGACCGTTTCGCATCACTGGCACATGGCGCGGGCTGGCGTGTGCGCGAAAGCTGGACGGATGCGGCGAAGATGTTCTCGGTGCACGCGCTGGAGGTGGCCGAGTAGGCCTCCGCGCCTACTCCTCAGTTGCCGCTCCCAGCGACACCGACTCCCACACAGCGACCACGATCATGATCACCGTCGTTGCGACCGAAAGCCAGAGCGGCGATAGCTCCGACGCGAACCTGCTCAGCACCAGCAGCAGGATGATGCCGATGCCGTGGGAGAGCTGAAGGAAGCCGCGGATGGCGTGCTTGAACAGGATGGTGCCGATCAGGAACACCAAGGGACCACCGATCGTGCTCACGATGGTCCGCAGGTCGGAATGGCCGGCAGGATGCTTCAGCACCAGCTCGTCCGAGACCGCGGTCAGGATGATGCCGGCGACGATCGGCATGTGCAGATAGGTGTAGGCGAGCCGCGCCAGCCGGCCAGATTCGGAGGACTTCGAGATGCGCTCGGAGCCGGCCTCCGCGCCCTTGTGGAAATAGACCCACCACATCGCGATGGCGCCGACCAGCGCCGAGACGAAGGCGAGGATGTTGTCCGCGGTCCACGTCAGCTCGGCAAAAGTGGCACCGTTGACGACGATGGCCTCGCCGAGCGCGATGATGACGAACAGAGAGCAGCGCTCGGCCATGTGCGCGCCTTCGACGGCCCAGGCCTCGACCGACGAGAAGCCCAGCTTCGGGACCCAGAAGCGCGCAGCCGGCGAGATGTACTCCCAGGTCACCACCGCGATCCACAGCCATAGCCGCGTGTCTCCCTCGGAGACACCGCCTGCGATCCACAGCACCGCGGAGATCGAGAGCCAGGTCAGGATGCGAATCGCGTTGTGCCGCACCGCGGTGCGGTGATGCGGGGTCGCGAACAGCCAGAATGCGGTACGCCCCACCTGCATGGTCGCATAGGCGACCGCAAACCACAGGCCTCGCCCCTCGAAGGCGGTCGGAATCGTCGTCGACAGCACGAGGCCGCCCAGCATCATCGCAAAAAGCAGGATGCGGACCGGCGTCAGCTCGGGATTGAGCCAGTTGGTGACCCAGGCGGTGTAGACCCACACCCACCATACTGCGAGAAACAGCACCGCGACATGCACCGCGCCGAGCGGCGTAAAATGGTGCAGCAGAGTGTGCGAGACTTGTGTGACGGCAAAGACGAAGACGAGGTCGAAGAACAGCTCGGCATTGGTGACACGGCTGTGCTGGTTCGGACCGATGACGCGAAACATCGCGCCGCGCGGGTTCTCCGCAGCCATCTTCGTCCCCGTCGCGCTTGGATCAGGTGCCCGTCAGATCAAGTGCCCGGCCCGCCGGGTACTCCGGTTTGCAGCGCCAGCGCATGCAGCACGCCGCCCATCTGGCCGCGCAGGGACTGATAGACGATCTGGTGCTGCTGGACGCGGGATTTGCCGCGGAAGGATTCAGAGATCACGGTCGCAGCATAGTGGTCGCCATCGCCGGCGAGGTCTCGGATGGTCACTTCGGCATCGGGGATTGCTGCCTTGATCATCGCCTCGATATCGTGGGCGTCCATGGGCATTCTGGTCTCGCTCCTTCTGGTCTCGAATCGCTCGCCGGGGTCCCCTCACCGGCACCGCCAAACTTAGCGTGAACGGCCTTCACCGTCACGCACTCAGGCACTATATCCCTGATCCCAACAGGAAGGCACGACAAAGTGCCGCGCGCGGCAGGTTGATCGAAAAGGCGTGACATCATGAAGCTTCCAGGGCCCGACCACCCCATCACCATCACCCAAAATCCCCGGCGCGTCCGCGTCACGGCCGGCGACATCGTGATCGCCGAGACCAGCAAGGCGCTGACCTTGAAGGAGGCCAAATATCCGGCGGTGCAATATGTGCCGCGGGAGGACACCAACATGGCCCTGCTCGAGCGCACCGACCGCGTCACCCATTGTCCGTACAAGGGCGACGCGAACTATTACAGCGTCAAAGCCGACGGCAAGACGCTGGACAACGCGATCTGGACCTACGAGACGCCCTTCCCCGCGATGACGGAGATTTCCGGCCATCTCGCCTTCTATCCGGACAAGGTGAAGATCGAGGAAGTGGGGTAGTTTTGGATGCCGTCATTCCGGGGCGGTCCGCAGGACCGAACCCTGGTGCGCAGTTGCGCACCTGAGAATCTCGAGATTCCGGGTCTGGTGCTGACGCACCATCCCGGAATGACGGACCTAAGCTACGCCCTGAAGATCGTGAGCCCCAGGATCAGCAGCACCAGGAAGATCACGACGAAGACGTAGAACAGGAAGCGGGCGATATCGGCGGAGGCGGCCGAAATGCCGGTGAAGCCGAGCACGCCCGCCACGATCGAGACAAGTAAGAAGATCAGCGCCCACTTCAGGATCGTCATCGCCAGCTCCGAATTGGTACCGCCCCTTGCGGCCTCACGCCCTTTTCGCGAACCCTAACTTCGCTACGCGGAACTGGTTCCTAAGGGTCCGGGACTGAAGAGCGACCCAAACGGCCCTTGCTGAATCAGGTTCCCGGCGGCACAGTCCGGCCGGGGCGGGAGCGCGGGGCAATCATGATGACGATGTCACATTCGGCGACGATCGGCGCAGAGGCACACGCCGCACCCAAGGCCAAGACGCGCAATTTGTCGCTCGATCGTGCCCGTACCTTCCTGACGCTGGTGGTGCTGCTGCACCATGCCGTCATCCCCTATACTTACTTCGGTCATACCGACCCGAAATTCTTCTTCGGCTTCGACATGATCGTGCTGGCCACCGACAGCTTCTTCATGGCGATGTTCTTCTTCCTGTCGGGCTTGTTTGCGTGGTCGGGCATCGCCCGCAAGGGACCGCTGAACTATTTGGCAGATCGCCTGCTTCGGCTTGGCCTGCCGTTCGTGATCTGCGCATTCACGATCATTCCGCTCGCCTATTACGCCATCTCGCTGAGACACCATCCCGAGATCGGCTTTTCGGAATATTGGTGGAATATGGTCACGAAGGGCCCGTGGCCGAGCGGGCCGATCTGGTTCCTTTGGGTCCTGCTCGGATTCGACGTGGTCGCCTGCATATTGCATCGGCTGTCACCCACCCTGCTCGATCCGATCAACCGCCTCTCGCTGCACGGTCGCCGTCGGCCCGCCGTGTTCTTCGCGGTCATGCTTGCCGTCACCGCAGCGTTCTATGTTCCCGGGCTGATGTATTATGGACCAGGCAACTGGTTCGAGTTCGGGCCGTTCTCGGTGCAGCACGGGCGTGTGATGCTCTATGCGAGCTACTTCTTTTTCGGTGCCGGCATTGGCGTCGCGAATATGGATCGCGGCCTGCTCGCGGCAGACGGCCGGATGGCGAAGGTCAGCTGGGACTGGATGGTCTTGACGATCGTTCCGTATTGCCTGCTCTGGGGACTGATCTTCATCAAGCGCGAAATACTGGGAAATCCGTCGCCGCTGCCGAACTGGTATGAGGGGCTCTATGCCATCTGCTTCGCTGTCTTCAGCGTGGCCATCATGTTTCTAATCCTGGCCTTTTTCCAGAGGTTCAGACAATCAGGCTCAGCCAAGCTACTCGATCCGATGCAGTCGGACGCCTACGGCATGTTTTTGGTGCACTACCCGATCGCGCTTTGGCTGCAATACTGGCTGTTTGATTATGAGCTGCCAGCGATCGTCAAGGCGACGATCGGGTTCGTGCTGACAGTCGCGTTCAGTTGGGCGCTAACGCGCGCCTTGCGCCAGATCCCCGGGGCAACGAAGGTGCTGTGACCCAGTAGATGGGATGGAGCGCAAGCGCAATCCGGGTCTTGCCACAAGCGGCAGTGGTCCCCTTATCGTGAGGCCAAGGTCTCTCAACTCGTCATTGCGAGGAGCCGCTTGCGACGAAGCAATCCAGAGTCCCTCCGCGGAGACCGTCTGGATTGCTTCGTCGCTTTGCTCCTCGCAATGACGGAGAGCGCGGGAACGCCTTACGCCGCCTTCCCGCCCATATACTCCGGCAGCCAGTGCTCGAACGATTTGCGCAGCGTGTCGATCGCCACCGGCGCCTCGCCCGCGATGGCGATCGCATCGCCCCCGGTGGTGCCGATCCGCACGCAGGGCACCTCGCATCCGCGCATCTTGGCGAGCACGCGGCCGGCCTCCGTTTCCGGCACGGTGACGAGATAGCGTGCCTGGTCCTCGCCGAACCAATAGGCCTGCGACACAAGCGCGGTCGGCGCCGCGAGCAATTTTGCGCCGATGCCGCTCGCCATCGCCATCTCGGCGAGCGCGATCAAGAGGCCGCCATCCGACAGATCGTGCACGGCCGTCGCGGTGCCCGCATGGATCATGCCGCGCACGCAATCGCCGTTGCGCTTTTCGGCTGCGAGATCGACCGGCGGCGGGGCGCCCTCTTCGCGGCCGCAGATGTCGCGCAAGTAAACCGACTGGCCGAGCCAGCCATGGGTCTCGCCGACGAGCAGGATCGCCTCGCCCTCGGCCTTGAAGGCGAGCGAAGCGGATTTGGTGAAATCGTCGAGCAGGCCGACGCCGCCGATCGAGGGCGTCGGCAGGATCGCGCGCCCGTTGGTCTCGTTGTAGAGCGAGACGTTGCCGGAGACGACCGGGAAGTCGAGCGTGCGGCAGGCTTCCGAGATGCCCTTCAGGCAGCCGACGAACTGCCCCATGATCTCGGGCCTTTCAGGGTTGCCGAAATTGAGGTTGTCGGTGATCGCCAGCGGCTTGCCGCCGACCGCGGTGATGTTGCGCCAGGCTTCCGCCACCGCCTGCTTGCCGCCCTCAAACGGATCGGCCTCACAATAGCGCGGCGTGACGTCGACCGTCAGCGCCAGGCCCTTCGGTCCGTCCTGCACGCGCACCACGGCGGCATCGCCGCCGGGGCGCTGCATGGTGTTGCCGAGGATGACGTGGTCGTACTGCTCCCACACCCAGCGCTTGCTGCACATGTCGGGCGTGCCGATCAGCTTCTCCAGCGCCGCGCCGAGGCCTATCGGCGCCGCAACGTCACGCGCATGTACGATCGGCAGCGCGGCGGAGGGGACATGCGGGCGATCATAGACCGGCGCTTCGTCACCGAGCTCCTTGATCGGCAGGTCGGCCATGACGTCGCCGCCGTGCTTGACCACGAAACGCTTGCTCGGCGTGGTGTAGCCGACCACGGCGAAATCGAGCCCCCACTTCGTGAAGATGGCCTCGGCTTCCTTTTCCTTCTCGGGCTTGAGCACCATGAGCATGCGCTCCTGGCTCTCCGAGAGCATCATCTCGTAGGCGCTCATGCCGGTCTCGCGGGTCGGCACCGCATCGAGATCGAGGTCGACGCCGAGATCGCCCTTGGCGCCCATCTCCACCGCCGAGCAGGTCAGGCCCGCCGCGCCCATGTCCTGGATCGCGATGACGCAGCCCTTCTCCATGATCTCGAGGCAGGCTTCCAGCAGCAGCTTCTCGGCGAAGGGATCGCCGACCTGCACGGTCGGGCGCTTCTCCTCGGACTTGTCGTCGAACTCGGCCGACGCCATCGAGGCGCCGTGAATGCCGTCGCGTCCGGTCTTGGAGCCCAAATAGACGATCGGCATGTTCACGCCGGAGGCGGCCGCATAGAAGATCTTGTCGGCATCGGCGAGGCCGACCGCCATCGCGTTGACGAGGATGTTGCCGTCATAGCGGGTGTGGAAGCGGACCTGGCCACCGACCGTCGGCACGCCGAAGGAATTGCCATAGCCACCAACGCCGGCAACGACGCCGGAGACGAGGTGCCGCGTCTTGGGATGTTCCGGCGCACCGAAGCTCAGCGCATTGAGGCAGGCGATCGGGCGCGCGCCCATGGTGAAGACGTCGCGCAAAATGCCGCCGACGCCGGTGGTCGCGCCCTGATAGGGCTCGATGTAGCTTGGATGGTTATGGCTCTCCATCTTGAAGACCACGGCCTGGCCGTCACCGATATCGATCACGCCGGCGTTCTCGCCCGGGCCCTGGATCACCCAGGGCGCCTTGGTCGGCAGGCCGCGCAGATGGATACGCGACGATTTGTACGAGCAATGCTCATTCCACATCGCCGAGAAAATGCCGAGCTCGGTGAAGCTCGGCTCCCGCCCGATCAGCTTGAGGATGCGCTCGTACTCGTCGGGCTTGAGCCCGTGGGCGGCAACCAGTTCGGGGGTGATTTTGGGTTCATTCTTCATGGATTCGGGGCTTTCGGCGGGCTTTGGCCGTTCTTAGGAACATCGGAGGGCTTGGAAAAGCCCTTTATGGCGCATTTTCCCGCTGTCCCACGTTTTGCGCCGGGGGCCCCGCGGGAACAGGAATTGCACGGCGCGGACGGATCGGATTTAAGGGCTAAAGACCCGTAATTGAAGGCCCATTTCCTTGCACGAATTGACCAAAGCGCCCGCTCCCCGCCGCCCCGACCTCCACGTCGCCACCGAGGGAGAATTTAAGGGCTGGCGGACCTGGATTCGGGACAGTTTTGAGTCCCATGTCGGCCCGTTCTGGCACCGGATCGAGGCGGACGGCAGCGTCCGCAGCGCCTTCCGGGTCGAGAAAAAGCACCTCAACGGCTCCGGCAACGTCCATGGCGGCTGCTACATGGCCTTTGCCGACTACTCCCTGTTCGCGATCGCCACCCACGTCCTGGACAGCCGGGCGGTGACGACCAACTTTGCCTGCGAATTCCTCGACGCGGCACGGGAGGGCGAGCTGATCGAATGCACCGGCGAGGTCAGCCGCGCCGGCGGCTCGCTGATCTTCCTGCGCGGCAAGATGATGTCCGGCGAGCGACTGCTGCTCACCTTTTCCGGCACGATCAAGCGGATGAAGCGGAAGCCGCAGCCCCAGCCAAACGCATAGCTCGACGGCTTCCCTTTTCACGCCCCCTCGCCCAGAGTTGCACCAAGCGCTTGTACGCCGGGGAGCAGGAACAAGGTGCCGCAGAGCACATCTGAGGCGGGTCGCGCGATGGCGTCCGCATCAACGCCGTCGCCGTCCATGGCCGCCACCGGCGCGCACGGCTGGCACGACTACGCGCTGCTGTTCGCGCTCGCCTGCTGCTGGAGCTCGACCTATCCGCTGGCGAAGCTCGCGCTGGACACGATTCCACCCATTACCTTCATCTCGGCGCGCTCGCTGATCGCGGCCGCGTTCCTGTTCGCGATCCTGTGGATGCGCGGCGTCACGATCCCGACCGACGCCAAGGCCTGGAAGCTGTTCGCGACCCAACAATTGATCAACTCGACCTTCCCGTTCCTGATCATCACCTGGTCGCAGCAATATGTGCCGGCGTCGAACACGGTGGTGCTGGCGTCGACGACGCCGATCTTCGCCTTCCTCATCACCTCGCTGATCACACGGCACGAACCGGCAACGCTGCTCAAGCTCGCGGGCGCGATCCTGGGCCTTGCCGGCACGATTCTCATCGTCGGCCTCGATGCGCTACGCGGCTTTGGCAGCGAGATCGTCGCTGAGATCGCGATCCTCTTCGCCACCATCTCCTTTGCCTGCGCCACGATCTTCGGCCTCAGGCTGTCCGAGTACGACCCGATGGTGGTGGCGGCCGGCTCGTTGCTGTTCGGCGGCATCATCCTGCTGCCGCCCTCGCTTGTCATCGATCAGCCCTGGACGCTGCACCCGACGCCGACCGCGATCATCGCCACCATCGTCATGGGCATCGTGTCGAGCGCATTGGGCTTGATGCTGTTCTACGTCTGCCTCGGCCGGCTCGGCACGCTGGCCACCAACGCGCAAGGCTATTTGCGCATCCCGATCGGCGTGGGTCTATCCGTGCTGCTGCTCGGCGAGAGCGTGCCATCGAACCTGGCGCTGGGCCTGCTGCTGGTCATGGCCGGCGTTGCGGCCATGACAGTGCCGGCGGAGCGGCTGAAGCTACGATAGCGTGAAGCGCTTTTTGCGAGCGTCAATCAAGCAGCCACGTTCGGCTGCCGGAAGGCCGCTTCCATCTCGCGGCGCACCCGCACGGCTAAACTATTGGGATCGTATTCGACGTCCTCCCATTTCAGGCGCTGACCTTGCTCGATATCGCTCTTGAGCTTGACATGGTGGGCGAGCCCGAGCGGCAAGTAGCCCTGCTTCAGTGAAGCGTCGGCCGGAGTCTGCTTGCCCCAAACGCAGAAACCGCCTTCGCCGTCGAGCACCTCGCCGGCCTTCAGCTTGCGCTTGGCGGTCGCGACCACGTCGGAGTTGAACACGATCGGCGCGCCGGTCGGCTCCTTGCGCAGCGCCGCGGAGGCGACGGAGATGCCGAGCTCGAGCCCGATCATGTGGATCGGGCGGTACAGCGAGGCATATTTGCCGGTCTTGTCCGGCAGCATGCTGTATTCGCGGAAGCATTCCTCGGAATAGGCGCTGTCAGTCTCGAACACGACATAGGTCCCCATCACGAGGCTCTGCGGCACGTCGGTGCCATCACGATAGACCGAGGACGTGACCTCGGTGACGCCTGACTTCTCCAGCATGCCACCGTCGGATTTCGGCTTGCAGATTTCGGCGTGCTCGAAGCGCGTCGCCGGCGGGAACGACAGGCCCTCGCTTTGCGCATGAAGCCCGGTCGCATTACATACGGCCGTCATCTCGATGCCGGACTTGGTGCCGTCGACGAAGGAGTTGAACATCTTCGGGTTGATCGAGTTGCGATCCTTGATCTTCATGTACTTGTCGAGAATGTCCCACACCGTATCCGGCGTCGACTGGTGATAGGTCGGGTGATAGCGCGTTCCCTTGCCGGCAGCGACGACCTTGAAGCCGGCGGCACGCGCCCAGTCGACGTGATCGGCGATCAGCGCCGGCTGGTCGCCCCAGGCGAGTGAATAGACGACGCCGGCCTGCTTCGCCTTGCGCGCCAGGATCGGGCCTGCGACTGCGTCCGCCTCGACATTGACCATCACGATGTGCTTGCCGTTCTCGATCGCCTTCATCGCAAAACGGATGCCGGCGCCGGGATCGCCGGTCGCCTCGATGATCACCTCGATCGCCGGGTGGGTGATCAGCGCGTCCGCATTGTCGGTGACGACGGTGCGGCCACGCTTGAGCGCGTCGTCGATCGAGGTTGCCGCATATTGCGCCTCCGGCCAGCAACCGAGCTTGAGCTGCGCGCGGGCACGGGCGGTGTTCAGGTCGGCGACGCCGACGAGATGCATGCCGTCGGTCTGGCGCACCTGCGACAGGAACATCAGGCCGAATTTTCCGGCCCCGATCAGGCCGATAGTAACAGGTTTGCCGGCCGCCTTGCGCTCCAGCAGCATGCGATGGAGATTCATCTGGATTTCCTTAAGCGTTCCTCGAATGACGGCGTTGTTGCAGCCGTGAAGTCCGACCGCGTTCGCCTTGTACGGAAACGTTAGGCAGCGGCGAATCCGGGGGCAATTCAGATTATCTGCCGCGACGATGTAGGCGCGCTAAACAATCGACACGGTCTGCTGCCCGCTCCAGGCCTCGCGTTCCCCGCGCAACCAGTCGAGGAAGGTGCGGGTCTTGCGATGGCGCAGATGGCCGTGCGGACAGACGATCCACTGCGTGGTCAGCGCGACCTCCGGCGGGTTTTTCACGGGGCAAACCAGGCGGCCGTCGCGCAATTCGCGCCAGGCCAGCAGTTCGCTTTCCAGCCCAATGCCGAGGCCGTCGACGGCCGCGTCGATCGCCATGTGGCTGCGGTCGAACAGCACGCGCTTCCAGCGTTCCGCAGGCTCGATGCCGGCCTCCGTGAACCAGCGCGGCCATTGCATCTGCGATTTCACCGAATGGATCAGCCGGTGCTTGAGCAGGTCTTGGGCTACGAGGCTCCCCGCAGCAAACGAGGAAGGCGAACACAGCGGAAAGAAGCGCTCCTTGCCGAGACTTTCCACGAACAGACCAGGCCAGCTGCCTTCGCCATGGCGAATCTCGAGGTCGACATTCTCCTTGCGGAAATCGGTCGGCTCATTGGTGCCGTCGAGCCGCAATTCGATGTCCGGATTGGCGTTGACGAAGCTTGCCAGTCGCGGCAGCAGCCATTTGCTCGATACGCTCGGCGCGGCGCGCACCGTCAATGTGGTGGCGGAGCGGATGCCGCGGACATGCTGCGTGACGTCGGTGACGTGCTCGATCTCGCGGCTGATCATCTCGAAATAGCGTTCGCCGGCCTCGGTCAGGGTAATGTTACGCCCCACCCGAGAGGTCAGCGCCGTGCCGAGATGCAGCTCCAGCGCCTGGATCTGCTGGCTGACCGCCGACGGGGTGACCCGCAATTCATCCGCCGCACGGGAAATGCTGCCCGCGCGCGCCACCGCGTGGAAGACGATGATGGCGCGAAACGGTATCTGCATCAGGAAACCTTTTAGGCCAGCTAAAGTGACGGCGAATATAATTCAATTGTCGCCCATGGCCAGCGATCTAGGCTTCAGGCTCAAGGCAACCCGCGGCAGACGGGTGCTGATCGAGGAAACAGGGCGGCGCGGAGCGCCGGTTCGCCCGGGGGAAGGACGCAAGGCTAAGCCCTTTCACCAGACAAGCGATTTTGAGAACACCGGCGCAGGGTTTGCGCGCGGCAACGAACACGTGCGCCGACAAGACAAGGCGCGGCACAACAGCATCAGGGGAGGACGAACGATGTCGGGTCAGCGCCACACCATCTCACGCCGCAATTTCATGGCTGCCGCTGCCGCGGCTGTACCTCTGGTCGCCATTCGCACCAGGCCGGCGCAAGCGGCCGAGTTCGAGTACAAGCTCGCCACCGGCCAATCGCTGACGCAACCGATCAACACCCGGCTCGACCAAGCCGTGAAGCGGATCAAGGAGGCGAGCGGCGGGCGCCTCGAGATCAAGTTCTTTCCGGCCTCGCAGCTCGGCTCGGACACCGATCTGTTGACCCAGATCCGCAGCGGCGGCGTCGACTTCCTCAACATCGCCGGCTCCGTGCTGTCGACCGTATCGCCTGTGGCCGGAATCGCCAATGTCGGCTTTGCCTTCTCCGACTACAGCCAGGTCTGGAATGCGATGGATGGCGATCTCGGCAGGCTGATCGCAACCCAGATCGAGAAGACCGGCGCGCTTGTCATGGCCAAACCGGCCGACAACACGTTTCGGCAGATCTCGTCGTTTACCAAGCCGATCAAGACCCCGGGCGATCTCGCCGGCTACCGGATCCGCGTGCCTGTTTCGCCGATCTTCACCTCCCTGTTCAAGTCGCTGGGTGCCAACCCGACTTCGATCAACTTCAACGAATTGTACACGGCGCTGCAGACGCATCTGGTCGATGGGCAGGAGAACGGCCTCGTCACCATCGAGGCAGGCAAGATCTATGAGGTGCAGAAGTACATCTCCGAGACCAATCACATCTGGGATCCGTTCTTCATCCTCGGCAACCGCCGTTCGGTGAAGGCGCTGCCCGACGAACTGCAGGTGATCGTCCGCAAAGAATTCGACCAGGCCGCGATGGAGCAGCGCGCCGATACCGCGAAGCTCAACACGACCCTGAAGGATCAACTGGTCGCCAAGGGCATCAGCTTCGAGGTGTCCGATAAGGAGGCCTTCCGCAAGGGATTGTCGAGCGCCGGCTTCTACAAGGAATGGCGCGGCAAGTTCGGTGAGGACAACTGGAAAACGCTCGAGGCCGCCGTCGGGGCGCTCGCATGAGCGCGGTCGTCGACATGCCCGAGGCGGTAACGCTCGGTGACGCGCGGGCGATCCGGGGACGCTGGCCGGAGCAGGTGCTGCGCTGGCTGGTGGAGATCCCGGCGGCGATCGCCGTGGTCGCCGAGGTGATCATCCTGTTCGCCGGCATCGTCGCACGCGGGGTCTTCCATCGGCCGATCGTCTGGTCGGACGAGCTCGCCTCGATCCTGTTCCTCTGGCTCGCCATGCTCGGCAGCGCCATCGCGGTGCAGCGCTCGGCGCATATGCGCCTGACTTTCTTCACCTCCCATTTGTCGCCACGCGCGGAGGCCTGGGCCTCGACGCTCGCAGCCGGCTCCGTCGCGCTGTTCCTGGCGATCATCCTGCATCCGGCGCTGGACTATGTGGAAGATCAGGCGTTCGTGGAGACGCCGGCGCTCGGCTGGTCGGGCGTGGTCCGCGCCGCGGCGATTCCGGTCGGCTGCATCGTCGCGCTGGCCAGCATCTGCCTCACGCTGGTCAAGCGATCGGCGAAGGACCTGTTGGCCGTTGGAATGCTGTTTGCCGCGATCGCCGGAGCACTCTATTTCGCCGGGCCTTGGCTGAAGTCGCTCGGCAACTGGAACCTGCTGATCTTCTTCGTCGGGCTGCTCGGCTGCGCCGTGATGGCGGGCGTGCCGATCGCCTTTTCCTTTTGCCTTGCGACCGTCGCTTTCCTGCTGACCACGACGCGCACCCCGTTGCTGGTCGTGGTCGGGCGGATCGACGAAGGCATGAGCTCGCTGATCCTGCTCGCAGTGCCGCTGTTCGTGCTGCTGGGCCAATTGGTCGAGCAGACCGGCATGGCGCGGGTCATGGTCGCCTTCCTCGCCTCAGTGCTCGGCCATGTCCGAGGCGGGCTGTCCTATGTGATGCTCGGCGCCATGCTACTGGTCTCGGGCATCTCCGGCTCCAAGACCGCCGACATGGCGGCGATCGCACCGGTGCTGTTCCCCGAGATGCGCAAGCGCGGCATGAAGGATGGGGAATTGGTGTCGTTGCTCGCGGCATCGGGCGCGATGAGCGAGACCATTCCGCCATCGATCGTGCTGATCGCGATCGCCTCCGTCACCGGCGTGTCGATCGCGGCTCTCTTCACCGCCGGCATCCTGCCGGGGATCGTGCTGGCGATCGTGCTTGCTTTCGTTGCGCGCTATCGGGCGGGCGCGGAGGAGAATGGCGCCGCCAAGGTCGCTCGCGCGCCGCTATCCGTGGTCGCAAGAACGTTCTGGGTGGCGCTGCCGGCGCTCGCCCTGCCGTTCCTGATCCGCAGCGCCGTGGTCGAGGGCGTTGCGACCGCGACCGAAGTCTCGACGATCGGCATCGCCTACTGCCTCGTGCTCGGCCTGATCATCTATCGCGGCAGTCTGACATGGAAGAATGTGCTGCCGATGCTGGTCCAGACCGCATCGCTCTCCGGCTCGATCTTGTTCATCGTGGGCGCCGCGAGCGCGATGGCCTGGGCGTTGGCGCAATCCGGCTTCTCGCATGATCTCGCCGCGCGCATGGCGGGCGTACCAGGCGGCGCCTACGGCTTCCTGCTGATCTCGGTGCTGGCTTTCATCGTGCTTGGCAGCGTGCTGGAGGGCATCCCGGCCATCGTGCTGTTCGGCCCCCTGCTTTTTCCAGTGGCGGCGCAGTTCGGCATCCACGAGGTGCACTATGCGATGGTGGTGATCCTCGCCATGGGCCTCGGCCTGTTCGCGCCGCCGTTCGGCCTTTGCTACTACGCCGCCTGCATCATCGGCAACGTGCCGCCGGATGCCGGCATGCGCCGGATCTGGATCTATCTCGCCTGGCTGTTCCTGGGCCTGTTGCTGATCACTTTCGTACCCTGGATATCCCTAGCATTTCTATGAGATTGGCACGCCCCCTTCAGGTCGAAAGCTGCTTCTCCGCGATCGACAGCCATTCGGCCTGCGCCTTGCGCAGATATTTCGGCGCGCGCCGCATCTGGATCAGGAGCTCGTCGAAGACCATGCGCGCTTCGCGCGGTACGGCCGACCATCTGCAGCAGCATGCCGTAACGCACCCGCGCTTCGGCACCGGGAAGTAGCCGGCAAGTGCGTGATATTCCTCGAGCGCTTCGTCGATGCGGCCACTCTCCGCGAGCGCGCGGGCGTAGAGCAGATGCGTGTCGGCGGAATCGAAGTCCGGCCATTGCTTCTGGAGATCGTCCAGCGTCGCGACGAGGGTCAGTCGTCTCAAACGCGATGCAAGTTCATGAAATCGCAGCCGAATGCCGCTATTACTTGGCGTCGTCCGCCAGCATCTTCCGGTACTTCTCGACGTCACGCGTCACGAGCTTTTGCAGCACCTCCGGCGTGTGCTCGTCGGGGTCGGGCGCAACGGTCGAGAGGTCGGCGAAGCGCTTCTTCACCGCGTCGGTTTCCACCGCCGTGCGCGCGGCGGCATTGAGCTTGGCGATGACGGCCGGTGGGGTGCCCTTGGGCGCGAACAGGCCGTTCCAGCCCTGCGCCTCGAACTCGGGCAGGCCGGCTTCGGCCGACGTCGGCAGATCCGGCAGCGTCGCGAGCCGCACGGTCGAGCCGACCACGACGCCCTTCACCAGCTTCTCGTTGATCGCCTGCGAGACGGACGCCGCCGCATCGCAGACGCCGTCGATCTGACTGCCGACCGCATCGGTCAGCGCGGGCGCGGCGCCGCGATAGCCGACCAGCGTCGCGTCGATCCCGGCGGCGGTGACGAAGCTCTTGCAGATCAAATAGTTCGACGAGCCGACGCCGGCATGGCCGAGATTGATCTTGCCCGGATTGGCCTTGGCATAGGCGATGAACTCCTTCAGGTCCTTCGCCGGAAAATCCTTGCGCACGGCGACGATGCCGAACGTCTTCGCCACCATGGCGATCGGCACGAACGAGTCCGGCGTGAACGGCAGTTTTGGATAGATGGTGTAGGTCGCGGCATTGGTGCCGGCATTGCCGATCGCGATGGTGTAGCCGTCAGGCTCGGCACGAGAGGCGCGTGCCAGCGCGGTCGAACCGCCGGCGCCGGCGACGTTCTCGATCACGATGGTCTGGCCGAGCGCGATGCCCATCTGCTCGGCGACGGTCCGCGCGATCACGTCCGAGGTGCCGCCGGCCGCGAACGGCACGATCATGGTAACAGGACGCTTGGGATAATCCTGCGCGAACGCAGCGGTCGCGAACGACAACGCCGCGAGCGCGGCGAGCGACCGCTTCAGCACGAACGAAATCACGCGGCTTTTTCCAGTTGCTGGACGAGGCCGGCGAACAGGCCGCGGCCGTCGGTGCAGCCCATGATGTCTTCGACGTGGTTTTCCGGATGCGGCATCATGCCGAGCACGTTGCCCTTGTCGTTGACGATGCCGGCGATGGAATGCGCCGCGCCGTTGATGTTGCTGTTATCGTCAACGACACCGTCGGCCGAGCAGTAGCGATAGAGCACCCGCCCCTCACCTTCGAGCCGCTTGATGGTCTCTTCGTCCGCCTCGTAATTGCCCTCGCCGTGGGCGACCGGCACGCGGATCACCTGCCCGGCATTGTAGCCGCGGGTGAACGGCGTGTCGGAACGCTCGACCCGCAGATGCACGTCGTGGCAGATGAATTTCAGCCGCGCATTGCGCATCAGGACGCCCGGCAACAGGCCCGACTCGCAGAGGATCTGGAAACCGTTGCAGACGCCGAGCACGAGGCCGCCCTTGGCCGCATAGTCGCGCACCGCGTCCATCACCGGCGCCCGTGCCGCAATCGCGCCACAGCGCAAGTAATCGCCGTAGGAGAAGCCGCCCGGCACCACCACGAGGTCGGTGCCCGCAGGCAGCGAGGTCTCGGCGTGCCACACCATTGCGGGCTCGCTGCCGGAGATCAGCCTCAAGGCACGCGCCATGTCGCGCTCGCGATTGATTCCGGGAAAGACGAGGATGGCGGCTTTCATGGCTTAAGTTCCGACGGTGGCTGGAATCGGGGTGGCACGGAGGGGCCAATTCGCCAAGAGACATAACCATTTGACGGGGATTTTACCAGTGCTAGCCTCGGCAAAGGGCCTTGTACACAGGCTCTGGTCGCACGCAGTCTGACCGCTCGATTTGCCCGGGATTGAAGCCATGAATATCCCGTCGCTGCCCGCATCCCCCTCCGAGCCGGTGCCCACCGAGGGCGTCGTCGCTGCCGGCGCTTATGTCGACGGCCGGCGCGTCGCCAATATCGCCATCAGCGAGGCCTCGAGCTGGCGGGCCAAGCCCGGCCATGTGGTCTGGATCGGCCTGCACGAGCCGGACATGGCGCTGCTCCGCGCGGTGCAGAAGCAGTTCGATTTGCACGATCTCGCGATCGAGGACGCCAACCACGCCCATCAGCGGCCCAAGATCGAGCAGTACGGCGAGGCTCTGTTCATCGTCGCGCGCACCGCGCAACTGGTCGAAGGCCGGATCGCCTTCGGCGAGACGCACATTTTCGTTGGCGATGGCTATCTGGTCTCGGTGCGCCACGGTGCTTCGACCTCCTACACACCGGTGCGCGAACGCTGCGAAAGCTGCCCGCGGGCGCTCGCCCGCGGCGAGGACTACATCCTCTATGCCATTCTCGATTTCATCGTGGACAACTATTCCCCCGTGCTCGAAAGCATTCACGAAGAGATCGAGGAGATCGAGGACGACGTGCTCGCGCACGCGATCACCAAAGCGCAGATCGAGCGGCTCTATATGCTGCGCCGCGACCTCCTGCGGCTCCGCAACGCAATCGGACCGCTGGTGGAGGTCTGCCGCCGGCTGGAGCATGACGAGCTGTCGATGGTGCGGCAGGCCATGCAGCCACTCTTCCGCGACGTCACCGACCACGTCCGCAACATCCAGGAGCGGATCGATTCCATGCGCGAGGTGCTGGCCTTCGCCTTCGAGGCGAGCCTGCTGGTCGGCCAGGCCCAGGAAACGGCGGTGTCCAAGAAGCTCGCTTCCTGGCTCGCGATCATCGCGATCCCGACCGCGCTCGCCGGCATCTACGGCATGAACTTCAAGCACATGCCGGAGCTGGAATGGGAGTACGGCTATTACATGCTGCTCGGCGTGATGCTGACGGCGTGCGGCGCGCTGTACTGGCGATTCCGTCGTGCAGGGTGGCTGTAAGCCGCCCGCGCGTTAGACGATCTCGACCCGATAATTCTCGATCACGGTATTCGCCAGCAGCTTGTCGGCGGCTTCCTTCAGCACGGCTTCCGCCTTGGTCTTGTCGGCGCCGGCGAGCTCGATGTCGAACACCTTGCCCTGGCGGACGCTGGCGACGCCGTCGACGCCGAGCGACTTCAGCGCGCCTTCGATGGCCTTGCCTTGCGGATCGAGGATGCCCGTCTTCAGGGTAACGGTGACACGTGCCTTCACGTCAAAGATCCTCTCTCAGCTCTTCACCAACACCGGGCCGGAGCCCTGCGGACGCTCGTTCTCCATGAGGATGCCGAGGCGCTTTGCGACTTCGGTATAGGCCTCGAGCAGGCCACCGAGATCCCTGCGGAAGCGGTCCTTGTCGAGCTTCTCGTTCGACTTGATGTCCCACAGACGGCAGGAGTCCGGCGAGATCTCGTCGGCGACGATGATCCGCATCATCTCGTTCTCGAACAGGCGGCCGCACTCCATCTTGAAATCGACGAGACGGATGCCGATGCCGAGGAAGAGGCCGGTGAGGAAGTCGTTGACGCGGATGGCGAGCGCCATGATGTCATCGATCTCCTGCGGCGTCGCCCAGCCGAAGGCGGTGATGTGCTCTTCCGACACCATGGGGTCGTTGAGCTGGTCATTCTTGTAGTAGAATTCGATGATCGAACGGGGCAGCTGGGTGCCCTCCTCGATGCCGAGGCGCTGCGACAGCGAGCCGGCGGCAACGTTCCGCACCACCACCTCCAGCGGCACGATCTCGACCTCGCGAATCAACTGCTCGCGCATGTTGAGGCGGCGGATGAAATGGGTCGGCACCCCGATGTCATTGAGGTGCTGAAACAGGTACTCCGAGATCCGGTTGTTGAGGACGCCCTTGCCCTCGATCACCTGATGCTTTTTCGCATTGAATGCGGTGGCGTCGTCCTTGAAGTGCTGGATCAGGGTACCGGGCTCCGGGCCTTCATAGAGAACCTTTGCCTTGCCTTCATAAATGCGACGCCGACGGCTCATTGGGATGTACCGTGTTTTGTTGAAATCCATGAATTTGGTGTGCTCCGGTTGACTAGGATTAGGACCCACAGCGGAGCTGCCGTGAACGGCTGGGAACCCGTCTCGAATCCTTGGAAACAGAACGGGAACCAAGCCTTAGGCAACCTATCCGATTGGCTGTCCAAGCACAATCGATCCGGCCGTCCGGCACCAACTTATACCGTCTTGCCTGCGGCTTAACGGCCCGTTGTTTTGCCTATTTCTGCTCTCTATGTAGGCATGCAGCCGGGTCGCCGCAACCGAAGGCCCCCGCTCCATTCAGAGGGATTTGGAACAAAGCATGAGCGAGTTCGACAAGCGCGAGGAAGGTTTCGAGAAGAAGTTCGCCCTCGACGAGGAGCAGAAATTCAAGGCGGAGGCCCGCCGCAACCGGCTGCTCGGCCTGTGGGCGGCCGAACAGCTCGGCATCACCGGTGACGCCGCCACCGCCTATGCCAAGGAGGTGGTCGCGGCCGATTTCGAGGAGGCCGGCGATGGCGACGTCCTGCGCAAGGTCATGGCCGATTTCGCCGCCAAGAAGGTCGCCGTCACCGAGCAGGCGATTCGCGCCAAGATGAGCGAGCTGATCGCGGTGGCGGCCGCCGAGGTGAAGGCGGGGAAATAACTGATTCAGGCGAGGCGCCGGCGCGCAATACCCTTGCGCGCCGCCGACCGCTTTCTGGCGTCCCGCGTGGTCGAGACATCCGGCCCGGCATAGTTGCGGCGGATGGTCTCGAGCAGGCGATCGGCGGCCGCGCTCAGAAAGCCGCCACGACGCGTGACAAGGACGATGTCCTGGTTCGCGGCAAGATCGCCCACGGCGATCGTCGCGATCGAGGCCGCACGCAGCTCCTCCGCGACGTGGCTTCCCGCCAGGAGTGCAAGGCCAAAGCTCGATTCCACGAGCCGCTTCTGCGCGGTGAGGCTATCCACTGCCGTCCACTCGATTTCGCCAAGTCCCCTGCGTCAGAAACAGCGCGAACACGTGAGCCGCGGCGATCTCGCGACGCCCGCGAGTCTCCGGGAATGCGATCCAGCGCTCGCCGCGCAGCTCGGCGAGGCGCTTCACGCGCTTTCCGGCCAGAGGATGGTCGGGCGCACAGACGACCTGCAACGCCTCGCTCAGCACCTGCTCGCAGGCGAGATCGCCGGAGCGGTCGGTGTTGTAGCGCAGGCCGATCGTGGCCTCGCCGCGCCGGATGAGATCGCTGACCTCCGCGCTGGTCGCTGTCTGCAGCGCCAGCGTGACGGCGGGATTTTCCCTGGCAAACCGCTTCATGATGGTCGAGAGGCGGCCATCGGCCAGCGTGCCTGTGACGGCCAGCGAAACCGGCCCCGAATTCTGCTTGGTCAACGCCCGTATGGCCTGTTCGGCGTCCTGCGCCGCGGCAACCGCGCGCTTGGCATAGGGGATCAGCACGCGCCCGGCATCGCTGAGCCGGGTGCGGCCTGCCACCCGTTCGAACAGGGGCACGCCGAGCTCCTGCTCCAAGAGGGCGATACGGCGCGAAATCGCCGGCTGCGAACGGTGCAGGAATTTTGCGGCATTCGAGATCCCGCCCCTGCGATGCACCGCCAGGAAGGTGTTGAGGGCGTCACTATCCATCGCGACCTCATGCAAAAAACTGATGATCTCCGAAGAAATAACAAATTTGGCGGATGACGGAAATGCTCCTAAGGCTGCTTGCACGAACAACACGGAGACGAGCCATGACGAGCCAGCTGGACAAGGCGACGGCGTTTCGCGCGCTGCACGAGCGGCCCGGAGCCTTCATCATTCCCAATCCGTGGGACGCCGGTACGGCCAAGCTGCTCGCGGCGATGGGCTTCGAGGCCCTGGCGACCACGAGCCTCGGGGTGGCCAACATGCTCGGCAGCGGCGGCGTCAGTCTCGACGTCATCCTCGCCAACGCGCGCGCGATCGTCGAAGCCACCGACTTGCCGGTCAGCGTCGACCTCGAGAATTGCGGCGCAGATGAGCCGAAGCGTGCCGCCCAAGCGATTCAGCGCGCCGCCGAGGCTGGCGCGGTCGGGGGTTCGATCGAGGATTTCAGCGGCGACCGCGATCGCCCGATCTACGACTTTTCTCACGCCGTCGAGCGCGTCCAGGCCGCGGTCGAAATGGCGCGCGCGCTGCCGATTCCGTTCACGCTGACCGCGCGGGCCGAGAACTTCCTGCATGGCCGCAAGGACATCGACGACACAATTCGCCGCCTGCAGGCCTTCGAGGCCGCGGGCGCCGATGTCCTGTATGCGCCGGGCCTCTACGATCTCGCCACGATCCGGACCGTCGTCGCCTCGCTCGGCAAGCCGTTCAACCACGTGATGGGCTTTGCCGACCCGACGCTGACGGCTGCGCAATTGTCTGCCGCCGGCGTCAAGCGCATCAGCGTCGGCGGGGCCATGTCGCGCTACGCGCTCGCCGCGTTCCTGAACTGCGCGCGCGAGATGAAGGACAAGGGATCCTTCACCTATGTTCGCGACATGGCGGCGGTCGGCGAGCTGCGCGCCGCCTTCGCCGCGGTCACCCCTCCTTAAAGCCGTACTCCGGCACGTTGCCGCTGGCGCCGTAATATTTGTACGGCAGGAACTTGCCGCTCATGGTGATCTTGACGCGGTCGCCCTTCGGATTGGCGACGCGCTCGATGCCCATATCGAAGTCGATCGCCGACATGATGCCGTCGCCGAACTCTTCCTCGATCAGCGCCTTCCAGGCCGGGCCGTTCACCATCACCATCTCGTAGAAGCGGTAGATCAGCGGATCGGTCGGCGGCATCGGCGTACCGGTGCCGCGCATCGGCACTTCGTTCAGCATGGCAACTTCCGCCTTCGACAGGCCGAACAGCTCGCCGGCATTGGCGGCCTGCGGCTTGGTCAATTTCATCTGACCGAGGATCGCGCCAACGATCAGCACCTCGGAATAGCCGCCGATCTTGTCGCAGATGTGCTTCCAGCTCCAGCCCTTCTCGCGCTTGATGTCGAGCAGCTTCTCGGTGAGGTCTTCGCGTTTCATGTCAGGGTCTCCTCTTCAAAAGCATGATCCGGAAAAGTGTGAAGCGGTTTTCCGCAGATCATGCGTCTATAAAATCACGCAGTCAGTCCGGGGCTGGGCCCGGCTATCCATGGCTGTCGTTGCTCTTCGCCATTCGACGCGATCGTCAGTCCGGGCTTGCCGATCTGAACCACCGGCACGTTGCGCGGATCGTGACTGGGCGTCTCGGCGGCAAAGGTCTTGCTGCGCGTCACCAGGAAATCGATGATGTGGTTGCGCAACGCGTAGTACAGCGGATGGCGGTGCAGATCGGTGCGGCCGCGATCCCTCGGCAGCGGGTTCTCGACGACTTCGGCGAGCACCGCCCCTGGACCGTTGGTCATCAGAAAAATCTTGTCGGCGAGGTAGATCGCCTCGTCCACATCATGGGTGATCATGAACGCGGTCTGCCCAGTCTCGAGGCAAATGCGCCGCACCTCGTCCTGGAGCGTGCCGCGTGTCAGCGCGTCGAGCGCCGAGAACGGCTCGTCCATCAGCATCATCTTCGGCGTGATCGAGAGCGCGCGGGCGATGCCGACGCGCTGCTTCATGCCGCCCGACAGCTCGGAGGGATGCTTGTGCTCGGAGCCGGTGAGGCCGACGAGATCGATGAAACTCTGCGCGTGCGCCCTGACCTTGGCGCGATCCCAGCTCCGCCATTTCGAGCTGACGGCATAGGCGACGTTGCCGAGCACGGTGCGCCAGGGCAAAAGCGCGTGGCTCTGGAAGATCACGGCGCGATCGAGGCTGGTGCCGGAAATCGCCTGCCCGTCGACGATGACGGCGCCTTCGCTCGGCGCATCGAGGCCGGCAAGGATGTTGAGCACTGTGGTTTTGCCGCAGCCGGAATGGCCGATCACGCAACAGAAATCGCCGCGGGCCATCGACAGCCACAGATTCTCGAACACGGTCGTCGTTGCGGCGCCCGCGCCCGGATAGCGCTTCGCGATGCCTTCGATGGAGATGAATTTATCGGTCACTGCCCTACTCCGGAAACGTAACCATGCGCGTGAATCGCGCCAGGATCTGGTCAAGCAGCATGCCGACGATCCCGATCAGGAGGATCGCGATGATGACATTGGTGATCGACAGGTTGTTCCACTCGTTCCAGACGAAATAGCCGATGCCGGTGCCGCCGACGAGCATTTCGGCGGCGACGATCACGAGCCAGGCAATGCCGATCGAGATGCGCATCCCGGTCAAGATCGTCGGCGCCGCCGCCGGCAGGATCACGGTGAAGGCGCGCCTGACGGTGCCGACCTCCAGCGTGCGCGCGACGTTGATCCACTCCCTACGCACCCCGGCAACGCCGAAGACGGTGTTGAGCAGCATCGGCCAGATCGAGCAGATGAAGATGACGAAGATCGCCGAGACCGAGGAATCCTTGATGGTGTAGAGCGCGAGCGGCATCCAGGCCAGCGGTGAGATCGGCTTGAGCACCTGGATAAAGGGATCGAGTGCCTTGCTGAGCAGCGGCGACATGCCGATGAGGAAGCCGAGCGGGATGGCGACCATCACCGCCAGCAGATAGCCGGTGCCAACGCGCGTGATCGAATAGGCAAGCTGGATGCCGAGCCCCTTGTCGTTCGGCCCGTTGTCATAGAACGGCTGCCTCAGGTGCTCCCAGAGCTTTGCGCCGACATCGAGCGGCCCGGGCATCGCGGATTTGCCCTGCGTCGCGGTCAGGCCCATCAGCTTGGCGTATTCCGGGCTCATCGTCGTCGTTGCGCCGGTCGAGCGCGTGGCGAGATGCCAGATGCCGAGGAATGCGGCGAGTAGCGCTATGGAGACGAGGCCGGCGCGGAGGCGGAGGGAGGAGTTCATCGCGCGAGACCTCTCCACATGTCGTCCCGGCGAAGGCCGGGACCCATACCGCGGAATCTATCGATCGCGATCGGCAGCGGTACCGAACGACGAGTCTTCGCCAAACATCTCCCTGGGGTTATGGGTCCCGGCCTTCGCCGGGACGACGGTAGCGAGAGAAGTTTACTCACGACGCCTTCCTGATCTTGAAGCTGGCCAAATAGTCCTCCGGCTTGGCCGGATCGAATGTCTTGCCCATCACCGCGAACGACTTGTAGCTGCTCGTGGGCGGGGACAGCCCCATCTCGGTCATCAGCTTCTTCGTATCGGTCGCCAGGTACACCTGCTCGGCGACCGTCTTATAATCGACGTCGCCCTTGATCTGGCCCCAGCGCTTCATCTGCGTCAGCATCCACACCGCAAAGGACTGCCAAGGGAACGGATCGAAATCGACCCGCTTGGCGTCGGTCTTCACCCCGCCGAGGCCGTCGGCGTAGGTGCCGGTCAAAACTTGCTCCAGCACCGTGACCGGCGCGTTGATGTAGTTCGCCGGCGCGATCGCCTCCGCGATCTGCTTGCGGTTCTCCGCCTTCGACGCATAGGCCGTCGCATCGACGATGGCCCGCGTCAGTGCCGCAAAGCTGTTCGGCGCCGTCGTGATGAACTCGCGGCTCGCAGCAAAGCTGCAGCAGGGATGGCCGTCCCAGATCTCCTTGGACAAGAGATGCATGAAACCGACGCCGTCATAGATCGCGCGCTGGCAGATGTTGTCGGGCGCGAGGAAGCCGTCGATGTTGTCGGCGCGCAAATTCGCGACCATCTCTGGCGGCGGTACCGAGCGGAGCTGCACGTCGGTATCGGGGTCGAGACCGGCTTCCGCGAGATAATAGCGCAGCAAATAGTTGTGCATGGAATAGTCGAAGGGAATGGCGAACTTCAGCCCCTTCCAGTCCTTGGGATCGCGCCTGTCCTTGTGCTTGGCCGCCAGCACGATGCCCTGCCCGTTGATGTTCTCGATCGCCGGCACGGCAAAGGGAATGGCGTTCGCACCGAGCCCCAGCGAGATCGCGATCGGCATCGGCGCCAGCATGTGTGCCGCGTCGTATTCCTTGTTGATGGTCTTGTCGCGGATCACAGCCCAGCCGGCGGTCTTGACCACTTCGACGTTGAGGCCGTGCTTGGCATAGAAACCGAGCGGGGCCGCCATGATGATCGGCGTCGCGCAGGTGATCGGGATGAAGCCGACCTTGAGGTCCTTCTTCTCGGGCGCGCCAGTCTCGGCAAACACCTCGGTTGCGGTCTGAAGCGGGAAGAACTGCGACAGCGCGGCCAGCGCCGTCGAGGCCCCGACCGATTTCAGAAACGCGCGCCGCGCCATATCTTGCGGAAACATCGCGCGCATCACCGCGGAGGCAACGACGCCCGCGTAACGCGTCTCCTCGCTGCAGCGCAGGGCCGCGCTCGCCTGCTCGTGCTCCGCCGCCGATCGGTGCTGGCCACAGACACAACCGGCTCGAAGGTTTCGATCGGGATCAAACGGATTGTCGAATGTGGACATCGGACCTCCTGCGCGTCATTGCAGAAGGAATTACGCAAGGAGCATGCCATCGCCGGATCGCGAGGCAGTGCGTTGATGACGCAGCACTTTCCGTCGCGCTTGGTCGCTACGAAAAGTCGTGATAAACGAAAATTCGTAATCAAATGACGAGATTTCGTAATGGCAATGACGCCAATGCCCGGCCGCGACGATGCGGCCGAAACCATCGATCCGCGCACCGCGGCGTTTGAGTCCTCAGTGGAAGCGACGCTGCTGGTCGATCCCTCCCGCGATCAGATCATCGACGCCAATCCGGCGGCCTGCACCCTGCTCGGCTACGACCGCACGCTGTTGCGGCAGACCAGAGCCAGCACCCTCCACGTCGGCCAGCTCCCGGCGCTGACCGTGTTCACCCAGGCCGTGCTGCACAAGGGCGCCTACTGGACCACGGCGCTCACCCCGCGCCATGCCGCCGGGCAAAATCTCAGGCTCGAATATGCCGGCTGCATCCTGCCCCATGACGGCCGCACGCTGGTGCTGCTCACCCTCACCGATCTCGAAGCGCGCCGTCGGCGCAACGTCGACGCCGCTGCCGAAGACCACATGCGCGGCGGCATCTCGACCTGGCAACGGGTCGAACGCGTATTCCAGGACATCGAGCGCGAGAACCAGCTGATCCTGCGCGCGGCCGGCGAAGGCATCTATGGCGTCAACGCCGAGGGCAAGACCACCTTCGTCAACCCGGCGGCGGAGCGGATGCTCGGCTGGACCGCCGAGGAGCTGGTCGGCAAGGAAATCCATCCGATCGTGCACCATACCCACCATGATGGCCGGCACTATCACAACCACGACTGCCCGATCTATGCGGCGTTCCGCGACGGTGCCGTGCATCAGGTCGACGGCGAGGTGTTTTGGCGCAAGGACGGCTCGCCGGCCTGGGTCGAATACACCTCCACTCCGATCCGCGACCGCGGCGTGGTGGTCGGCGCGGTCGTGGTGTTTCGCGATGTCAGCCAGCGCCGCGAGGCCGACGAGAAGCTGCATGCCGCGCTTGCCGAGGTCGACCGCCTGCGCGAGCGTCTCGAGCTCGAAAACGCCTATCTCCAGGAAGAAATCCGCATCGAGACCAATCCCCGCGGCATCATCGGCCAGAGCGAGGCGATCCAGAAGACGCTGCGCCAGGTCAAGCTGGTGGCCCCGACCACCGCGGCGGTGATGATCACCGGGGCATCAGGCACCGGCAAGGAGCTGATCGCCCGCGCCATCCACGAAGCCTCGGGTCGCAGCGACCGGCCGCTGATCCGCGTCAACTGCGCCGCGATCCCGCGCGAATTGTTCGAGAGCGAGTTCTTCGGTCACGTCCGCGGCGCCTTCACCGGCGCAACGCGCGACCGCATCGGCCGATTCGAGCTTGCCGACGGCGGCACGTTGTTTCTGGACGAGGTCGGCGAGATCCCGCTCGAACTCCAGGGCAAGCTGCTGCGCGTCTTGCAGGAAGGCAATTTCGAACGCGTCGGCCAGGAGCGCACGCGCGCGGTCGACGTGCGCGTCATTGCGGCGACCAATCGCGATCTCAAGCAGGAGGTGCAACGCGGACGCTTTCGCGAGGACCTCTATTTCCGTCTCAACGTATTCCCGATCGAGACCGTCCCCTTGCGCGAGCGACGCGAGGACATTCCGCTGCTCGCCCAGCATTTCCTGACGCGTGAGAGCAAGGCGTTGAAGTCGAACCTGCGTCTGTCCGAAGGCGATGCGCGGCGGCTGACCCGCTACGACTGGCCCGGCAATGTCCGCGAATTGCAGAACGTGATCGAGCGCGCCGCAATTCTGTCTCAGAACGGGCGGCTGCGCATCGATCTGCCCGACCCCTCCGGCACGCAAGCTCCGAGCGGCGCTGCACGCCCGAAAGCCGATGTGCGCCCCGCAGTCATGACGTCATCGGAAATGCGCGATCACGAGCGCGCCAACATTTTGGCGGCGCTCGAAGCCTGCGCAGGGAAAGTCTTCGGCCCCGGCGGCGCGGCCGAGATGCTCGATATCAAGCCGACCACGCTGGCCTCGCGGATCAAGGCGCTTGGTATTGCGCCTCGTCCGCGGGCGGGTCTCAACGGCTAGAATTTGGCGAGGCACGGTCGCGCGCCTCGGTTCACCTCTCCCGTAGGGAGAGGTCGGATCGCATCGAGAGATGCGATCCGGGTGAGGGCTTACGGTCTCACCAAACGCAACGCCCCCTCACCCGGATTGCGCTGGACGATGCTTCGCATCGCCAGGAGCAATCCGACCTCTCCCCGTCGGGGAGAGGTGGACCGAGCCCTACGGCAGCGGCACGCTATCACGCCGCCTTGGTCGTGACACCCGTCGCAACCGGCAATCCCTGCTCGATGGGCAGCGACGGATCGCGCGACCATTCGTTCCAGGAGCCAAAGTACATCCGCACGTCCTTCACGCCGGCGTTCTTCAGCGCCAGGAACGTGTTCGAGGCCCGCGCGCCCTTGAAGCAGTAGAGATAAACCGGCGTCGTCTGCGAGATGCCGACAGTGGCGCATTCGGCCAGAATCTCGTCCTTGGACTTGAAGCGCGGGCCCTCGGCGGTCGGCTTCATCATGCGGTACCATTCCAGCCACACCGCGCCGGGAATGCGGCCCTTGCGCGGGCAGAAATCTTTGCCGTATGGGGACGAGCTGTCGCCGATCCACTCATCGACGTCGCGCACGTCGAGGATGGCGATGCCGGGCTTGCCGACGGCCCCAAGCATGGTCTTGGCGTCGATCAGGATCTCGCCCGCCTCGGGCACGATCGTGAACGAGGCCTTCGCCGGCGTCGGCACGTCCTTGGTGACCGGCAATCCGGCTGCTGCCCAGGCATCGAAACCGCCATGCAGCACCTTCACCTTGGGATAGCCGAGCATGGTGAGGAGATAGTAGCCGCGGCAGGACTGGCCGAAACCGGAGTTCATCGACTGCTCATAGACCACCGCTGTCTCCGTTCCGGAGAGACCGGCGGCACCAAAGGCGTCGGCAAATTTGGACTTGAGCTCGTTGATGCCCTCGGGCGTCGAGGTCGCAAGATAGGTGAAGATGTCGTGCACATTCACGGCATTGGGGAGGTGCCCGGCGCCGTAGGCGTCGGGATTGCGGGTGTCGATGACGACACAGGGCTCGGTCTTCAAGAGATCGGCAAGTTCGCTGGCAGAGATCAGAACGTCCGTCATTGGCAGCCTCTCCGTTGAGGTTGATGGTGGTCTTAACAGTCGTCTTGGCAGTCGTCTTGGCAGTGGTCTTCGTGTGGACTCGTGAAGATCAGGAATCGGCGAGCATCTTGCGTAATTGCTTGGTGGCAGGCGTGACGATCGCGACGAAATAGGCCTCGCGCAGTCGCCGCTGCGCGCGGTGGCTTTTGAGATAACCGCGCGCGCCACAATGCAGCATCGCCGAATGCGCCGCCGCGACGCTGGCGTCGCCGGCACGAAGCCTGAGTGCGATCACCTTGCGCCAGTAGGTCTCCTCCTCGTTGTAGGGATCACGCGCCAGCGCCATCGTTTCGGTCTCGAGCTCGGCGGCGAGATCACGAAAATGCACCGGCTGCTGCGGCAGATAGCGGTTGATATGGCCAAGGGGGCTGTCGACTTCGTCCATGATGTTGATGCAGTCCCTGATCACGCCGAGCGCCATGCCGGCCTGGAGCAGGATGAAGCCGGCGCGGATCTTCCTGACGAAGGGACCGGCGGGATCGGCCAGGATCAGCTCGTCCGGCACGAAGACGTCGCGGAACTGGACGCCATAAGTGCCGGTGCCGTCCATGGCGAGGAACGGCTTGCACGGCGTCAGCGTGATCGCTGGGTCCGAGCAATCGGCCAGAAACATCACCGTGCCAGGCTCGCCTTTTGCGATGCCCTGATCGTCCTCGCGTTCGAAGATCGTGCCGAAATAATGGTCGGGACCGAGATTGGAGACCCAGGGCAGCGCGCCTCGCACGATGTAGCCGCCGTCGACCTTGCGCCCCCTCAGCTTGAGCTTCTCGATGCCGAAGAAGCTCTTCATTGGGTTGGAGAGGCCGGTGCCGCCGAGCACCCGCCCGGTGGAGAAAGCGTCGCCGAAGCGTTTTGCCAGCTTCAGATTTGTTGAGTTCGCGGCGTACCAGACCAGCGTGTTCTGGCACCAGGCCATGAAGGCGGTGGCGCCGCAGACCTCGCCGATAGCAGCCATCGCCTGGATCGCGCAGCGCAGATCCGCGGGGCCTTCGTGCGGGACGTGACTGCCCCAGGCGCCGACCGCGCCGAACTTGCGCAGCGCCTCGGCCGGATAGACCGTGCCGGCATCGATGCCGGCAGCGAGCGGCGCGAGCTGCTCCCGCGCGATCCGCGCCACCTCTCCTGCAATGGACGGTGCGGGATGATCCAAAACGTCGACCCGCGATAAAGCCAGTGAACCCATGATCGTCTCCCGCACCCCAGTTGCTGATTGCTGTCTTCTAAATGCCAACCTCGAGATTGACCGGACGGGTGAAGGTGTTGGCGACCGGCGACCACTTCTTCACATGGGCGACCAGAGCGTTGATCTCGTCCGGCGCGATGCCCTCGCACTCCATGTCGACCTTGACGCGGACGTCAGTGAAGCCGACCGGCTTGTCGGAGGTGTCGCCGGTGCCCCAGACCGCAGTGATGTTGAGGTCGCCCTCGAGCTCCAGCTCGAGCTTGTTGACGATCCAGCCGCGATGCACGGCGTTGGCGTGCAGACCGACGGCGAGGCAGGAGCCGAGCGCGGCGAGCGAGGCTTCCGACGGATTGGGCGCGGTATCGTCGCCCAGAAGCCCCGGGGGCTCGTCGACGATGTAGGGCGGCAAATTGCGGATGTAATTGGCGTGGCGGAATTTTCCCTCCGCGACCGTCTTGCACTTCAAGGTCTTGACGACCTTCGGATTGGCCTTGCCGCTCGCGATCAGTTGCTCGAGGCCATTCTTGTCGATGGGCGCGAGGCACCCCGTCAGCACTGTCTTCTGAACGACGGCAGTCATCATTTTCTCCCCTGGCAGAAGTGGAAATCGGCAGGATACCGAACGGTCTGTTTCCTTGCATGGAGCGTGCCACAGCAAGCCGAAAACAAAACGCGAAGCATTGGAGCCGCTTAGGTGTCCCTGCCTGCGGATTGATCAGCCGCAGCTTGCTTAAAGGCGAAGCAGATGCGCTTGCGCATGCGAATCTTTTCGGCGCCGAACAGATGCGGCTTGCTGATGCGGCGCAGCTGCGGGTAAGTTCGAGTCCATGGCTAAGACGTCATCGAAGAAAAAATCGAATTCGCCGTACGCCGGTGCTGGCGCAGGCGACGACGAGTCCGCGCGCGGGCGTTTGCTGAGCGCCGCGACCCATCTGTTCTGCAAGAACGGCATCAATGCCACCGGCATCGATGCGATCATCGAGGAAGCCGGCACCGCGAAGACCACGCTCTATAAATTGTTCGGCTCCAAGACCAACCTCGTCAACGCGGTGCTGGAGAGCGAAGGCAAGCAGTGGCGCGAATGGTTCATTGGCGCGATGGAGCAAGGCGGCGGCGACCCGCTGGCGAAACTGACGCGCATCTTCCCCGCGCTGAAGAGCTGGTTCGCCGAAGAACGCTTCTACGGCTGCCCCTTCATCAACGCCGTCGGCGAGCACGACAAGGATCAGAAGCTGTTCCGCAACATCGCGTTGAAGCACAAGAAAATCGTGCTCGGCCACATCGAGAAGCTCGCCAGCGAGCTGGGCTCCAGCGAGCCCACCGTGCTCGCGCACCAACTCGGGCTCATCATCGACGGCGCCATCGTCGCAGCCATGATCTCGCGCGATCCAGGCGTCGCGGATACGGCCGCGCTCGCGGCAAGTCCCCTGCTCAGCCAGTCGAAGACGAAGAAGAAACGCGGAGCGGAGCAGCTCGAGGCGGTGTGATCGGTCTCATCCGTAGCCCGCATGAGCGCAGCGACATGCGGGAACACCGTCCCGGATATCGCTCCGCTCATCCGGGCTACGAAGATTCAGGGGGTGGGCAAAGGCGCGCAGCGCCGTGCCCACGACTTCTGTCTCAACATTGCCAATCGACATCGGTGGGCACGCTTCGCTGTGCCTGACAACCGTCAGCGGCTCGCTCGCAGCGCGCCAAGCTCAATGTCGGCGGCCTGCTTCTCGATAAACGTCTTCGGGCAATCGGCTGCAGCCTGCTCGAACAGCTTCAAGGCCTCTTCTTTCGAGCCGCTCTGCAGTGCGCGCTCAGCAATATAGAAATTCGCCTCGCAGACCTGCGCCTTCTTCTTCGTGGGGTCGGCATCGTCCGCCGCGCTGAGCACTTGCTCCGGCGTCATTGTGCCAAGAAAGAGATTGACGATCGGCGCGGGCCATTTCGCCGCGTCCAGCTGCTTTGCAGCCTCGCTCAGCTGGCTCGGTTGGTCACTGCGCCTTGCAACAATTTCGCGCCATACGACCGGATAGGCATCCTTTGGATTGAGCAGGATCGCCTGATCCAGGTCGGCCAACGATTTGGTGAATGAAGCACTCTGCCAATAGACCCTCGCGCGATGAAAGTAGGCGCGCGCATCCTTGGCATCGAGTTGCACGACTTGATCGTAGTCCGCGATCGCACGGCTGAAGTCCCCCTTGGTTTTGTACGCGTTGCCGCGAGACGATATTGCATCCTTGTCCTTGGGATTGAGGCGGATCGCCTCATCATAGTCTGCGATAGCGCGGTCAAGGTCCCCTTTTGCGTAGTAGGCCACACCGCGGGCGCGGAGCGCAGGTCCATCCCCCGCAGCGAGTACAATTGACTCACCAACGACGGATGCAGAAATGGGGTCGGCGCCCTGACCTTGAATCTGAGGCTGCCGATCGCCAGGGAATCCTTGATCCTGATGTGCCAGCTGGATTGCCTGGTTGTAATCGGCAATCGCGTGATCATAATCGCCTTTTCGAGCGTAGGTGACGCCCCGACAGCCGTAGGCAGATCGGCTTTGTGGATTCAACTCGATGATCCGGTCATAGTCGGCGATAGCGCGGTCGAGTTCGCCCAGCTGAGAAAAGGATTCGGCTCGGAAGTAGTAGAAATACTCGTTCCTTGGCTTGATAAGCATTGTTTGATCGAGTTCGGCCAATGCACGCTCTCTGTTGCCCTTGGCGAAGTAAACCCGGCCGCGGCACAATTGACCGCCGCCGGTTTGGGGGCTGATCTCGACCGCTCGATCACAGTCGGCCATGGCCCGATCCGGATCCCCCTTGCGGACGTAAGCGAGGCCCCGTTCGACATGCGCTATGACATTGTCCGGATGGATCAGGAGGGCCTGATCATAGTCGGTGATGGCGCGGACGAAGTCGCGTCTCGCCGAATAGACGTGAGCACGTCCGAGATATGCGTAGGTATTCTTCGGATCAAGCTCGATCACCTTGGCATAGTCTGGCAGCGCGGCCTCGGGCTCTCGCTTTTGGAGAAACGCAGAAGCTCTCGCGATACGGGCGTTCAGATTGGCCGGATCGCGCTCGATGATCTGGTTGTAGTCCGCGATCGCAAGATCGATCTCGCCCTTCTGGCGGTAGAACATGGCGCGGCGGAAGTACGCCATGATCACGCCTTGCTGCATGCCCGTCGCCGCCTGAATGATGGCGGAGCAGCCCGCGATGCGGTCATCAACGCTGAAATTTCCGACCGCGTTGCACTTGGCGGTCAAGGGCATTTCCGCGCGAGCGCCTGATATTTCGAGCAAGGCCGTCAGCGCCAAAACACTGAAGCTTGCTACCGCACAAATGAGTGCGCGGCCGATCATTCCCAACATACAGTCCCCAACTCAATTCCCGAGGACTGTCATAGCAACCGATGGCGAGTTTGCACAGCCCTCGGTTGCGTCGTTGGCAAATGGAGCTCCAGCTGGCCGAAAGCTTGGAGCAGGCTAGTGCCGTAGGGTGGGCAAAGGCGCGCAGCGCCGTGCCCACAAATTCTGTCTCAACATTGCCGATCGACATGGTGGGCACGCTACGCTTTGCCCACCCTACAAGACCGATGCGCGACGAGACCTACGCGCTCTGCGCCATCATCCCGGCAAGCCGCACCAGCTCCGTCTCCAGATCGCGCTCCACATCCGCCGCGCGGATCTCCAGCACACGATAATCCCGCGCTTCGAGCCACACACGCCGCGACGCACGGTCGGCGGCGATGGTCTCGCCCTCGCCCGGGTTGACCAGCTCGATCGCGATCCGGTGCGGGAATGAGACGAAATCCGGGATATGCCGCCCCACCGGGGTCTGGCGCTTGAACTGGCCGGCGAAACGACGATCACGGGTCAGGGCATGCCAGAGCAGGCGCTCGGCATCGGTCGGATTGCGGCGGAGCAGGCGGGCGAGGCCGCGCACGGTCGAGCCGCTGTCGGGCACGCCGCCGCCCTGCCCGTGCTCAGCCAAGAGCGCGCGCAGGCGCGTGGCCTGCTCGCCGTCCAGCACGCCGCCCTTGGCCGGGCCCTTGCGCCCTTCCGCGATCGCCATCACCACGCCGTGGAGCGTGTGCATATCCTGCTTGGTCGGCTCCATCCGGCTGAAGATGTTGCGCAGGTTGACCAGCATGGTGTCGCGCTTCTCGGCGGGGCGCAGGAATTCGACCTTGTCGAGCTCGCGCACGAGGTTGTCGAAGAAGGCCTGCATCTGGTGCTGCGAAGCGCGCTCGGACCGCTCCGGCATGGCGTGCGGCAGCTCGCCGGATGTGGCTCGTTTGAACCATTCATAGCCGACCAGCAGCACGGCCTGCGCGAGGTTGAGCGAGGCAAAGCCCGGATTGACCGGGAAGGTGATGATACGGTTGGAGAGCCCGACCTCCTCGTTGGTCAGGCCCCAGCGCTCGCGGCCGAACAGGATACCGGCCTTGCCCCCGGTGGCGATGTGCCCCGAGATCTCGGCGACGGCGGCTTCCGGCCCGACCACCGGCTTGGCCTGGTCGTGCGCGCGGGCGGTGGCGGCGAACAACAGGTCGAGATCGGCGACCGCCTGCTCGACCGTCTCGAACAATTCGACCTTTTCCAGAATCTGATCGGCGCCGGCGGCGGCGCGCTGGGCCGCGATGTTGGGCCAGCCGTCGCGGGGATTGACGATGCGAAGCCGGCTCAGGGCAAAATTGCCCATGGCGCGCGCGGCCATGCCGATGTTTTCCCCGAGCTGCGGCTCGACCAGGATCACGATGGGACCATCGAGAGAAAGCCCCGCCTTGCTCTTGTCAGTCCCCGACATCTCGCTTCGCTTTCACGCTGTCTCTCAAGGCCTTGCAGAGGCCACTTCAGGAGTTGATTCAAGCCGGCCCACCGGGCGGGCCGCCCCGTCCGCCTGTCGTTTGCCTGTCCTGACAAAATTCTCAAGGGAAATAACGGGTTGGATTCGACTTTTGAATCTCGCCTGGAACATGACCCGGGTCCGGCCGAGGGCGGGCTGCCGCTGCCCGTCTGCGCAAGCTGGATGAGCTAAAAGTGCATAATCCCTTGGCTTTCGCCCGCCGCGCGGCGGTGCTAAGAGGCGCCGGATATTCCCATGGCGCACCACAAGCGCCGTTCCCAAGAGGCTTCCCCGATCATGGCAAAAATCAAGGTATCCAATCCCGTCGTCGAACTCGATGGCGACGAGATGACCCGGATCATCTGGCAGTACATCAAGGACAAGCTGATCACTCCGTTCCTGGATGTCGAGCTGCTCTATTTCGACCTGGGCATGGAGCACCGCGACCACACCAACGATCAGGTCACCATCGACGCCGCCGAGGCCATCAAGAAGGTCGGCGTCGGCGTCAAGTGCGCCACCATCACCCCGGATGAAGCCCGGGTGAAGGAGTTCAACCTCAAGCAGATGTGGAAGTCGCCGAACGGCACCATCCGCAACATCCTCGGCGGCTGCATCTTCCGCGAGCCGATCATCTGCAAGAACGTGCCGCGCCTCGTTCCCGGCTGGACCAAGCCGATCATCATCGGCCGCCACGCCTATGGCGACCAGTACCGCGCCACCGATTTCAAGTTCCCCGGCAAGGGCACCCTGTCGATGAAGTTCGTCGGCGAGGACGGCACCGTGATCGAGAAGGAAGTGTTCAAGGCCCCCGATGCCGGCGTCGCGATGGGAATGTACAATCTCGACGACTCCATCATCGACTTCGCCCGCGCCTCCTTCAATTACGGCCTGCTGCGCGGCTATCCGGTCTATCTGTCGACCAAGAACACGATCCTGAAGGTCTATGACGGCCGCTTCAAGGACATCTTCCAGGACATCTTCGACCGCGAGTTCAAGAAGGAGTTCGACGCCAAGGGCCTGACCTACGAGCACCGCCTGATCGACGACATGGTGGCCTCGGCGCTGAAATGGTCCGGCGGCTATGTCTGGGCCTGTAAGAACTACGACGGCGACGTGCAGTCCGACACGGTCGCGCAGGGCTACGGCTCGCTCGGCCTGATGACTTCGGTGCTGCTCACCCCCGACGGCAAGACGGTGGAAGCCGAGGCTGCCCACGGCACGGTGACCCGCCACTACCGCGAGCACCAGAAGGGCAAGGAGACCTCGACCAACTCGATCGCGTCGATCTTCGCCTGGACCCGTGGCCTGTCGCATCGCGCCAAGCTCGACAACAATGCCGAGCTCGCCAAGTTCGCGAACACGCTGGAGAAGGTCTGCGTCGACACCGTCGAGGCCGGCTACATGACCAAGGATCTCGCGCTCCTGGTCGGCGCCGACCAGCGCTGGCTCTCGACCACCGGCTTCCTCGACAAGGTCGCTGAGAACCTGACAAAGGCGCTGGCGGCGTAAGCTGCCAACTCCACGCGTCATTGCGAGCGTAGCGAAGCAATCCAGAATCCCTCCGGGGAAACAGTCTGGATTGCTTCGTCGCATCAGCGCAAAATTGCTCTGCAATTTTGTCGCGAGCTCCTCGCAATGACGAGAGTTCTCATCCGGGGAAGTGCCATGCCGACATCGAAGAGCCTTGCATTCGCGGCCTTCGCGCTGGCCAGCACGCCCGCATTCGCCGCCGACCCGCTCCCCGAGGCCATCGCCGCGCCGGGCGAGAGCGTTGTGCTCAGCGTGCACGCCGAGGGCGCGCAGGTCTATGAGTGCAAGGCCGGCACTGACGGTAAGCACGCCTGGACCTTCCGCGAGCCGATCGCGACGCTTCTCTCGGATGGCAAGACCATCGGCCGCCACTATGCCGGCCCGAACTGGAAGCACGCCGACGGCAGCGCCGTGGTCGGCAAGGCCATCGGCAATGCGCCCGGCGCAACGGCGAGCGATATCCCCTGGCTGAAGCTGGAAGTGACCGCTCACCGCGGCAGCGGCGTGCTGACGCCCGTGACCACGGTCCAGCGCATCAACACCCGTGGCGGCAAGCTCGACGGCGCTTGCGACAGGGCTGGCGAGTTCAGGAGCGTGCCCTACTCCGCCGAGTATGTTTTCCTGAAGAAGGGCTAACCCGCGGCGGACCTCGTCAGCGCGCCTTGCCCCCATCTTCCTTCTCCGCCTGCGCCAGCTCCGCCGCAGCGAGATCGCCGGTGTCGGCGAGCCTCGCTTTCGCAGTGTTGTGGACGTGGGCGGCCAGCGTCGGCATGCGCGCGATCAGCGCGTGGAAATCCTGGGCGTCGAGCACGAGCAGCCGGGTCTTGCGCGTCGCCGTCACCGTGCCGCTGCGTTTTGTTTTGTGCAAGAGCGCGATCTCGCCAAAGAAGGTGCCGTCCGCAAGCCGCACCTGCTGGCTCGGCAGCGCGATCTCGACCTCGCCGGCGGTGATGAAATACATCGAGGAGGCGACATCGCCCCGCCGCACCAGGATCTCGCCCTGTTCGATGGTGCGTGCCCTGAGCAGCCGCATGATGTCGGCGATCTCGGCCGCCGACAAATGCGAGAATAGCGGCACCCGCGCCAGCATGCCCCAGGTGACGATGAAATCGCGCCGCTTCACCTCTTCGGCAAAGGCGGTGGAGATGATCGCGACCGGCAGCGCGATCATGGCGAAGCCGCTGACGATGGCGAAGGTGGAGACGAACTTGCCGAGCGGCGTCACCGGCACGACATCGCCATAGCCGACGGTGCCGAGCGTCACGATCGCCCACCACATCGCCTGCGGGATGGTGCCGAGCTTCTCCGGCTGCACGTCGCGCTCGATGGCGTAGAGCAGCGAAGCAAAGGTCAAGACCACGCCGATCAGGATGACGATGCAGCCGATCAGCGCGCGCCGCTCGGCATGCACGGCCGCAAGCAGCGAGCGCATCGCCGGCGAATAGCGGATCAGCTTGAAGAACGGCAGTACGCCGAGAGCTGCCAGCGTCGCATGCCGGCCCGTGGCCAGCACGATCGCTGCGGGGAGGAACGCCATGAGGTCGATGATGCCGAGCGCGGAGAAGGCGTAGCCGAGCCGGTCGGACAGCGCGGACGCCTTGCGCTGCGTGTGGCCGGCCACGGTCCACAGCCGCGCCGCATATTCCAGCGCGAACACGATCACGGACAGGATGGTGATGCCTGCGAACAGCGTGCCGAATTGCGCGTCCAGCTCAGGCACCGAGGCGAGGATCATCGCCGCCACGTTGATCACGATGACGCCGATGATCGCCTGGATGAAGCGCGACCCGACCGAGTAGGCCAGCGGATCGTGCTCCAGCAATTCGAAGAGGCGATCCCTCAAATCGGGATCGCGAAGCCCACGTCCTCGCGGAACGGGGGACATAGGGCTTTAAGCGCCTGCCATCGCTTTTTCGATCGCCGAGAGCGCCGCGGCCGCATTGGCGCCGTCAGGGCCGCCGGCCTGCGCCATGTCGGGCCGGCCGCCGCCGCCCTTGCCGCCGAGCGCTTCGGAGGCGATGCGGACGAGGTTCACGGCGTTGAAGCGCGCGGTGAGATCCTGCGTGACGCCGACCACGACGCCGGCCTTGCCGTCCTCGGTGACGCCGACGATGGCGACGACGCCGGAGCCGATCTGCTTCTTGCCGTCGTCGGCGAGGCTCTTGAGATCCTTCATCTCAATGCCCTCGACCGCGCGCGCCATCAGCTTGACGCCGCCGGCTTCGCGCACGCCTGCCGCCGCGCCGTTACTGGACGACGCGCCGCCGCCCATCGCCAGCTTCTTGCGCGCGTCGGAGAGCTCGCGCTCGAGCTTCTTGCGCTCCTCCATCAGTGCTGTGATGCGCGCCGGCACGTCGTCGATGGACGTGCGCAGCTCGTTCGCCGCGGTCTTCGCCAGCGCCATGGTGTCATTGGCGTGCTTGCGCGCATAATTGCCGGTGAGCGCCTCGATGCGGCGCACGCCGGAGGCGACCGCGCTCTCGCTCGTGAGCGTGATCAGGCCGATGTCGCCGGTGCGCCTCACATGGGTGCCGCCGCAGAGCTCGACCGACCAGCCGAGCGCGTTGGCGCCGCGCTCGCGCGCGGTCCTGCCCATGGAAACGACGCGGACCTCGTCGCCATATTTCTCGCCGAACAGGGCGCGCGCGCCGGCCTCACGGGCTTCATCGACACCCATGATACGCGTGGTGACCTCGTCGTTCTCCAGCACCACGTCGTTGGCGATGTCCTCGATGCGGGACAGCTCCTCCGCCGTGATCGGCTTCGGATGCACGAAGTCGAAGCGCAGGCGGTCGGGCGCGACCAGCGAGCCGCGCTGGGCGATGTGATCGCCGAGCACCTGACGCAGCGCCTCGTGAATGAGATGCGTCGCCGAGTGATGGGCGCGGATCGAGGAGCGACGCCCATGATCGACCTCGAGCTGCAGCGCGGTGCCGAGCTTCACTTCGCCGCTCTCGACCGTGCCGATGTGGACGAAGAGATCGCCGAGCTTCTTCTGCGTGTCGGTGATGCGGACCTTGATGCCGCCCTCCCCGAGCAGCACGCCGGTGTCGCCGACCTGGCCGCCGGATTCCGCGTAGAACGGAGTCTGGTTCAGCACCAGCGCACCGGTCTCGCCGGCCTTGAGGCTGTCCGCCTCCTTGCCGTCCTTGACCAGCGCGGAAACCACGCCTTCGGCGCTTTCGGTCTCGTAGCCCAGGAATTCGGTTGCACCCAGCTTCTCGCGCAGCGGGAACCAGATCGCCTCGGAAGCCGCTTCGCCCGAGCCCTTCCACGACTCGCGCGCCTTGGCTTTTTGGCGCTCCATCGCATCGGAGAAGGCCGCCTGGTCGACGCCGATGCCGCGCGACTTCAGCGCGTCCTGCGTCAGGTCCAGCGGGAAGCCGTAGGTGTCGTAGAGTGTGAAGGCGACGTCGCCATCGAACATGTCGCCCTTCTTCAAGGACGCGCTCTTTTCGTCGAGGATGGCGAGGCCGCGCGCGAGAGTCTTGCGGAAGCGGGTCTCTTCCAGCCGCAGCGTTTCCTCGATCAGATTCTCCGCGCGCATCAGCTCGGGGTAAGCCTGGCCCATCTCGCGCACCAGCGCCCAGACCAGCCGGTGCATCAGCGGCTCTTTCGCGCCAAGCAGCTGCGCATGGCGCATCGCGCGGCGCATGATCCGGCGCAGCACATAGCCGCGGCCCTCGTTCGAGGGCAGCACGCCGTCGGCGACGAGGAAGGCGGAGGAGCGCAAATGGTCGGCGATGACGCGGAACGACGCCACTGTCTGCTCGCTCGGCCCGGCGCCGAGCGCGGAGGCCGTCGCATCGATCAGATTGCGGAACAGGTCGGTCTCGAACACGCTCTCGACGCCCTGGAGGATGCAGGCCATGCGCTCCAGGCCCATGCCGGTGTCGATCGAGGGACGCGGCAAGCCTACGCGCTCCTCCTTCGTCACCTGCTCGTACTGCATGAACACGAGATTCCAGAATTCGAGGAAGCGGTCGCCATCCTCTTCCGGAGAGCCTGGAGGCCCGCCCCAGATGTGCTCGCCGCGGTCGATGAAGATCTCCGAGCACGGGCCGCACGGGCCGGTGTCGCCCATCGCCCAGAAATTGTCCGAGGTCGGGATTCGGATGATGCGGTCATCGGAGAAGCCGGCGATCTTCTTCCACAGGCCGGCCGCCTCGTCGTCGGTGTGATAGACGGTGACGAGCAGCTTGTCCTTCTTCAGCCCGAACTCGGCAGTGATCAGCTTCCAGGCGAGCTCGATCGCGCGCTCCTTGAAATAGTCGCCGAACGAGAAGTTGCCGAGCATCTCGAAGAAGGTGAGATGGCGCGCGGTGTAGCCGACATTGTCGAGATCGTTGTGCTTGCCGCCGGCGCGCACGCATTTCTGCGACGTGGTGGCGCGCTGATAGAGCCGCTTCTCGACGCCGGTGAAGACGTTCTTGAATTGCACCATGCCGGCATTGGTGAACATCAGCGTCGGGTCGTTGCGCGGCACCAGTGGCGAGGACGGCACGATCTCGTGGCCGTTCTCGGCAAAGAAGTTCAGAAAGGTCGACCTGATCTCGTTGACGCCGCTCATGTTCATCCAATCGAGTGTGCCTGGACCCGCGCTTCCCGCCATAAAAACCGGACGTTAAGGCTGATATCTGCGGGCCAAAGCGCTTTTAGACAAGGCCAGCTTCGCTGTCCAGAAACTGTGCAAGCAGATCAGTGGGTTGCCGCAGGCGCGCAATCCCGTAGCAATCCCGGTTGAAAGGCGAAGCCGCCGCGTTGACAGGCTTGGCCGCCCTGTGGTCTTTACCTATCTATATCGTACGGCCACGTCGGGAGAGACCGGCACTGGTGCCGGCGCCGAAGGAGCAACCGCCCCGGAAACTCTCAGGCAAAAGGACCGCGTGGCTTTGACGACATCTGGAAAGAGGCGCCGACGGGCAATTACCTTTTAAAAGGGGGTGGCCCGGACCAGCGTCCGCCGACGGGATAATACTCTCAGGCACAGCGACAGATGGGGCTTCGACTGGTTGCTCCCGGGGAATCGTCCCCGGGGAACCGCCGAGGGCCCCTGTGATGCTTCCACCCGACGACCACGCCCCCCTCAGACGAACGCCCCTTTACGACCTTCATGTGTCGCTTGGCGGCAAGATGGTGCCGTTCGCGGGCTATGACATGCCCGTGCAATACCCCGCGGGCGTCCTGAAGGAACATCTCCATACCCGCGCCTCTGCCGGCCTGTTCGACGTCTCCCACATGGGCCAGATCGCACTTCGGCCAAAGTCCGGCAGGGTCGAGGACGCCGCCCGCGCGCTGGAGCGGCTGGTGCCGCAGGATATCGTGGCGATTGCACCAGGACGGCAGCGCTACGCCCAGTTCACCAATGCGGATGGCGGCATCCTCGACGATCTGATGGTCGCCAATTTCGGCGATCACCTGTTCCTGGTCGTCAATGCCGCCTGCAAGGACGCGGACGAGGCGCATCTGCGCGCGCATCTCTCCGGCGACTGTGTCGTCGATTCGCTTGCCGACCGCGCGCTGATCGCGCTCCAGGGCCCGAAGGCGGAATCGGCGCTGGCGAAAATGTGTGCAGTGGCGCCCTCCATGACATTCATGGACGCCGGTCCTCACGAGGTCGCCGGCCTGCCCTGTTTCGTCTCGCGCTCGGGCTATACCGGCGAGGACGGGTTCGAGATTTCCGTTCCCGCTGGCGATGCCGAGCGTCTCGCCAAGACGCTGCTCGAAAACCCCGACGTGATGCCGATCGGCCTTGGCGCCCGCGACAGCTTGCGGCTGGAAGCCGGCCTCTGCCTCTACGGCCACGACATCGACACCACCACCACGCCCGTCGAGGCCGCGCTGGAATGGTCGGTGCAGAAGAGCCGCCGCACTGGCGGCGCGCGCGCCGGCGGCTTCCCCGGCGCCGAGAAGATTCTCGCTCATTTCAACCACGGTGCGTCCCGCCGCCGGGTCGGCCTGCGCGCCGAAGGGCGCGCGCCGGTGCGCGAGGGCGCGCTGCTGTTTGCGGATGCGACGGTGGGCGAGCCGATCGGCAAGGTCACATCGGGCGGCTTCGGCCCGAGCCTGAATGCACCGGTGGCGATGGGCTATGTGCCCACGAGCCAGAGCGCGCTCGGCACCAAGCTGTTCGCCGAGGTGCGCGGCCAGCGCCTGCCCCTGCAGGTCGCCGCCATGCCCTTCGTCAAAAACACCTACAAACGCTGAGGATTCGACAATGACCACGATGCTGTACACCTCCGACCATGAATGGCTCGCCATCGAGGGCGACGTCGCCACCGTCGGGATCACCGACTACGCGCAGCAGCAGCTCGGCGACGTCGTGTTCGTCGAACTGCCCAAGCTCGGCCGCGTGCTGAAGAAGGCGGAAGCTGCCGCCGTCGTGGAATCCGTCAAGGCCGCCTCCGACGTCTATGCCCCGGTCTCGGGCGAAGTGCTCGAGATCAATCCCGCACTCGCCGCCGAGCCGGCGCTGGTGAACTCGGATGCGCAAGGCGCCGCCTGGTTCTTCAAGATCAAGATCGCCGACAAAAGCGAGCTCGGCGGCCTCATGGATGAAGCTGCGTACAAGGCACATACGGCGTGAGATGAAGCGAACTGTAACCTCATTCTCGATGTCATCGTCCGCGAAGGCGGACGATCCAGTACGCCGCGGCTTCTCGGGTCAAGCACGAACGGCCGCGTTTACTGGATGCCCCGCCCCAGTGCGCAAGCGCGCACAAGGCGGGCATGACAGCGAAATTTAAAGCGAGGACCCAATGATGACCGCGCACCGCAAATCCAATGGCGAGGCCGCCGCCAGCTTCGTTCGCCGCCACATCGGCCCCTCGGCAGGCGACATCACCGCGATGCTCGAGGCCGTCAGCGCCAAGAGCGTCGACGCGCTGATGGCGGAGACGCTGCCGGCCTCGATCCGGCAGGCCGCCCCGCTCGATCTCGGCAAGCCGCTGAGTGAAACCGAGGCGATTGCGCATATGGCCGAGCTGGCGCGGCAGAACCAGGTCTTCACCTCGCTGATCGGCCAAGGCTATTCCGGCACGATCCTGCCCGCTGTGATCCAGCGCAACATCCTCGAAAATCCGGCCTGGTACACGGCGTATACGCCCTATCAGCCCGAGATCAGCCAGGGCCGCCTGGAAGCGCTGCTCAACTTCCAGACCATGATCTGCGATCTCACCGGTCTCGACGTCGCCAACGCTTCGCTGCTGGATGAGGCGACGGCGGCGGCCGAGGCCATGGCGCTCGCCGAGCGGCACTCGCAGGTGAAGGCAAAGGCGTTCTTCGTCGACAAGGACGTGCATCCGCAGACGCTCGCGGTGATGCGCACCCGCGCCGAGCCGCTGGGCTGGAGCCTGATCGTCGGCGACCCCCTCACCGATCTCGACAAGAGTGACGTGCTTGGTGCGCTGCTGCAATATCCGGGCTCTTCGGGCGCGGTGCGGAACTTGCGGCCCGCGATTGCGGCGCTGAACGCCAAGGGCGCACTGGCGATCGTTGCCGCTGATCTGCTGGCACTGACGCTGCTGGCCTCGCCCGGCGAGCTGGGTGCCGACATCGCGATCGGCTCGGCGCAGCGCTTTGGCGTTCCCATGGGCTATGGCGGACCGCACGCGGCCTATATGGCGGTGCGCGATGCGCTGAAGCGCTTGCTGCCCGGCCGCATCGTCGGCCTCTCCGTGGATTCGCGTGGGATGCCTGCCTATCGCCTCGCGCTGCAGACCCGCGAGCAGCACATCCGCCGCGAGAAGGCGACCTCCAACATCTGCACCGCGCAGGTGTTGCTAGCCGTGATCGCCTCGATGTATGCGGTCTATCACGGCCCCGAGGGCCTGACGCAGATCGCACGCAACGTCCACCGCCGCGCCGCGGTGCTCGCCGCGGGCCTGCGCAAGCTCGGCTTTGCGCTCCAGTCGGACAGCTTCTTCGACACGCTCAGCGTCGATGCCGGCGCCAAGCGCGTCGAGATCGTCGCGCGCGCCGCTGCCGAGAAGATCAATCTTGGAATCGGTGATAGCGGCTTGCGCATCGCGCTCGACGAGACCACGACGCCCGCGACGGTGGAAGCGGTCTGGCGCGCCTTCGGCGGCACACTCGCCTACGCCGAGATCGACGCCGAGACGCGCGAGGCGCTGCCGGACGAGTTGAAGCGCACCACCGCGTTCCTCACCCATCCGGTGTTCCACGCGCATCGCTCGGAGACCGAGATGCTGCGCTACATGCGCAAGCTCAGTGATCGCGACCTCGCGCTCGACCGCGCCATGATTCCGCTCGGCTCCTGCACTATGAAGCTGAATGCGACCACCGAGATGATGCCGCTGACTTGGCCGGAGTTTGCGACGCTGCATCCGTTCGCTCCGCGCGAGCAGGCCGCCGGCTATCACGCGCTGTTCGCGCGACTGGAAAAGTGGCTGTGCGACATCACCGGCTATGACGCGATCTCGCTGCAGCCGAACTCGGGCGCGCAGGGCGAATACGCCGGGCTGCTCGCAATCCGTGGCTATCACGCGTCGCGCGGACAGAGCCAGCGCAAGATCTGCCTGATCCCCTCCTCCGCCCATGGCACCAACCCGGCTTCGGCCGCGATGGTCGGCATGGACGTGGTGGTGGTCGCCTGCGAGAAGAATGGCGACGTCGACGTCAATGATCTCCGCGCCAAGGCGGAGAAGCATTCCAACGATCTCGCCGCGGTCATGATCACCTATCCCTCGACCCACGGCGTGTTCGAGGAGCATATCCGTGAGATCTGCGACATCGTGCACGGCCATGGCGGCCAAGTGTACCTCGACGGCGCCAACCTCAACGCACAGGTCGGCCTTAGCAGGCCCGGCGAATACGGCGCCGACGTCAGCCACCTCAATTTGCACAAGACCTTCTGCATCCCGCATGGCGGCGGCGGCCCCGGCATGGGCCCGATCGGCGTTAGAGCGCATCTCGCCCCGTTCCTCCCCGGCCATCCCGCAACAAAGGCGGACGCCCCGGTCGGTCCCGTGTCGGCCGCGCCGTTCGGCTCGGCCTCGATCCTCACCATCTCCTACATCTACATCTTGATGATGGGCGGTGAAGGATTGAAGCGTGCGACCGAAATCGCGATCCTCAACGCGAACTACATTGCGGCCCGTCTCGACCCGCATTTCGCGGTGCTCTACAAGAATGCGAAGGGCCGCGTTGCGCATGAATGCATCGTCGACCCCCGTCCGCTGAAGACGACGAGCGGCGTCACCGTTGATGACATCGCCAAGCGCCTGATCGACTACGGCTTCCATGCGCCCACCATGAGCTTCCCGGTGCCGGGAACTCTGATGATCGAACCGACCGAGTCGGAATCGAAGGCCGAGCTGGACCGGTTCTGCGACGCCATGATCGCGATCCGGAAAGAAATCGCCGAGGTCGAAGCCGGCCGCTTCAAGATCGAGGCCTCGCCCTTGCGCCACGCTCCGCACACCGTGCACGACATCGCGGATGATGCGTGGAATCGTGCCTACACCCGCGCCGAAGGCTGCTTCCCCGACGGCGTCTCGCGTACCGACAAATATTGGAGCCCGGTCGGCCGTGTCGACAATGTCTATGGCGATCGTAACCTGGTGTGCTCCTGCCCGCCGGTGAGCGATTACGCCGAAGCCGCGGAGTAAGACGCGACGGAGGTCTCGTAGGGTGGGCAAAGCGGCTTGTCCGCCGTAGCTCGAAGAGCGAAGGCGGAAGCGTGCCCACCACCTTGCCTTTATTGAAATATGGTGGGCACGGCGCTTGCGCGCCTTTGCCCACCCTACGGCACTGAACGCGACCTCTAAGGCCCAACCAACAATCGGCTTTCGCGATCCCAACGCCAGAGACGTTCATTGGTCAGTTCAGTACCGCCCCACCAACGTTTGATCGTGTTGTGACGCCACATGTCGTCTTCGCGCGCGAGAAGTGAACGCCCGAGTTCAGTCAGCGTGACTTTCCACTCACTCTTGCCGAAATAGCGGGCCTCGTTGTCGAACGCCGGATCGCCCAACAAGACCGGCGGCGCCGAATGTTCCGCCAGTTCGAGCAAGGCATAGCGCGCGTCGTTTCCGTCGAATACATCGCGAAGGCACCTGGCATCGCAGACGCGCCTCGGGTCGGTGTGCCCTTCGTTCACAAAATCCAGCAGATCCATTTCAGTTGCACCGAGTCCCGTCACGCTGTCCGGAAGCTCTTCAAGCATCGCAATGAGCGCCGATCGAAGTCTCGGCAGGACCATCAGATCCGTCATCAGCAGATCGAAACAGGGTGCCGGCGTCGACGCCCGATAGGCCCGCCAGGCGCGGCTTGCCGTCATCAAATGATTGTCGACCACCTTGAAGGCCGGCAGCTTCCATTTTGCGACCGATTGCGGAGCATAGTTCGCAACAATGTCATCCGTATGCACCAAGCTCAGCTTCGTCGTGATCTCCTTGTAGGGGCGAAGAAGGTCGAGCAGCCAGACGAGCACAAGCTGATCATTGGGCAGGGGATCGACCCATACTTCGATTGAGTCGAACTTCGCACACAGCTCGAAGAAACCGATATCGCGCGTGCCGAAACCTTCCAGCGAGCCGCGACAAACGTCGTCGAGCCAATGATCGCCTGGATTACGGTGCTTTTCCGATCGCCGCTCCAGCCCCATCAAAAGTTGCTCCTCGGAAGGTAATTTCCCCGAGACGAAGCGTAGACAGAATCCGAGCGCGATGTTCGCAGCACCCGATTGGCGAAGCGTGTTTGCCGCAAGATCGTTCGTGGCCAGGATCAGATGTGACACGGTCGCCTCTCAAATTGATACGTAATACAGGGGCACTTTTGAGCAACACGCACGCGTTACACCGGCGCAACCAACAAGCGGGTTTGCGAATCCCAGCGCCACAATCGTTCATTGGTGAGAAGCGTACCGCCCCACCAGCGCCGAATCGGGTTGTCGCGGCGGAAATCCTCGCCTGCCAGCACCGCCTTCCCCAGATCTGTAAGCGACAAGCGGGATTGCTTGTATCGTGCGTGACGGAGAGCATCGTCATGCATGTCGAGCGAGAATGGCCCCTCGTCCAGCCCGGACACAGCCGGCACTGGACATCGCGCGAGCCCATCAAGCAGCGCGCCCACTTCCCAGTAGTCGAATATGCGACGCTCGTTGGGCTTCTGATGGCCTGGGAAGACATCGAAGGGCTGCACGTTGCCTGGTGCGATCAACTCAAGAATCCGCATCTCAGTGGCTCCGAGACCAGTGGCAACGCTCGGAAGCTCTTCGAGCAGGTCAACGGCGCCCCACTCAAGCTGCGGAAGCAAACTCAAATCCGTTTTGAGAAGGCCGAACCAGTCCTGCGGCGTCGGCGCACGATAAGCCCGCCACGCACGAGCTGCCAGTTCAAGGTGATCAGGCGTGAGCTCAACAATCGGCGGGTTCAGCTTGGCAAGCCGCTCCAGATCGACACAACCAACGGCAATGTCCAGCTGACGCATCACGAGTTTGGAAACCGCCGCTCTTTCATTGCCGCAATGGTCGAGCAGCCAGAGCAGAATCAATTGCGCATTCGGCTCTGGCCCCATCCACAATTCGGCCGAGTCGCATTCCGATAGCAGTTCGATCAGTCCACGGTCTTTCACTCCCGACCCTTCGAGACGCCAGGACGGCGTGTCGTCCAACCAATGAAGACCGCAAGGCTGCGTCGTGCGCGGCGCAAAGAAAGCACCCAATTCCTCCTCGGATGGCAGCGGCCCCCAGATGAGCCGACGCTCGATCGCGATGACGAGATCGGCAAGATCCGCGCGTAGCAGAGCGCCGGCAGCGGACGAGTCTGTTGTCACGATGAGCCGCGTCATGCTCGCAGCCTCACGGCTTCGCCAAGCCAGGGCCGTAGCGCCACAGCCGATCGTTGGTCAGATGCGTGCCGCCCCACCAGCGATCAATCGGATTGTATCGGCTAAAATCTTCCTGATGGGCCAGGACAGCTTTACCGAACTCGGTCAGCGAAAGGCGGCTGCGTAGATAGACTTCATGCCGAGCCCTCAAATTCTTAAGGTCGATTGTGCGCAGTTCGTCGCCCAAACCGGCCACTGCTGGCCTCGGGCCGAGCGCGAGCCCCTCAAGCAACGAGCCCAACTCAAATTCTCCGAACACGAACGTGCGCCGATGCGAGCGCAGGTGAAACAACCCATTCGGGTTCGCAAATCCTCTGGAAAGAAGCTCCAGAAATCGCATCTCCGTCGCACCAAGCCCTGTCGAAGGTGACGGCAGTTCTGCCACCAGATTGAGCAAAGCCGGCCGCAGCATCAACAAAGCGCTCAGATCGCTGTGAAGAAGATCGATGCATGGCTCCGGCGTCGGTGCACGATAGGCCTGCCATGTCATTCTGGCAGTTTCAAACTCCCTTGAGGTGACCGCGAAGGCTGGAATATGCGATGCGGACTTTCCCAATTCTTCGCCCCTCATCATGATCAGATCATCCGTCACCAAGCGCAGTTTGAGCTTTCGCGCCGGCCAGGCATGAGAGCTGAGGTAATCCAGCAACCAAATCAGCTGCAGCTGATCTACCGGACTCGGGTCGAACCAGAGTTCGATCACGTCGTACAGTTCGCAAAGATCGACAAAGGACAGATCTTTTTGGTCCCTGACGGCGTGAGGCCAATGGATGCCCCAATCTGACCAGTGGTCACCTCGCGGAAGAGCCTCCGAACGCGCCGCAAAATAGGCGGCAAGCATTTCGGGTGAAGGCAAGGGTCCCCACTGAAAGCGAAAAGCGAACATTACGACGATGTCGGCCAGCTCCGATTTCCCGAGACCGAAGCCGGACGAACTGGTCAGGATCAGCCGCTTCATCGCACCACCTGATCAACGCAACACCAAACGAAACGGGCACCGAAGACGTCGGCAACTCAACGTCCTCAGCGCCCGCTCCTCGCGAAAACTCTACTGCTTTAAGGCTTACTCCGCCGGCTCCTCGCCGTCGGCGTCGCGCTCCGGTGTGCCGGCGAGAATCTGCTCGGCGATCAGGCCGGAGTTCTGGCGGATCGAGGTCTCGATCTTGGCGGTGATGTCGGGGTTGGCCTTCAGGAAAGCTTTCGAGTTCTCGCGGCCCTGGCCGAGGCGCTGGCTGTCATAGGAGAACCAGGCGCCGGACTTCTCGACGATGCCGGCCTTGACGCCGAGATCGAGGATCTCGCCCATCTTGGAGACGCCCTCGCCATACATGATATCGAACTCGACCTGCTTGAAGGGCGGCGCCAGCTTGTTCTTCACCACCTTCACGCGCGTGGTGTTGCCGACGACCTCGTCGCGCTCTTTGATCGCGCCGATGCGGCGGATGTCGAGGCGGACGGAGGCGTAGAATTTCAGCGCGTTGCCGCCGGTCGTGGTCTCGGGCGAGCCGTACATCACACCGATCTTCATGCGGATCTGGTTGATGAAGATCACCATGGTGTTGGACTTGTTGATCGAGGCCGTGAGCTTGCGCAGCGCCTGGCTCATCAGGCGGGCTTGCAGACCTGGCAGCGCATCGCCCATCTCGCCCTCGAGCTCGGCCTTCGGCACCAGCGCCGCAACCGAATCGACCACCAGCACGTCGACCGCGCCGGAGCGCACCAAGGTGTCGCAGATTTCCAGCGCCTGCTCGCCGGTGTCGGGCTGCGAGATCAGCAACTCGTCGATGTTGACGCCGAGCTTGCGGGCATAGACCGGGTCGAGCGCGTGCTCGGCATCGATGAAGGCGCAGATGCCGCCCTTCTTCTGCGCTTCCGCCACCGTATGCAGCGCCAGCGTGGTCTTGCCCGACGATTCCGGCCCGTAGATCTCGACAATGCGTCCCTTGGGCAGGCCGCCGATGCCGAGCGCGATATCGAGCCCGAGCGAGCCCGAGGACACCGCCTCGATGTCCATGGAGCGGTCGCTCTTGCCGAGCTTCATCACCGATCCCTTGCCGAACTGGCGCTCGATCTGAGAGAGCGCGGCAGCCAGGGCTTTACTCTTGTCCATGGAAGATCCTTCGACGATACGCAGGGCAGTGGCGGACATTGGGTCGTGCTCCTTATGGCGAGGATTCGCTAGGGGGACAAACGATTGAGAGGGCGTGCCGGCGATAAAAGTAATGTACCCTATTTGTTCCAGGTTCGCAATATGTTCTTTGCGGCTGTCCCAATCCCCTGCTCGTGCCTGAATCGAAAAGGGGCCGCCCTTCAGCGACCCCTTTGCCGGTTGCAATCTCGTTTCGGGATGAAATCCAGCCCCGGCGGGAGGCACCGTACCGGTGTCCAGATGCCAAGTGGATTCCGGGCAACTACTGTTCGTAGCACTGTCCTAATTTGCGTTTCGCTGGATCTCTTGCGCTTGAGCGCTACACTATGTAACGCTAATATATGTAGCGTTATCTTTCGTACCCTTGAATCCAGGAGGCGTGATGAAATCGGTTCTCAAGATCGTTGTAGCGCTGGCCATCTTCGTCGGCTCGGCCTCGACGCAAGCGCAGACATCGAACACTCCGATCTCATCGGGCGCTCCGAAAGTCGGTGCAAAAATTACGAAGAAATCGCAATTGCACGACGGCTGCCACAGCCGGCACGCGCAGATGCTTGGTAAGCCCTGCCACTAAAGCGCGATGACGAAGAATCGTCATCGCGCTTTAGTCTATTGTTTGAGCATGATCTCCGCGCAAACGCGTTCGGCGTTTGTCGCGAGGAAAAATCGCACACTTTGCGCTAATGGGATCTTCGTCCGAAGCTGACGCGCATCAAAGACGCACGGGCCTTGGCGCCGTCATAAATCCTTAATCCTGAGGCACCGAACCTTTTCGCGGTCTGTGGCCTTCTTCGGGATGGGACCGCAACTCTGGGGACCCCTGTCATGACTGAAGACACACACCACGGCGCCATCAGGCGCAACCACCTCCTGGAGGCCGCGCAGGAGGAGATGATCAAGTTCGAGCGCAAGGAGAACGAGTTTCGCAAGAAGGACCGTGACGAGCGCGCCGCCGAGCTGCGGTTGCCTCTCGGCGAGATCAAGGTTCACTAAAGCCCACGACGGCGAGCGGCAGCGCCTGGGCACACGTTGCAGAACCTGACCGCCGCGAGCGGCCGCTGTTGACCTCGCGGGAATCCAGCATCGCGCTCCGGGATGCGCTTGGCTTAGCATCCCGCACGATTATGGTATCTAAATACTTCCAGTAAGCCATTGATGGAAAGACGAAATCACCCCACAGCCTACTGTGCATGGGGTTGTTTTCCACCTTTTTGAAAGATTGGTGCCCATTCACCATCGGCGAAGCGCGCCGGCGCGGACCCCGACCGCCTCCCCCATACCTGCGCTGACGCCTTGCTACAGCAACGCCAGCAGGACGAGGCCGATCACCAGCACGACGAAGCCAGCCGCCGTCGCGGCGGCGAAAGACCGCTCTACGTTATCCATGATGCCACCCCGTTGCCGCCGCGCCACGTTTCCCCCATGGCTGCGCCGGACGGTGTGGAATCTTGCCGACCCGTGTGTCGCCAGTTGTGCGGACGGATGTCGAAATTGGGACGGGCGCGAGGCCAGTCTGCGGCCCGCGCGATCGCGACTAGCACAGACACCGTCAGGCGCGTGTAAGCCTGATCGCCTAGTCTCGACGTGTCCGGTGGACCAACACCGGGTCTCCATACCCAGCCGACGACCCCGCTCCCCGCGAGCGGGGTTTTCTGTTTGCGGGCATGGACGAAAGCGGCGCGACGAACGTGACGCCGGCCCCCGCTCCGCTTTGGCCCCCTGTCAGGCTGACGTAAGTCGAACCAGTTAGGGTCTCTTGGCTATGGTGTTGCAGCCCAGCACCTCAGCCTCCAACAACTCTTTGCCCCGCTTGGCTCTCCCCAGGCGGGGTTTTTTCATGGCTGCTTGCTGGTTCGCAGCTCCCGCTCCTCCCGCGTCAGCCGCAGCGAGACGGCGCGGATCGCGGGCGCAGCCAGCAGCACGATCGGCAGCATCGCGGCCCAAGCGATCAGCCACGACACCATCCAGTGCCCGAGGAAGACCCTCGCGCTGCCTGCGGGAAGGCTGGCGATGCCTGCCGCGATCAGTGAGGTCAGCCCGGACTGGATGATGCCGAAGACGAAATGAGAATAGCGGCGGGGAATGCCGAGCATGAGGCGCCCATGGTTGCTTGCCGTCATCGGGCCAAGCAAGGCCCATGCCGTCGCGCGCGGATTGCTCCGTGGTTCTCCGACCATGAACAGAGTTCCGGGGCGGCGCGCAAGCGGCGCCGAATCCGACCTCGTTTGCTTCGGAGTGCGCGCCCTCGCGGTTTCCGTCAACGGTCCGCGACTTATCGACAGATTTCACTTGTCGCGGGCATATGATGACGCCCAACATGTTACGGGCATGGAAGGTGAATCGTGGGAGGTGACCATGAATCACAGGGGCGTCGAGTTCACCGTCGCCAAGACGGCAGTTCCCGGAATCTGGCAGTGGCAGTTCCGAATCGGCGACCAAATCAAGACCGGCAGAACTGAGACGAAGATCGACCTCTTGGCGATCCGGCGGGTGCAGTTGCGCATCGACCGAGAACTGAAGGCCATCGAGCGCAAGACGGCCTGAGCAAGACGGCCTGAACCGGCCGGTCTGGGTGAGATCAGCGGCCGGCGCGGCGCCCCGCAGGGTATATCCCGTAGCCGCCCGGAATTGATCTGACCGGGGTTTGGGATTGCACTGCGCGCCCGTGGCCTTGGGGTTGGGCCGTCACGCGTTGATCGGTGCCAGCCATGCCGCTCTACTTCTTTCGAATCCGGAACGGCCGTTATTCCGGCTGCGCGGACCAGGCGAGCGAATTTGCCGATCGCGATTCGGCCTGGAAGGAGATGACCAGCGTCTGCGCTGACATGGCCGCCGGCATCGCCCGCAAGCTCCAGCAAAATTCCGAATGGCACATGGAGCTGCTGGACGAGGCGAAAGAGCCCGTATTCCGGATCCGCATCGTCGCAGAGACGATCGAAAAGGTGAGCCCCTAAAGCGCGATGCGATTAGGATGAATCGCCATCGCGCTTTACGCTCTTGTTTGAGCATGATCTTTTGTTTGAGCATGATCTTTCCGGAAAACCGCTGCACACTTTTCCGGATCATGCTCTAATCCGCGCTGGGCAGCCGCCGCATGGTGAATTCGATGTCGCCGCCGGGCAATTCGCGCCAGGTCTCGACCGCGCTCATATAGCCGGCCTTGGGGTAGCGGGCGAAGAAGGCCTCCGCCCTTGCCCGTGCCGCTGCGCGCGGCAGCGTGAAGGTCTCGCGCAGATAGCCGTCGCCGGTCGGATGGCCCGGCTTGCCGCCCATCTTGCGCCGGCGTGCCATCCGTTCGGCGAGATCCCGCGGACGATCGGCCATGTCCCGTCCTCCTCTACGCAATACTCTACTCTCTTGCGAGATGTAGGAGGCCGGCAGGGCAAAGAGGAGTCCCGGCCGGAGGCGTCACCGCCCCCGAGCGGCGGCAGGTTAATTGGCGGCCGTGCCGGATTTCTTCTTCGGCGCGCTGGTCGCGGCCGAGGCCTTCGGCGCCGCCGACTGCTTCGGCGGATCGGCGCGCATGCCGCCCCAGGGATCGTTGGACGCCTTGGAGTCCGGAATCTTCTTCAGCGTTTCCTTGTAGGCCTTTTCACGCTCGGCGTCCGCGGCCTTCTCCTCGGGGGTCTTGCCCGGGCCTTCCTGCAGCAAATTGAGATTGGGCATTTGCGCATAGGCCGGTCCCGCCAGCACGGCCAGCACCGCGGCCAAACGGAAAAGCTTCATCATCCACTCCTTGATCATCCATGAAGCGCGGATCGCCCGCGCCTTGTCATCCTTGTCGCGGCCGACCGCGACCTCAGGGCCGCTAGAGCCGGTCCGATCTGCACGATTTCGGCGCATGCAGCCAGTCGTCCCAGATCGGGCCGCATTTGGTGCACCCGTTCAGCGCAAGGCCGAGCGCAGCCAGACAAAAGACCAGGACACATCGACGCAACATCATCCACCCGTACCCAAGCGAGCCATCATATCGGGCGAAGTCGGGCATTTTCAAGCCGAAGAGACCGGCGCCAGACCGGGTGACTTTGCCGCGCCGATGCGCGCAGAATGAGGCGAAACTTCCGGCCATCATGGAGGGAACGACAGCAATGCAAACGCAGCCAGACGCCGAGTTCGGCATCACTGACGCCAAACGCATCCTCGGCGAGGTCTTTGCGCCCTGGGTCCAGGATCTCGACCTCTCGGTCGAGCGCATCGAGCACGCACAGCCGGCGAATGCGCCGGACTGGCAGCCGGGTGCCCTGCTGCGCATGCCGTTTTCGGAACGGCTGTGCCGGAACGGCGGCGTGGTCTGCGGCCAGGCGCTGATGGCGCTCGCCGACACCGCGATGGTAATCGCGATCCTCGCCGCCAACCGCGGCTATCGTCCGATGACCACGGTCGACCAGACCACGCATTTCATGCGCGCAGCCTCCTCGTCGGACGTGCTGGCGGACGCGCGCGTGGTGCGGCTCGGGCGCACCATGAGCTTTGGCCGCGTCACGCTGCTCTCGGCCTCCGACAACAAGCCGATTGCGATGGTGTCGAGCGCGTTCGCGATGCTGCCTGGGTGATCGTGCTCCGAAAAGAAGAGAGCCGCGGAAGCACAAGGCGCGCCGCGGCTCTCGACGAATCCCATGTCGAGACAGGAAACGCTACTTGCCGAGCACCTCGTCGGCCGCGGTCACGATGCTGACGTTCGGATTTTTTCCGCAATAGGCGCCGAACTTCTTGGCGTTCTCGATGAACACGTCGGTGTCGATGATCGCGTTGTCCTCGTCGCCCTTGTACCAGCCGTCCATCCAGGTCAGTACGACTTGGATGTTGTCTTCGCCGCTCTCGAGGAATTGCTTGCAGCTCATGGTCGAGAGGTCCCACTTGACGGCGTGGGCGGGCATGGACGACAGCGAGAGCGCTGCAGCGAACAGAATCGAAAGCATGGTCTTCATCAGTATCTCCATCGGCGCGTAGCGCCATAAAAGGCTTGTCAGGAAAGTCGGCGGAGAGATTGTCCGCGTCAACGTGGTAAACGAAGTCTGAAGCGCTGCGCAAGTAGCGCCAGTATTGAGTTGAGTTCAAGGTAATTTCTATGCGCTATTTCACAATGGTCATTGTGGATGAACGCGAATGATTGAGAGGCGTGAAACGCAGCGTCACCGTGTTTTCAAGGGGGGCAGGATCACCTTTGAAAATAGCGGAATCGCATGCACGGTGAGAAACATATCGACCGGCGGCGCTGCCGTCGATCTCGACGGTCCCACAACGCTGCCGCAGAGCTTCAAGTTATCGATTTCGTGCGACAATTTCGTGCGGACTTGCCGCCCCGTGTGGCGCAGCGACAAACGCGTCGGCCTTGCTTTCGTGCAATAGCGCGCGCGATGTGAACGATCGTTCGCATCGCATCCACAACACGATCATGATCGCGTGATACGACGGCGACGACGCCAGCGCAGGCTTGCGATCACAAGCGCGACGACAACGAGCGCGATCACTGAGGACGCCGCAAGAAATCGTCCGCCGGGACGATCGATGGTGCGTGACCATAGCGAGGGCGCCTCGCCCGGCCTCGCCAGGCGAAACGCAACGACGCTGTCGCCGATCGAAGTGCCTGCCTCGGAGTGGCCGCCGGCGCCGATCGCGACATATTGCTCGCCCTGCCAGAGATAGGTCATGGGATTGGCGACGCCCGGGACCGGCAACCGGCCCTGCCACAGCTCCCTGCCGCTCCGCGCATCGAAGGCGCGCAAATACGCGTCCATCGCTCCGGTGAAGACGAGCCCGCCTGCGGTGACCGCGAGCCCGTTGACGAGCGGCGCGCCCCACGGCAGCGGCACGCCGAGCGGTGCAAGATCCTCGGTGGTGCCGACCGTCGAACGCCACAGGATTTTTCCGGCCTTCAGATCGACCGCGACCATCTCGCCCCAGGGCGGCTTGTTGCAGAGCAAGCCGAGCGGCGACATGACCACTGCGCGTGTCATCGCGAACGGCGTACCACGCTGCTGGCCGAAATCATGACCGGGCGGCGGATTGAACCCGACAGCTTCCGCGCGCGGGATCAGCTTCACGCGATGCACGGCGCGGCTGGTGTTGGCGTAGAGGATCTGGCTGACCGGATCGAAGGCCGCACTGCCCCAGTTCACCCCGCCACCGGTGAACGGAAACAACAGCGTGCCCTGCCTCGAAGGCGGCGTGAACAGGCCCTCATTGTGCGCCTCGGCGAACTGTCGCTCGCAGGACGAGCGACGCAGCGCAGGCAATAGCGCGAGCGCATCATCGGTCGAGATCGTCTGCGACGTCAGCGCGGGCACGTGCGTCGGGAACGGCTGGGTCGGCGACAATCTTTCCCCTTCCGCGCCGTCCTGCGGCACGGCGCGCTCCTCGACGGGCCACACCGGCTTGCCGGTGTCGCGATCGAGCACGAAGACAAAACCCTGCTTGGTCGGCTGGATCACGACGTCGCGCTGGCCCTCACCCGTGTCGAGGCGCGCCAGCGTCGGTTGCGCCGCTAGATCGTAGTCCCAGACGTCGTGATGCACGATCTGAAAGGCCCATACGAGTTCGCCGGTCTCGATGTGCAGCGCGACCACCGAATTGGCGTGCTCATTGTTGCCCGGCCGCTTGCCGCCCCAGAAATCCGGCGAGGGCGACGACGTCGGCAGGAACACGAATCCGCGCGTGTCATCGACCGACATCGGCGCCCAGACATTGGCGTGACCGGCTTCGATGCCGTCGCGCTTGAGCGGCTCGAAGGTCCAGCGTGGCTGGCCGCTGCGCGCATCGAACGCTCGCACCACGCCGCTCGGCGCGTCGACACGGCGGTTGTCGCCGATCGCAGATCCGACCACGACGACACCGCGGCCGACCGCCGGCGGCGAGGTGATCTGGAATTCGCCTGGCCATTCCAGGGCCATTCCGATATCGAGCTTGATCTCCCCGCCATTGCCAAAACCGGCACAGGGAACGCCTGTCTTCGCATCGAGCGCGATCAGGCGGACGTCGTTCGTGCCCATGAAGATGCGCGCGCGGCAGGCGGCATGCGGCGGTGCCGTGTCGTCGACCCAATAGGTGACGCCGCGGCAGACATAGCGATTGGCGGGGCGCTGGTTGATCGCGATCTTCGGATCGTAGCGCCATTTCTGCGCGCCCGTGCCGGGATCGAGCGCGATGACCTCGTTGAAGGGCGTGCAGAAGATCAGGCTGCCTTCGACGAACAGCGGCGTTGCCTGGAATTTGGTTCGCCGCATCAGCTCGGGCGAGCGTGCCGTGAGATCGCCGGTGTGATATTCGAAGGCGCGGACGAGCTGGCCGACATTGCCCGGCGAGATCTCCTGCAGTGGCGAGAAGCGCGAACCGCCGGGATCGCCGCCCCAGCTCTCCCAGGCGAAGCATGGCGGTACGGTAAGCAACAGGAGCGTAACGAATGCGGCCGCAATGCGCAGGTGGATCCGCACCGCCCGCCTCGTTCTATTTCGACTTCTTGGCAGGTTCGCTGGGGCGGGCCCCGCCCCACGGATCGTACTTTTCCTTGGGCTCGGGAATGCGCTCGAGCGCAGCCTTGTAGGCCTTTTCGTCGACCTTGGGCTTGTTGTCCGCCTTGGCGTCGTTGCCATGGCGCTTGCCGCCGGCGCCCATCTGCGCCTGAGCCACGCTTTCCGCCAGCGCCAGCACCGCGGCCGCTATCACCAAAATCCTCATGAATGCAACCCCCCTCGCCTGGGGTACAAACTAGCCTGCAATCCCGTAATAGCAAATGCCGCGGGTTCCAAGACTTCAGCAAATCTTGATCGGGCGGGACTTCGCCCGATCGCATTCGTGCCTATGTGTTGGCGCGCAGGGGGACCTTCAAGTATGTTGCGGATCATTGCTCATGCGGCGCTTCTCGCCGGCGCGCTCGCACTCGGTGCCTGCGGCTTTGCCGACAGCCGCGCGCCGGTGCCCGAGTTCATGCGCATGAAGGAAGCCGAGCAACCGCCACCCGAGCCGGCCCCCGACGTCAAGCGCGTGGTGCGCGAGCAGATCGACGTGGTCTTCTTGAACACGTCCTATCCGCGTGAGGTGCACGTAGCCCCGCCCCATCGCGAGGTGCGAGGACCGGGCTGGACGGCCTGCGTCCGCGCACAGCTCACCTCCGCGACTGGTACGTCGCTGGGCGCCCAGACCTACATCGTGACCATCACCGGTGGAAGGGTCGTCGACCGCCGGCGTGCGGAAGCCGACGACATCTGCGGGACCGAGACTTACCAGCCGATTTAGGAACAAATCGCTCTAACGAAGCTGCGGTTCCGGGGAAAAACCAGCATCGCCGACGGGAACGAACACCGCCTCCCTTTCTTGTTACCGCCGAGGGCAGTTTCGAGGAGGACATGATGAGGACGTTGACTGTTGCGCTGTTGGCGGGCGTCGGTGCTTTGGCAGCCGCATCGAGTGCGAAGGCTTCCGACATCTACACGAGCAGCGAGTACACCAATCCGGATCTCGTCCAGCAGGTACGACTTGTCTGCGACGACGCCGGCCGCTGCTATCGCACGCGCGGCGGTTCGCGTGTGATCGTGCGAGATTCCTATGACTACATGCCGCGCGAACGCTATTATGAACGTCGGATCTACCATCGCGATTGGGATGACGGCCCGCGCGCCGGCGTCGGCATTCGCGCACCCGGCGTCAGCGTTGGCGTCGGTGTCGACGATCGCTGGTAATCGATGAAGTCTTGATGGCCGGGACCGGACGAGACAACTCGCCCGGTCCCGTTCGCATGATCGTATCGAATGACCGCAACTAGGCGACAACCGATTGTTGCTGAAACTGCTCGTAGGCCGCGATCGCGTCCGCAGCATACATCAACGACGGGCCGCCGCCCATATAGACCGCCATGCCGAGCGTCTCCTCGACCTCCTGGCGCGTCGCGCCGAGCTTGACGAGCGCTTCGGTGTGAAAGCCGATGCAGCCGTCGCAATGCGCAGCGACGCCAAGCGCCAGCGCGATCAGCTCCTTCGTCTTCTTGTCGAGCGCGCCGTCGTGCGTCGCCGCCTGGGCAAGTGCGGCAAATCCCTTCATGGTCTCGGGAATGTCGCTCCGGAGCTTGCGCATGTTGGCCGAGATTTGCCGGGTGATCTCGGGATAATTCTTGTCCATGATTTACTCTCCGGGTTACTTCAGGTTTCGAGCGGATCGGCAGGCGTGACGAAGCGCGTCAGCGACGGCAAGCGGGCGATGAAGCGCGCCAGCACCATGCCGGCACTCATCGCCGCGACAAAGATCACGGCGGACACCGATCCAAAACCGAGCGCGGTCAGCGCCGGTCCCGGACAGAAGCCTGCCAATCCCCAGCCGATGCCGAAGATCGCGGGACCTGCGATGATCCTGGGATCGATGTCCCTTCGCGTGGGAAGATAAAACCGTTCAGCGAAGAACGGACGCGCACGCCTCAGGACGCGGTTGAAGCCGATGAAGGTCACCGCGACCGCACCGGCCATCACGAAGGCAAGGCTCGCATCCCACGTTCCCGCCGAAATGCCGCCGATGTCGAGGAAGTTCAGAACCTTGGCCGGGTTCGACATGCCAGACACGATGAGGCCGAGACCGAAGATCAGGCCGACGACGAATTGAACCAGGATAGCCATCGGCGTCAGTTCCAGTGCCGCATCACGAAGACCGTCGCAACGCCGGTCGCCATGAAAGTGATGGTCGCAACCAGTGAGCGCGCTGAGAGCCGCGACAGGCCGCAGACGCCATGGCCGGAGGTGCAGCCACTGCCCCACACCGAACCAAAACCGGTAAGCAACCCGCCGACGATCAAAACGGCCGGCCCGGCCGCGATCGTCTGCGCCGGTAGACTTCCGGTGACGAACAGCACCAGCACGGGTGCGGCGACGAGACCGGCGACGAAGGCGAGCCGGCCGGCGAACTCGCCGTCCTCGTAAGGCGGAAACAGCCGTGCCGCGATGCCGCTGACGCCGGCGATACGTCCGTTCGCCCACATCAGCAGAACGGCGGACAACCCGATCAGTGCACCGCCGACGAGGGAGGCGATCGGCGTAAATGATGTCGAAACCATCAGACCCTCCGCAGCGAGAGCACCTTTCAGGAACCCCGCACCAACGATTTAGTACTTTCTTATTTTCGGATATACTAATATATATGGCCTCCATGAGGCGCAAGCCCCGGAATCAAGAATTGCTCGCTCTGGAGGAGAAGGCCGAGGAGGCCTCCCGCCTCCTCGCCGCCATGGGCAACCCAAAACGGCTCCTGGTTCTCTGCAATATGCTGGATGGCGAAAAGTCCGTCGGCGAGCTCGCCGACATCGCGGGCCTGTCGTCGGCGGCACTATCCCAGCATCTCGGAAAGATGCGCGCATTGAGCCTGGTCAAACCCAGACGGGAGGGTCAGACGATATACTACAGCATCGCGAGCCAGGAGGTCCGCTCGGTGCTGGAGACTCTGTACCGCCTCTTCTGCGCACCGGAATAGGTCTTCGCTGGCAATAACGCCGGGAGCGCGGCATGACCGACGATACTTTCATCGAGGGACCTCTCTACGAGAAGCGCAAGAAGGTCTATCCGCAGTCGGTCCGCGGGCCCTTCCGCCGCATCAAATGGGCGATCCTCTGCGTCACGCTCGGCACCTATTATCTGCTGCCGTTCGTACGCTGGAATCGCGGCCCCGGCCTGCCGGATCAGGCCGTGCTGATCGACTTCCCGCATCGCCGCTTCTATTTTTTCTTCATCGAGCTGTGGCCGCAGGAGGTGTACTACTTCACCGGTCTGCTGATCATCGCGGCGATGACGCTGTTCCTGATGAACGCGGTCGCAGGCCGGCTGTGGTGCGGCTACATGTGTCCGCAGACGGTTTGGACCGATCTGTTCTACGCAGTGGAGCGCTGGGTCGAGGGCGACCGGCGCGAGCGCATGCTGGGCGACAAGCGCGGCTGGACATTCGATCACATCCGAAAAGTTGCCCTGAAGCACTTCCTCTGGATCATGATCGCCTGGTGGACCGGCGGCGCCTGGGTGCTCTATTTCGCCGGTGCGCCGACGCTGGTGAAGGAGCTCGCGACGTTGCAGGCTCCATTCATCGCCTATCTCTGGATCGGCATCCTGACTGCCACGACCTACCTCTTCGCAGGCCACGCCCGCGAGCAGATGTGCATCTACATGTGCCCGTGGCCCCGCATCCAGGCGGCGCTGACCGACGAATGGGCGCTCAACGTCACCTATCGCCGCGACCGCGGCGAGCCGCGCATGTCGGTGAAGAAGGCGGAAGTCGCCCGCGCCCATGGCGACGTCGCCGGCGACTGTGTCGACTGCCACCAGTGCATCAATGTCTGCCCGACAGGCGTGGATATCCGCCATGGAATCCAGCTCGGCTGCATCCAGTGCGGCCTGTGCATCGATGCCTGCGACAACGTCATGCGCGAGATCGGTCGGCCCGCCGGCCTGATCGGCTACGACACCGACATCAACATGCAGCGCCGGCGCGACGGCAAGCCGCCGATCTATCGCATCATCCGCCCGCGCACGCTGATCTACGGGGCAGCAATCGCAATCGTCGGCAGCATCATGCTCTACGCACTCGCGACGCGCGCGACCATGGACGTCAACGTGCTGCACGAGCGCAATCCCCTCTTCGTCCAGCTCTCGGATGGCGGGGTGCGCAACGACTATATCGTGCGCATCCTCAACAAGGGCGCAGAACGATCGTTTGTGCTCGAGACCTCGGGACTGCCCGGCGCGACCATTCGCGTCGCCGGCATCGAGGCCGGACCGGACGGCAAGCCGGTCGTCGCGGTCGGCCAGGATCAAACCCGCGAGGTGCGCTTATCCGTGCAGGTCGGCCCGGCACATTTGCCGCAGACGTCCCGCGACATCGACATCACGATCACGGACACTGCCGGGGGCGGACGGGCAAGCGCCCGCGACCATTTCGTCCCGGGTGACCAGTAGCAAGCCTCCGGCGACTCGCCGCCTCTCGGGATGTTCAACGAGACGTTAACACTACTGCTCGAATTGAGGCAGCGTCCCAACGGTATTTTCCAATCTTTGCGCTAAGCATCGCCGTAACGCGGCCTTGGCCCGCGTGAACGGGGACAGGACGTGGTCGACATCGCGCAGCAGGCAGCGGCCAATCCGGCATCGGCAAGGGATGCCGCGCGCGCGCGCGTTCCGCTCACCTCCATCGACCCCGGTCAATGGCGTGCCCTCGCGCAACGCACGATCGAGCCGAACGGCTATTACCTGCCGGGCTGGGAGCTTGCCGTCAGCGCGACCGCGCGCGGCCGCACCGGGGCCTCAGCGCTTGCTGCATTCGACGCATCTTCGATGCGCCTGATCGGGCTGATGCCGGTGATCTCGCTCTGGCGCGCCTGGAAGATTCCCCTGCCCGCGCTGGTGAGCGCGCATCCCTATGGCACGCTGTGCAGCCCGCTGATCGACCGCGACGCCCCGATCGAGGCCGCCACGCGTCTGTTGCAGCAGGCGCGCGAGGTCGGAGCCCATGCGCTCGTGCTGAATGACGTTGCGCTCGACGGCGCTGCGATGACCGCTCTCAACCAGGTTCTGAATCGTGATGGCCTGAAGCCGAGAATCCTCAGCTCCTATATCCGCGCCAGCCTCGATGCGACGCAAGACGGCGAGACGCTGTTGCGCGACGCGCTTGGCGCCAAAAAGCTCAAGGAGTTGCGCCGCCTGCGCCATCGCCTGGAGGAACATGGGCCCGTCGCGTTCGAGGTCGCGCGAGGGCGCAACGAGATCAGACCGGCGCTCGAAACATTCCTGCAACTCGAGGCCAGCGGCTGGAAGGGCGAGCGCGGCACCGCGCTGATCCAGCATGCGGGCGATGCGACCTTCATCCGCCGCGCCGTCGCGGCGCTGGCGGAAACCGCGCAGTGCGAGATCGTCAAGCTTCGTGCCGGCATGACGCCGGTCGCCGCCGGAATCGTGCTGCGGCACCAGGACCGCGCCTTCTTCTTCAAGCTCGGCATCGACGAGCGCTTTGCGAAATATTCGCCGGGCGTGCAGCTCACGCTCGACCTCACCCGCCACCTCTGCGCCGATCCCGCCATCGCTAGCGCGGATTCGATGGCGAGTGCCGATCACCCCATGATCAATCCGATCTGGCGGGGACGCTTCGCTATCGGTGACGTGCTGATCCCGCTGCGGCGGAATGATCCGGTCGTCGCGCTCATTCATGCTGCGCTGACCGGCCTCAACGTCGCGCATCAGGCCGCGCGACGCGTGGTCCATCGGCTCCGCAAATAAGCGAAAGACTACTCCGCCGCCTGCGCGTTGATCTCCGCCGAGACCTGGCGGATCGCGCGGGCGAGCAAGTTGGGATCCTGCGCGCCGGAGACGGCGTATTTCTGTGCGAACACATAGGTCGGCACGCCGGAGATGCCTTTCTCGGCGGCCTCCTGCGCGTCCGCCGACACGCGTGCGACGTCCTCGTCGGTGGCAAGGCGCTTGCGCACATCGTCGGCATCGAGGCCGATGTCAGCGGCTGCCTGCACCAGCACGTTCACGTCGGTGAGATCGCCGCCGTCGCGGAAATAGAGCTCCATCAGGCGCTGCTTCATCTCGGGCGCCTTGCCGATCGCCTCGGCCCAGAGGATCAGGCGATGGCAGTCGGTCGTGTTGGGCTGACGCGCCACCATCTCGGGCCGGTAGACGAGGCCCTCCTCGCTCGCAGCTGCGACGACGCGCCCGGCAATGCCTTTGTAGGCTTCGACCGAGCCGAACTTCTTGGTGAGATAATCCTCACGGCTGATGCCCTCGCGCGGCACCCAGGGATTGAGGAAGAACGGGCGAAAATTGAGCTTGACCGGAACATCGGGCACGAGCGCCAACGCGCTCTCGATCCGGTGCTTGCCGATATAGCACCAGGGGCACACCACGTCGGAGACGACATCGATCTGGAGCGGTTTCAGCGTGCTCATGGGCGGCGCCTCCTTCGGGCGATGCGGGTTTGACCCAAGATAAGCCGAACCTGTCCCGAGGCAAGGGCGCCAGATGAGAGCGCTAGGTCATGGCTGCCGCCATCTGCTTCAGCCGCTCCGCGGTACGCTCATCGGCCGGAAAGAACGTCTCCAGCGCCAGCTCCGACAACGTAATGTCCACGGGCGTGCCGAACACCATGGTGGTAGAGAAGAAACTTAGTATCTCTCCGTCATGACGCAGCTTGAAGGGAATGGCGACATTATCGCTCGACAGCGGGGCCGCGCGCGCAGGGATAGGATAGCCCTTCAGGTCGTTATAGAGCTTGATCAACTCAGGGTCGGCCGTCGCCTCGCATTGCCGGTGCAGCCGCTCGAGCAGATGCCCGCACCATTCCGCGAGATTGACCGTGCGCGGCGCCAGCGCCTCCGGATGGAACGCGAGCCGCAGCACGTTGAAGGGCTGGCCGAGCAGGTGCTGCGGGATGCCGTCGAGCACCGGCGCCACCATGCGATTGGCCGAGACCAGGTTCCAATGCCGGTCCACCGCCAGGGCCGGATTGGGCTCATGCGCTCTGAGGACGAGGTCGATCGCCTGGCGGGCTGATTTCAAGGCAGGATCCTCCAGGGTGCGCTGCGGGAAGGCCGGCGCATAGCCGGCCGCGACCAGCAGCACGTTGCGTTCACGTAAGGGCACGTCGAGACGTTCGGCGAGCCTGAGCACCATGTCGCGCGAGGGCGCAGCGCGGCCGGTCTCGACGAAGCTCAAGTGCCGCGCCGAGACCTCGGCCTCGCCGGCGAGATCGAGCTGGCTCATGCGACGGCGCTGCCGCCATTCGCGCAAATGGTCGCCGATATGGACCGGCTGGCTGCGTTCGGCGCGTGCCGTGGATGCATGTGCGTTCATGATCGAAAACCTAGCATGCGGATTTCGGCCCTTCCATTACCCGCGAGGTAATCGAATTGGGGCGCGGACGCGCGCATCTTCGGTTGCAACAGGAGATGACCATGATCGCGCTGCTGCTTTACCGAACCATCGCGGACCACGTCTTGCCCTGGGCCATGGCCTTCGCAACCCGGATGCTGGCGCGCAGCCTCAATATGCCGGAGCCGCTGGTGCATTCGACCGGCGACTACGTCGTCGCGCAGGTCATCGCCTTCGAGCACGGCGTCGGCAGAAGCCTCTGCCCGTTCCGCCTCGCCCGCCTGCTCCGCGCCTGGTGGCGCGGATTGCGGTGATTTCCCCCGACCTCAACCAAGGAGAACCACGATGATCGAAGCATCCACCTTTCTGCGCCGTGCACTGCTCGCCGATGCCGTCTTCAGCGGCGTCGCCGCGCTCGGTTTCACCTTCGGTGCAGGCGCGTTCGCCCCGTTGTTCAATCTGCCGGAAGCGCTGGTGCGTGAGACCGGCCTGTTCCTGATCGCCTACACCGCGCTGGTCGGCTGGCTCGCCGCGCGTGCATCCGTGTCCAAGGCGCTGGTGCTGCTGGTCGTGGTCGGCAACGCGGCCTGGACAGCCGGCAGCATCGCGCTGCTGCTTTCGGGCGCGGTGTCGCCGAATCTCGCGGGCGAGCTGATGGTCGTGGCCCAGGCGATTGCGACCGGCGTGTTCGCCGAGCTACAATATGTGGGGCTGCGGAGGAGCGCGAGTGCGGTGGCGGCGTGAGGCCGCATACATGCTGTCATGCCCCGGCTTGACCGGGCGCCCCAGTATTCCAGAGACAGTAAATGGATACGGAGACGCCGCGGCGTACTGGATGCCCTAAGCCGGGGCATGACAGCTGAGTTAAGGGCTCAAGCTCAGGCCCGCGCGCGGCCGTTCGCTTTGCCGATGGCGTGGCCGTTGAGCTTCTTCTTTTTGGCGGCCTTGCTTTTCGGACTCTTGGCGCCCGCCTTCGTGGCCTTGCGCTCGGCTCGCGCCTTCACCTTGGCGCGTTCGGCCCGCGCCTCGGCGCGCAGCTTCTTGCGCTTTCTCTCGCAGGAATCGCACTTGCAGCCGATCGGCTTCAGATAGGCTTTGAAATAGTCGGTGCCGTAGTCGTAGTTGATCTCGTCGCCCGGCTCGATGTTCTTGATGGCGCGGATGAAGACCTTGCGCTCGCGCGGGCGAACATCGGACTCGGCGTTGGGCCGGCAGGAATGATTGATGTAGCGGGCGAAGTTCTTGCGCACCGATCCGTCGATGGTCCAGCGGCCATTGAGCTCGAACAGATATTTGTTCTCGATCTCGTCGTGCGCCGGAATCCGCGAGTCCAGGATCGGCCCGAAATAGCGGATGATCCGGGTTCCCTTCTTGATCGGCTTGGTGGCGAAAAGGCCGAGCCCGGTCTTGGAGCGGCCGACGCGATAAGGTTTGTTCGAAGAGATGGCTGGCATGATCAAGAGAAAAAGGACGAACGAGGCTGGATGACCCAAGCGAAGCCGCTCTTCTAGAACGATTCCGCGCCGCTGTCAGGTGCCTGATGGCGCTTTTGAGCCTTGCCCACAATCAAGGCGTCTGATGCTACGAAGTTCCAGCTGCGTCGAGCCGCCATCATGATCCCATCCTCATCGCGATGACGATTCATCCTAATCTCATCGCGATTTAGGCTCTTCTCCGGCTCAACAGCCCGCTACACCGGAAGTTTGGTGGTCACGGGCGCCGTCAGCATCGCCTCGAGCAGCCGTTCGGCCGTCGTGCCCTCGGGCAGCCGCTCCAAAATATCCTTGAGCCGCCCGTCGAGCAGCAGCGTGGTGAAGCCGTGCACCATCGACCAGGCGCGGGCGATCGCCGCGCCCTGGTTCAACGTCAGCGCGTCTTCGCTGATCTGCTCCTGCCGCATCATGCCGATCGCATTGGCAAGCCCGGCGAAGGAGGCCTCGGCGGCCTCGTGCAGCGAGGGCCTCGAATAATCGAGCCGTTCGGTGCGGAACATGATGCCGTACATGCCGGGATGGGCCTGCGCATAGGCGACATAGGCCTTCGGCCGCGCCAGCGCGCGCTCGAGCGGCGTGGTGGCAGCATCGCAGGACGAGGCCATCGCGGCGTTGAACTGGCGGAAGCCCACGGCCGCAAGCTCGCTGAGCAGCCCGGTGAGATCGCCGAAATGATGCGTCGGCGCAGCATGCGAGACGCCCGCCTCGCGCGCCACCGCCCGCAATGTCAGGCCGGCAAGCCCGTCGCGCTCCAGCACCCGTTCGGCAGCCTGGAGCAACGCCTCGCGCAAGGCGCCGTGGTGATAGGGTGTCTCGGTCTTCGCGCTCGCCGCGCGGCGCGCCGGACGGGATGCAGCCGTCGACGTCATTTTTCTGGGGGCACGCGAGCTTCGCGCAGTTTCGCTCTTGGTGTCGGTCTTGGCCATTTGCAAGCTATATGACGCAATATTGACAGTGTAAAGATTTCACTTGACGGACGCCGCCATTGGTTCTATTCGATCTTTACGATGTAAAGATCAGGAGGGATACGCCGTGCAGCAGGACGCCGTCACCGAGCGCCGCAACAACATCGCGCCGATCCCGTTCGAGGCCGATGCGCCATTCCTCAACATCATCGGCGAACTGCCGCGCGAGCTGAACGGCACGCTCTATCGCAACGGCCCCAATCCGCAGTTCTCTTCGCCCGGCGCGCATTGGTTCGTGGGCGACGGCATGCTGCACGCCTTCCACCTCGAGAACGGACGCGCCAGCTACCGCAATCGCTGGGTCCGCACCCCGAAATGGCTGGCCGAGCACGACGCCGGCCGCGCCTTGTTCGGCGGCTTCGGCCGCAAGCTGCCCGATGCCCCGGCTGATCTCACCGATGGCGGCGTCGCCAACACCAACATCATCTTCCATGCCGGCAAGCTGCTGGCGCTGGAAGAAGCGCATCTGCCGACCGAGATCGAGCCTGGCACGCTGGCAACGCGCGGCTATCACAACTACCAGGGCCGCGTCGCCGGCAGTTTCACCGCGCATCCGAAGATCGATCCCATCACAGGCGAACTGGTGTTCTTCGGCTACAATGCCGCCGGACCGTTGACGCCTGCCCTCTCCTACGGATCGATCGATGCGTCCGGAAAGGTGACGCGCTTCGAGCGTTTCGAGGCGCCCTATGCCAGCATGGTGCATGACTTCATCGTCACCGCGAACCATGTGCTGTTTCCGATCCTTCCCATCACCGGCAGCATGGAGCGCGCGATGAGTGGACGGCCGCCCTATGCCTGGGAGCCGGACAAAGGCGCCTATGTCGGCGTGATGAAGCGCAACGGCACGGCAAAGGACATCGTCTGGTTTCGAGCTGAGGCCTGCTACGTCTTCCACGTCATGAATGCGTGGGAAGACGATCACCGCATCATCGCCGACGTCATGCAGTTCGAGGAGGCGCCGCTGTTTCCGCATCCCGACGGCCGACCGACGGATCCGGAGAAGTCGCGCGCCCGTCCCTGCCGTTGGACGTTCGATCTCTCGGGCAAAACCGACCGCTTCCAGCAGACTTATCTCGACGATCTCACCGGCGAATTTCCCCGCATCGACGATCGCCGCGCCGGGCTGAGGAGCCGCCACGGCTGGTACGCCTGCGCCAATCCGAGGCTGCCGATGTTCGGCGCGCTCTCAGGCATCGTCCATGTCGACGGCAACGGCAAACGGCTCGGCCATTATCTGCTGCCGGCCGGCGACACCATCTCCGAGCCGGTGTTCGTCGAGAGGTCGAAGGATGCCGCCGAGGGCGACGGTTGGCTGCTCGCGGTGGTCTGGCGCGCGCGGGAGAACCGCAGCGACCTCGCCGTGTTCAACGCCACCGATGTCGAGGCCGGTCCCGTCGCGCTGGTACAGCTCGCCCACCGCGTGCCCGACGGCTTTCACGGCAATTGGGTGGGGGCGTAGCTCTCACCTCGTCATTCCGGGGCGCGCGTTAGCGCGAGCCCGGAATCCATTTCGCCGCGTGTTCTGCCGCTCAATGGATTCCGACGGTTCGCGTCGCCCCGGAATGACAGCGCGGATGTGTCACCCAAGAGATTCCACTTGCACATGCCCTCGATCACCGCGGACTGCCTCGCCGTCCTCGCCCTGGTCTGCGCCGCATTCACATTGCAGACAATCCGGCTGCGGCGAAGCAGCCTTACCTTCTTCAACGGCGGCATCTTGCTCACCATCGGCCTTTTGATCGCCTCCGCGGTGCCGATCCTGTCGCGCCTGCCCTGGGCGGAATTGGCCGATGAGGCCTCCGACCAAGCCGTTGCAGCACTTCATCTTTTAGAGGTCGCTTACGTCATTTTGACATTGTAAAGATTTCACTTGACCCGCGATCACGCCCGGCTTACTTATCTTGACATTGTAAAGATTTGACCCGACCGAGGCGGCTCATGGCGATTTTCCTGATCCTCGCGCCCTACGGCGCCTTCGCGTTGCTGATGCTGGTGACCTCCGCCACGATCAGCGTGTTTGCGGCCGCTGCAATCTGCCTCGCCACGGTCGCAATCGATGTCGTGCGCGGCCGCTCGGTGAAGATCCTGGCCACGGGCTCGGCGATCGTGTTCGCCGCAATCGGCCTCTATCTCGCGCTGCTCGATCCCGCGCTCGGCACGCTCGGCGTCAAGCTGTCGGTCGATCTCGGCATCTTCATCATCTCGCTCGGCTCGATGCTGGTCCGCCGTCCCTTCACGCTGCAATATGCGCTTGAATCGGTCCCGGCCGAAACCGCGGCGATGCCCGGCTTCCTCCGCGCCAATTACGTCATAACCGGCGCCTGGACCGCAGCCGCGCTGTTGATGGCAGCCGCCAATCTCGTGCTACTCTACGTCCCCGGGCTGCCGCTCTGGTCGAGCCTTGCGGTCGCCTTCGCCGCCCGCAACAGCGCGATGTACTTCACAAAGTGGTATCCCGAGTATCGCGAGATCAAGTACGGTGCGCCCGCCCGCGCATTGCCCAACGCTCGCTGAACAGGATCGACGATGAAGAGCGTATTCGCCCGCCTCGCCTCCGACTTCCTTTCCGCCATCGTCTTCCTGGTCATCTACCTCATCACCGACAACGTCGTCCTGGCGACGTCGGTGGCGATTGCCGGTGCAATCGCGCAGGTGATCTATGCCCGCGTCAAGGGACGAGAGCTCAACTACATGACCTATGCGAGCCTCGCGCTCGTGGTCGTGCTGGGCGCGATCACGCTCTTGACCAATGATCCCCGCTTCATGCTGGCAAAGCCCGCGGTCGCGCATTTCGCGATCGGACTCATCATGCTCAAGCGCGGCTGGATGCTGCGCTACATGCCGCCGATCGTCGTCGAGACCGTTCCGGAATATGTGACGGCTGCGGGCTATGCCTGGGCGGTGCTGATGTTCGTGATCGGCGTCGGCGTGATCGCCGTCGCATCGACCGGCGATCTGAAGCTGTGGGCGTTATACCTCACAGTGGTCGCAGGCGGTGCCAAGATCCTGGCCTTTGCCGTGCAGTACGTCGTTCTGCGCCTCATCGTCACCAGCCGCCGGCGCGCTGCTGCCCGCGCCTAAAGCGCGATGTGACCGCGCTTTAGGTTGTTGTTTGAGCATGATCTTTTCGGAAAACCGCTACACACTTTTCCGGATCATGTTCTATGCCTCCAATGCAGCGTTAGGCAGGAGCTGGGAGTTGGGTTATAGGCTCGCCCAGGACTGGCCGCGGATCGTCGCGACCCGCCGGGATTTTGGGAGACAGGAATGGCCGTTGACGGCAACTGGAATCTGACCATGACGACGCCGATGGGCGAGCGCCAGGCGACGCTGAGCCTGAAGGCCGCGGGCGGCGCGCTCACGGGCACGCAAGGCGCGGAAGGTAATACCGCCGAGATTTTCGACGGCACCGTCAGCGGCGACAGCGTCTCCTGGAAAGTCTCGATCACCAACCCGATGCCGCTCACGCTCGAATTTACCGGCACCGTCTCCGGCGACCGCATCAGCGGCGAGATGGGCATCGGCCCGATGGGCAGCTTCCCGTTCACGGGCGCGCGGGCATAAGGCCGCGCAGCAATCATGCGCCTGCTCCGTCTCATCGCGGCGACGATCCTGTGTGTCGCGACACAAGCAGCGCGCGCGGACGACACCGAACCGGCGTGGCGCGCAAGCGCGCTCGCCCTGGTGCCGGCGGGTTATGTCGCCGGCACGGCGTACCGCACCGAAGCCTCGACCGGTTACCTCGCCGTCTATCCGGCGACGTCGAATGACCCGAAGTCGCCGGCTAGCGTGTTCGCTGCGCGCCAGACCCTTGTGGTCGCGCTTACGCCGGACGAGAAGCGCGGGGTATCGGCCGAATTGAAGCCGCGCGTCGAGGCCGATGCGGTCGATGACGACGGCGATTATGCAAAGCTCCACGCCGAGCTGGCGGGCAAGCGCGCGACCCTGCCCGAGGGCACCGAGCCCTGCGATCTCGGCGCCTGGTCCATCGACAAGGATCCGAACGGTCTCAACGTGCGGGCCGAGCCATCAGTGAAGGCGCGCGTGCTCGGCACCCTGCCGCCACCGTATCGACTAAAGCTTGGCGGCAGCGAGAACACGCCCGAGGGCGGCTGGCTCACCGAATTCCGCATCGTCGGTTTCAAGGATGGTTGGTTTCTGATCGAAGGCGCGAAGCCGCCGGGCAAGGATTACGAGGACGAGAAAAAATATCCGCGCAATGCGCCAAAGCCCTATGCCGGACGCGGCTGGGTCGCGGCCAACAAGGTCGGCACGAATTTCGCCAACGGTTACACGCGCGCGGGCGGGCTGTTCCAGGCTCCCTTTGTCGACGCCAAATGGATGCCGGCGCGGCGCGAGCTCGGCGGCCCGATTGACGGTGACGGCGGCCCGAAGCGCCTGCTCGCCTGCAGCGGATATTGGGGTCTCGTCGAGAGCCACGACGGTGTGCGCGGCTGGTGGCGTTCGCTCTGCTCCAACCAGGTCACGAATTGTAGTTGAAGCTTCCGCATCGTCATGGCCGGGCTCGTCCGGCCATCCACGTCTTGTTCGCCGTACCAAGAACGTGGATGCCCGGGACAAGCCCGGGCATGACGATCTTTCGTAAAGCACAGGTGCGATCACCCGCACGCAAGTGCGGATGAAGCAGCTAGCCCAGATTCAACTCCTTGAAGAAATCGTTGCCCTTGTCGTCGATGATGATGAACGCCGGAAAGTCGACGACTTCGATGCGCCAGATCGCTTCCATGCCGAGCTCGGGATATTCGAGCACCTCGACCTTCTTGATGCAGTGCTCAGCAAGGTTCGCCGCAGCGCCGCCGATCGAGCCGAGATAGAAGCCGCCATACTTCTTGCAGGCCTCGCGCACGGCAGGCGCCCGGTTGCCCTTGGCGACCATCACCATCGAGCCGCCGGCAGCCTGGAACTGGTCGACGAAGGAATCCATGCGCCCCGCGGTGGTCGGACCGAACGCGCCGGAGGCGTAGCCGTCGGGCGTCTTGGCCGGGCCGGCATAGTAGACCGGATGGTTCTTGAAATAGTCCGGCAGCGGCTCGCCCTTCTCCAACCGCTCGCGCAGCTTGGCATGGGCGGAGTCGCGCGCGACGATCATGGTGCCGGTCATCGAAACCCGGGTCTTGATTGGGTATTTCGAGAAGGTGGCCAGAATGTCCTTCATCGGCTGGTTGAGGTCGATCTTGACGACCTCACCGCCGAGCGACTGCTCCACCTGCGGCAGATATTGCGCCGGGTTGTGCTCGAGCTCCTCGAGATAAATGCCGTCCCTCGTGATCTTGCCGAGCACCTGGCGGTCGGCCGAACAGGACACGCCAAGCCCGATCGGCAGCGAGGCGCCATGGCGCGGCATGCGGATCACGCGGACGTCGTGGCAGAAATACTTTCCGCCGAACTGCGCGCCGACACCGAGCGACTGCGTCATCTTGTGGATTTCCTTCTCCATCTCGACGTCGCGGAAGGCGTTGCCGTCGGGCGAGCCGTGCGTCGGCAGCGCATCGAGATAGCGCGCCGAGGCGAGCTTCACTGTCTTCATGCACAGCTCGGCCGAGGTGCCGCCGATCACGATGGCGAGGTGATAGGGCGGGCACGCCGCGGTGCCGAGGGTGAGGATCTTTTCCTTCAGGAACGCGAGCAGCCGGTCCTTGGTCAGCACCGAGGGCGTGGCCTGGAACAGAAAGCTCTTGTTGGCGGAGCCGCCGCCCTTCGCCATGAACATGAACTTGTAGGCGTCATCGCCCTCGGCGTAGATCTCGCACTGCGCCGGCATGTTGTTGGCGGTGTTCTTCTCCTCGTACATCGAGAGCGGCGCGACCTGCGAGTAACGCAGATTGCGGCGCAGATAGGCATCGCGCGCGCCCTCCGACAGCGCCGCCTCGTCGTCACCATCGGTGATGACGTTGCAGCCCTTCTTGCCCATGATGATCGCGGTGCCGGTGTCCTGACACATCGGCAACACGCCGCCGGCGGCGATGTTGGCGTTCTTCAAAAAGTCGAGCGCAACGAACTTGTCGTTCGGGCTCGCCTCGCCGTCCTCGAGGATCGCGCGGAGCTGCTTCAGATGGCCAGGCCGCAGATAGTGATTGATGTCACCGAAAGCCGCCTCCGACAGCGCCCGCAGCGCCTCGCGCGACACCACCAGCATGTCCTTGCCCAGGACCTTCTCGACCCTGACGCCCTCGGACGAAATCTTCTTGTAGGGCGTCTCGTCCTTGCCCAGCGGGAACAGCGGAGTGTGCTTGTAGGGCGGAACGGGTTTTGACTGGTCGGGAAAGGCGGTGGGAGCGTTCATGGGGGTCGATCTCGGGGTTTTGGGGCCTCGCGCGGGCCGTCGGCGTAGAAGCGTTCTAAGCCTATTTCCGGCAGAAAAGAAAGGGACCGGTGCGCATGGGAGAGGGTGGCTAGGGCTGGGGAAGGCATTGGCACAGCACGTGGAAAGGCCCGTTCCCACCCTTGCGCTTCGCGTCCGCCGACGCTTGAATGCGCGCCCTAAGGGGCTTTTCATCATGACATTGAACTCGAACGTCCGCGGCGCGATCCTGGTCGCCGCCGCCATCACCGGCCTTGTGGCCCTCACCTCCCCCGCGCGTGCCGACCGCTGCGACGATAGCGCCAAGGAGCTGGCGAACCAGATCGAGCGGCTCAAGGTGAATTTCCGGGCTGCCAACATCGTCTATTTGACACACCCGGCGGCCAAGGAGCTGTCCGTCGGCTGCCGTGGCGACAAATATTCCATCGAGCTCTATGCCAAGGGCGATCGCAAGCCCAAGCCCGAGTTCTATGCGCTGGTGGGGTCGATGGCGGCGATCGTCTTCACCGTGACGAAGGACGACACCACGTCGGGCGCAACACGTTGCCTGAAGCGTATGGGCCTCCTGCGCGGTGACAAGATCAACATGCGTTATCGGCGGCTCAACATGGAATGCACCCGCACCAAGACGGATGCGTCCATCGCGATCACGCGCGGCAAGGACGAATAGACGCGGGGCTCCCCCCGCTCTTGCTGCGGACACAGTGCTCATGTTGCGCGACGCAGCCGGCCACGTACTCCGTCATTGCGAGCGCAGCGAAGCAATCCAGGATCTTTCCCGGAGACAGACTGGATTGCTTCGTCGCATCAGCGCAAAATTGCTACGCAATTTTGTCGCGAGCTCCTCGCAATGACGGTGGAGAGAGCCGCGATTCTCTTAAGACTTGCACGCGCGGAAGCTAAAGGCAGCCCAATCCCACCTCACCCATTCCCTCGTATTTTAGCGATTGCCTTGAAGGAAACTTCGCTCCTTGCGGGGCAGGCTCAGTTGTTTCCATGTGTGAGGATTTGCGGATGAAGGTTTCCACCGTTGCGCCGCCACCGATCGCGATCGTGGTTCCGAGCTATGACACGACCAAGCAGCAGGACGATCAGGCCAAGGTCAACGACGACGATCCGACCTATAAGCCGCAGCCGCCCGCGCCGCTGCCGCCGGGTCAGGGCACGCGGATCGATCAGCTCGCCTGATCAGGCTTGCCAAAGCTGAAGCGCCCGATCCGGTCGATCGGGCCTTTTGCGCATCCGGCCGCATCTTTGCCGGATAGCAGGACCAAGATCGTGCGCGGTCATCCCGGGACCCTGCGCATGATCGCACGCCTCCTGTTGCAGAACACGATCTTCGTCGTCGGCATGGGCGTGTTGCTGTTCGCGTCCGCCGGAACGCTGCACTGGCCTTCGGCCTGGGTCCTCCTCGCCACCTCCGCCCTGCTCGGTCCGCTCTGCGGCTGGTGGCTCTACCGGATCGATCCGGCTCTACTCGCCGAACGTCTGCGGCCGGTCCTGCAACGGGATCAGCCCGCCGCCGACAAAATGTTCATGACGGTCTTTGTCGTGGCGATGCTGGCCTGCCTGGTCGCGATGGGCCTCGACCGGCGCATTCAATCCTCCGAGATGCCGATTGCGTTCCAAATCCTCGGCCTCGTGCTGTTCCTGGCCTCGACACTGTTCACGATGTGGGTCTTCCGCGAGAACTCGTTTGCCGCGCCCGTGGTGAAGCTCCAGGCCGAGCGCGCACAGCACGTGATCTCGACCGGTCCCCACGCCTATGTCCGGCATCCCATGTACAGCGGCATGGTTCTGTTCTTCACCGGCGTACCGTTGTTGCTTGGGTCGTGGTGGGGACTTGCGATGATACCGCTATTCATCGCCTTGTTCGCGGTCCGCATCCCTATCGAGGAGCGCACCTTGCGCGAGGGCCTGCCAGGCTATGCCGACTATGCGGCGCGGGTGCGCTACCGCCTGGTGCCAGGTCTCTGGTGAGGGCAGATCACTCTGCCGTCCGCACCAGCTAAGCATCCAGCTCGCGATAGCGGCGGAAGATGCCCTGCTCGTTGAAGGCAATGCGGCGGTCGCTGTCGAGATAGGCCTTGATGTTGGGCCGTGCGGCGATGCGGTCGTGCAGGCCGAGGAGGCCCGGGATATCTGTCTCGAACGCCTTCATGCGCTTGGGGAACGCATAGCGCAGCCCCGCGACGATCTGGAACAGCGAGAGATCGACATAGGTCAGTCTGCGGCCCGTGACATAGGCGCCGCCACTCTCGGTGAGAAGCTGCTCGAAATAGCCGAGATATTTCGGCACGCGCTCGCTCCAGAAATCGGCGGTGCGCTTCTTCGCCGGCGGCTTCTGATCTTCGTAGTAGAGCGAGGGCCCGAGCGGATGATGGGTGTCGTGGATCTCGACGACGAGGTCGGTGATGGTGAGCTGAAGCTGGTGCACCCAGAGCCTGCCGCCTTCGGTCTTCGGCGCGAGGCCATGGCGGGCGCCGAGATACAGCAGGATGTTGGCGGTCTGGCCGATGACGAGCTTGCCCGCTTTCAGGAATGGCGGGGCAAAGGGCGGCGTGCCCTCATGCGCGTCCATCATCTTCATCATCGCAGCTGTCCCGCGCGGTCCGCGCGCGACATCGACGTAGGCGGCGCCCGCTTCCTCCAGCGCCAGCCGCACATATTCGCCGCGGCCCTGGATCTCGGGCCAGTAATAGAGCTCGTATTTCATGGGAGGAGTCCGTGAGCGTTGCGGGCGACGGGACCAATGTAACACGTAGCCGAAAGTTCCGTCGGAGTGGTGCGGGACAGCCGCATCACATACACCGTCATTGCGAGCGCAGCGAAGCAATCCAGACTGTCTCCGCGGAGGGATTCTGGATTGCTTCGTCGCTTCAGCGCAAAATTGCTTCGCAATTTTGTCGCTACGCTCCTCGCAATGACGGAAGAGACAGCTCGCGTCTCAATTCGCCGCGAAACAATACAGCAGGCCGTCGCCGCCGGTGCTCTTTAGATCGGCCTGCGAGCAGCCACCGTCGGGACCGCGCGAGGGGTGAGAGCTGTTCCAAGATTTCGAGGGCTCGTCGTCGCGCAGACCTCGTCGATCGAGATGGCCGACCATCGCGGCGCCCTGCGTGCTCGATGTCCAGTTCTTGCAGGTGCGATCGTCCGGACCGGCAAAAGCGGTGCCGTCTGGTTGCGATCCCGTGAGCACGTCATGCCGGTTTGGCTGGTCGCCAACACCATTGATCCCCTCGCCCTTCTCGCTGAGCGCGGTCTGCTTGGTGAGGTTGTTGGCCGCGCCGTGCAGGTCGGCAACATCCTTGGCGATCACCGCGCCCTTGGCGTTCTGCCACGGTCCCTTGCCGATGCGGTCCCGGGCGTTGACCGCCGGCTTGCCGTCGGCTGCCTGTGTCGAGAGATAGGCGCGCCAGGTCTTGGTGCCGGCGCCTGCGGCTTGTGCAAGCTTTTGGCATTGCGCGTCGGCTCCCTCGAGGCCGCCGAGATCGGCACCCTTGCCGGGGCCGTTGGACGTCACGAAGAACGTCATGTCGGCCGATTGCGCCTGCGCCGACGGCGCCGCGAGCAAGGCCATTGCGAGCGCGAGGCCTGAAATCGTCACGGATCTCTCGGTGCGGATCATATTGTCCTCCGGTTGTACTTGTCGTTGGCCGCCTGATTTCAACCCGACGCACGCCCGCTTATTCCGATGCGGGGCGCCCAAAAGAAGAGGCGTCCAAAAGAAAAAGGCGCCGTGCGGGAGCACGACGCCTTGGTTCCTCGTGTCGCGAGCGATCAGTTGGTCTGCTGGATCGCCGACAATTCCCAGCCGGTACTCGGCCGGCGGGCGAACGTCCAGATCTCGGTCGCCTCGCCCGGCTGCTCGCTACCGGCCACGACTGCGCCGGTGTTGCGGTCGATCGTCTTGTCGATGAGCGCGAAGCGCAGCGCCACCGTGGCGTAGTCCGTCTCGCCTTCGCGCCAGGCTTCCGCGAGGTCGCCCTGCAACAGCTTGACGTTGGTCACCTTGTTGACGACGTTGCGCGCGCGGTTCTGGCCGAGATCCTGCTCGAAATAGGAGACCATCTCCGGCGTCGCGAGCGTGTGCAGCTTGGCCACGTCCTCGTTCGACCAGGCGGTCTGGATTTCGCCGAGCAGGCGCTCGAACGCCTCATAGTCGTCAGGCTTGATCTCGAGCGGCGCGCTGTTGGCGCCGAAGCCGAAGCCACCAAGACCGCTGCGATAGTTCGGCTGCGGTCCCTGGCCTGCGCCCGCATTAGCATTGGCATAGGCCGGCTGCGACGTGTGGCGGCGCTGCCACCAGGACATCGCCAGCCGCACCACGAGCACCACCAGCGCGATCTGGATGATCAGGCCCAGGATCGAGGACAGTCCGCCAAGGCCGCCGAACAGGCCGCCGCCGAACAGCATGCCGAGCAGGCCGGCGCCGAGGAAGCCGGCCGCAAGGCCGCCCAGGAAGCCGCCGCCGCGGCCGAACAGGCCGCCGCGCGCCGGCGCGGTCGCGGCCGAATTCATGCCTGCGCCCGGCTGGGTGTAGGTGCGGTTGAACTGCGAGGTGGAGCCCGGCGCAGTCGTGGTCGACGGCGGCGCCGAATAGGTGCGCGAGCCGCGCGAACCCGACGAGAAGCCGCCGCCGACGCGGGCGTCAGCGGAGGAGATCGCCAGTGCGGTCGGCAGCGCAAGCGCCAGCACGACGGCAATGGTCTTGAAGAGACTGCGGGAGCGTTGCGAGAAAGTCATGTGCGTTTCCCAAATCCCCGGCATGGGGACGTGCGCTTAAGATGGGCAGACTTCCCGAAAAGTGAAGCCGGTTTCGGAACCTATTGCTGCGGCCCTCAGTCGCGGGGATGTGGCAAAAACCCATATTTGGCGGGGGTTTGGCCGCATTTGGCGGGGGTTGGCCGGGCGGGGAACCGAGGTCGCGGGATACCGGCGCTTTTGCGACGGGATTTCCGCTTTTTCCTCGTCATTGCGAGCGCAGCTCTCCCACCACGTCATTGCGAGGAGCCCTTGCGACGAAGCAATCCAGGCTCTTTCCACGGAGACGGCCTGGATTGCTTCGCAGAGCCTGTCATCGGGCCGCGCTTTGCGCGGACCCGGTGGCTCGCAATGACGGGATTGAAACAGTCGCGCGCATACACTCCCGATGTCGTCCTGGCGAAAGCCAGGACCCATTACCCCGAGAGGCAATTTGGCGAAGGCTGGTCGTTCGGGATTGGCAGCGTGCGCAACCGAGAGATCACGCGGTATGGGTCCTGGCTTTCGCCAGGACGACGGCGGAGGTTGTCGCGCGTCAGTGCAATCTCTCGGGCACAACGCTCACCCCGCCTTCGTCATCGTCTCCTTCACCGCCGCCACGAGTTGGCTGAGCGTGAACGGTTTTGGCAGGAAGTCGAATTGCTGGCCCTCGGGGAGGCTCTTCTCGAACGCGTCCTCGGCGTAGCCGGAAACGAAGATGAACTTGATGTCCGGGTTCTTCTCCCGCATCGCCTTGAGCAGCGTCGGGCCGTCCATCTCCGGCATCACCACGTCTGAGACGACGAGATCGATCGCGCCGCTCTCCTCCTCCAGCACCTCCATGGCCTCGACGCCGTTCTCGGCCTCGACCACGGTGTAGCCGCGCGAGCGCAGGCCACGCGCGTTCAGGGCGCGCAGGCCCTCCTCGTCCTCGACCAAGAGGATGGTGCCCTGCCCGGTGAGATCGGTGCGCGGCTTGGCCTCCGCCGCCGGTGCGGCTTCCTTCGCGGCGCCATTGGCCGCGCTGACAACTGCTGCGGGCTGCTCGACCTGCACCTCCGGCTCGGCATGATGGCGCGGCAGGAAGATATGGAACGAGGTGCCCTGCCCCGGCTCGGAATCGACGTAGATGAAACCGCCGGTCTGCTTGACGATGCCGTAGACGGTGGAAAGCCCGAGCCCGGTACCCTTGCCCACCTCTTTCGTCGAGAAGAACGGCTCGAAGATCTTGTCGCGGATGTCGGCGGGGATGCCGGTGCCGGTGTCGGCGACCTCGATCCGGACATAGTCGGCGGCCGGCATGCCCTTGTAGGCGAGCTTGCCCGCATCTTCGGTGCCGACGTTTGCGGTGCGGATGATCAGCTTGCCACCATCAGGCATGGCGTCGCGCGCGTTCACGGCGAGATTGACGATCACCTGCTCGAACTGGGAGACGTCGACCTTCACCGGCCAGAGATCGCGGCCGTGGACGAGGTCGAGCTTGACCTTCTCGCCGATCAGCCGGCGCAGCAGCATGGTGAGATCGCTCAAGGCATCGCCGAGATCGAGCACCTGCGGCCGCAGCGTCTGCCTACGCGAGAACGCCAGCAGCTGCCGCACCAGCGTCGCGGCGCGCGTCGCGTTCTGCTTGATCTGCATGATGTCCTGGAACGAAGGATCGGTCGGCTTGTGCGCGTTCAGCAGGAAGTCGTTCGCCATCATGATGGCGGAGAGCACGTTGTTGAAGTCGTGGGCGATGCCGCCGGCGAGCTGGCCGACCGTCTCCATCTTCTGCGACTGGTTGATCTGGTTCTCCAGCGCGCGCCGCTCGGTGGTCTCGAGCATGTGCACGATGGCGGCTTCCGCCTCGTTCTCGGCCGCATCGACCGGCGTGACGAAGAACTGGCCCCAGCGCTCCTTGGTCCCTTCCAGCGCCACCTCGACCGGCGCGATGTCGGCCCGGCCTTCGGCGGCCTGGTTGATGGCCGCGATCAAAAGGTGCCGGTCGCGCGAATTGACCGCGCGGAAGATCGACTTGGAGGCGCTGTCGAGCCCGAGCGCCTGCCCGAGCTTGGCGTAGCGCGCATTCGCGCGCACGACGTTGCCGCCGCGATCCACGGTCGCGATCGCCATCGGCGTGTGGTCGAAGAAGCGCATGAAGCGCACCTCGGCGGCGCGGTCGGGATCGCTGCGCTCGTCGCGGGCGCGGCTGATCACGAGCGTGCGCGACGGCCCCGGCGCGCCGTCGGCACCGAAGGCGAGCTTGTGATAGAGCCGCACCGGCATGGTCTTGCCCGTGCGCATGCGCAGGTCGATGTCGAAGACCTCGGTCTTCACCTCGCCCGGCACCGCCACGATCGAGGTCAGCAGCGAGGCGCCGTCGCCGGAGACGATGTCGGTGAGCTTCAATCCACCCGAGCCGATCTCGGCGAGGTCGTAGTCCAGCCAGTTCGCCAGCGTCGCGTTGACATAGGCGAGCTCGCCGGCCGGATTGACCGAGAAGAAGCCGCAAGGCGCGTGATCGAGATATTCGATCGCGTGCTGGAGCTCCTGGAACACGTCTTCCTGGCGCTCGCGGTCGCGGGTGATATCGGCGATCGACCACACCGCATATTTCGCCTCGCGCTTGCCGGTACCGAGCGGACGCACCCGCATGCGCAGCCAGCGGCCCTGGTTGCCATCCTGGCCGGAGATGCGCACCTCCTCCTGCTGCCGCTTGCCCTCGCGTGCGGCTTTGAGCAGGCGGAACACGGCTTCGGAGACGTCGGGATTACCGATGAAGACGCGCTCGACGGGACGCACGTCCTGGGGACCGGTGGCGCCGGTCAGCGTCAGATAGGCCGCGTTGGAATAGACCACATGCCCGCGCGCATCGGTGACCGCGAGCCCGTCGAACGCGTGATCGGAGATGCGGGCAATGATGGGATCGTCGAGGTTACGGTCGGCGAAGCGGATGATGCCGGCGGCGAAGGCGAACAGGTTGAACAAGCCGACCATCGCCAGCACGGCGAGGATGCCGAGGATATAGGGCTGCGCCTGCGCGCGCCCGAGCGTCATCAGCCCGACGGCGACCGCGACGAGGCCGGCGGCCACCAGCAGCACCAGCGCGATGCTGCCCGAGCGCGGCGACGGCTCATGCGCCGCAACGGGCTCGCGTGTGAGGTCGTGGTCGGTCTCAACAGTCATTTCACGCTGGCGCAGCCTGTCGGCAGAGAATCAACGCGCTCCGGGGCGCACGGGGTCCTCCCTGCCTGAATCGGACCCAAAGGTGCAAGGGCAGCAGGAGCGAAAGGTACGCTGATTCCCAGATTACGGCCATTTCCGGTACTTTTCCGGCATTTTATCCCCGCCCGGCGCCGAATCCGCGCTTCAGCCGCATGACGTAGCCGATGACTTCGGCGACCGCATGGTAGTGCTCGGTCGGGATTTCCTGGTCGATGTCGACGGTGGCGTAGAGCGCGCGGGCGAGCGGCACGTTCTCGACGATCGGGATGTCGTGCTCGCGCGCGATCTCCCGGATCTTGAAGGCGAGGTTGTCGACACCTTTGGCGACGCAGATCGGCGCCGACATGCCGCGCTCGTAGGACAGCGCGACCGAATAGTGGGTCGGGTTGGTGATGATCACGGAGGCCTTGGGAACCGCCGCCATCATGCGCTTCTTGGCGCGCTGCTGCCGGAGTTGCCTGATCTTGCCCTTGATGTGCGGATCGCCTTCGGACTGCTTGAACTCTTCCTTGATCTCCTGGAGCGACATCTTCTGCCGCTGGAACCAGCTGCGGTACTGGAAGAAATAGTCGGCGATGGCGACGATCGCGAGCGCCGCCACCACCGCGCCGAGCAGATGGATGGTCATGCTGGTGGTGGCACCCAGCATCGCGGCCGGATCGAGCTTGACCATCGCCTCCATGCGATGCCGCTCCGGCCACAGGATCATGGTCATGACCACGCTGAGCGCGATCAGCTTGCCGAGGCCTTTCAGGAAGTTCGCCGCCGCCTGCTTGCCGAAGATGCGCTTGAAGCCGGCGCCGGGCGAAATCTTGCTGAATTTGGGTTTCAGGGATTCGGCCGACCACACCAGACGGTGCTGGAGCATGTTGCCGGCAATTGCCGCCAGCACCAGCATCAAGAGGGGCACGCCGATTGCCGTGAGCACGGCGAACTCGATCTGCTGCATCAGCGCGAGCAGAGCCTTGCCGTCCGTCTTGATCATCCACGAATTGGCGAGCAGGTTGCGCATCGGCGTCAGCAGCCCGCTGCCGACCGAGCCCGAGAAGGTCGAGACCACCAGCGTGCCGCCCGCCATCATGAACCAGGTGTTGATCTCCTGGCTCTTGGCGACGTCGCCGCGTTCGAGCGCATCGTCGAGGCGCTTTTGCGTCGGGTCTTCTGTTTGACTCTCGGGATCGTTGTCTTCCGCCATCGATCACCTATTTGAGCGGCATCATCTGGTGCATGACACCGATGAAATAGTCGAGAAACGTACCCATCATCGCCGTGAGCACCACGGCGAGGACCAAAAAGCCCGCGAAGATCGAGAGCGGCACGCCGACGAAATAGACCTGCATCTGCGGCATCAGCCGCGCCAGCACACCTAACCCGATGTTGAAGACGAGGCCGAACACCAGAAACGGTCCGGAGAGTTGCAAGCCCAGGCGGAACGCGGCTGCAAAGGCCCGCGTTGCCAGCGAGGCGATGTCGCCGCTCGAGACGGTCTCGCCCGGCGAGAAGATCTTGTAACTGTCGTTCAGCGCCGCGATCACCAGATGGTGGCTGTCGGTGGCAAACAACAAGGTCACGCCCAGCATGGTCAGGAAATTGCCGACGAGCACGCCCTGCTGTCCCTGCGTCGGATCGACCGAGGTGACGAAGCCGAGCCCCATCTGCTGCGCGATCACGGAGCCGGCGACTTGCAGGGCCGAGAGCGTCACACGGGCGGTTGCGCCCAGCACGATGCCGATCGCGATCTCATGCAGCATCAGGACCAGGAGCGGCGCGAGCGAGCCCATGTCGACCTGATAGGCATTGCGGTGCAGGGGCAGGATGATCAGCGTGAGCAGCAGCGCGATCGACAGCTTGATCCGCGTCGGGATGTTGGTCTCACCCAGGCCCGGCAGCAGCATCACCATCGCACCGACCCGGGCGAAGGCGAGCATGAAGGAAGCGGCGAGCGCCGGCAGCAGCGAGACGTCGATGCGCATAGTTTACGCATCTTGCCTCAGCCGCCGATGATTCGCGACGAGATCCGCAGCATGTGGGCGTGGAGCGAGTCGGCCATGAACGGCAGCGCCAATAGCATCGTGGCGAAGATGGCCAGGATCTTCGGCACGTAGATCAGCGTCTGCTCCTGAATCTGAGTCAGCGCCTGGAACAGCGACACGATGACGCCGACCACGAGGCCGACCACCATCAGCGGCGACGACACGATCACGATGGTCCAGATCGCATCGCGCGCGACGTCGAGGGTTTCGGGTCCGGTCATTGCAAACTTCCTTTATTCCTTCATCCCAGCCAGCCCGGCGAGGAACAAGCGCCCTCTCCCCCCGTCATTGCGAGCGCAGCGAAGCAATCCAGACTGGCGCCTGCGGAAAGACTCTGGATTGCTTCGCGGAGCCTGTCATCGGGCCGCGCTTCGCGCGGACCCGTTGGCTCGCAATGACGATTGGGGCGAGCGCCATTCCCTCATCAGATCGGCATCTTCATGATGTCTTCATAGGCCGCGATCACGCGATCGCGGACCGAGACCAGCGTGGACACCGCAACGTCGGTGTCGGCGACCGCCGTCACCACGTCCATCACGTTGGCCTTGCCGGCGGCCATCGCCACCGTCTGCGCGTCGGACTTGCGGCCGGACTCCATGACGCTGCCGACAGCGTCTTTCAGCAGCGAAGCGAAGGATTGTCCGCTGGGCTCGCTGCCCTTGCCGGCGCCGCTGTTCTCCAGCACGCGGGCAAGGCTGGCATAAGCATTGGCGGCGATTGACGGTGATGCCATGGCTCAGATGTCCTGTTCAGCTCTTGAGGATGTCGAGCGTGCGCTGGATCATCCGGCGCGTCGCACTGATGATGTTGAGATTGGCCTCGTAGGACCGCTGCGCATCGCGCATGTCGGTCATCTCGACCACCGAGTTCACGTTGGGATATTTGACGTTGCCGCTCGCATCCGCGGCCGGATTATTCGGCTCGTATTTGACGCGGAAGCTGGACTGGTCGGGCTTGATCCTGCCGAGCGTGACGACCTGCGCCTCGAGCGTGCGGTCGAGCGCGGAAGAAAAGGTCGGCACCTTGCGCCGATAGGGATCGCCGCCTGATGTCTGCGAGGTCGAATCCGCGTTTGCGATGTTCTCCGAGATCACCCGCATGCGCCCGGCCTGGGCCCGCAGGCCGGAGGTCGCGATCGCCATCGAGCGGGCAAAATCGCTGCTGTCATTCGCCATGATGGGGCTCCTCTAGGTCTAGCCCTTGCCGATCGCGATCTTGAGCAGATGCAGGCTCTTCGAATAGAGCGAGGTCGCCGCCGCGTAGTCCATCTGGTTGCTGGCCGCCTTCATCATCTCCTCTTCGAGATTGACGGCGTTGCCCGCAGGGCGGGTCTCAAAACCCGCATTCTTGTTCTGGTCGAATGCGGAGGCCGCGCCTGACGGCGTCATGTGAGAGGCGCTGGTACGGGCAAGGGCCAGAGGCCCCATCGACCCCGTGACGGTGCCGGTCTTGTCGAGCTTCGGCTCGACTAGGTCGCGCGGCCGGAATTTGGGGGTGTCGGAGTTGGAGACGTTCTCGGACAGCACGCGCTGGCGCTCCTGGTGCCACTGCATCTTGGTCCGAAGCGCCGACAGCACCGGGAGGTCGTTGATGGACATCGTTGCGGCTCCTTCCGCCCCTTCCGGACCTTGAGGTCCGTAGCTAGGCAGAATTTGCCGCCTGTATGGTTAACAGCTGGTTAAAGATGTCACGGGCATCTGTTCCCCGATGGCACACGAAATGCGCGCTTCGTGATTCGACCCTGCCAAAAGTGGCATTAACCCAACCGTTTGGCGGCGCGTACTCGGGCCAAGAAGTCGTTTTGGATCGAGCGATTCATAGGTTATTAAGAGTTGGGGACGGCAAAACTTGCCGTGGAACATTAAGAGATCGCAGTTTGGGGCATCGTAGGCCGGTGGTTGGCGCGTCTGACCACGGGCACGAGAAAAGCGCCATTTGTCGGGGACAAGTATGCAAGGCAGCCCTATCACCTTCATCGTCGCGTTCATTGTCGTTCTGGCGTTGATCGGCGTCGCTGCGTGGCTGGTTCGCCGATTCGCCGGCAGCCGGCTGGGCGCCAACACCCAGCGCGGCAGGATGCCCCGGCTCGCCGTGATCGATGCCGCCGCCGTCGACGGCCGGCGGCGCCTGGTGCTGGTCCGGCGTGACAATGTCGAGCATCTCCTCATGATCGGCGGCCCGACAGACATCGTCGTCGAGCCCAACATCGTTCGCGCCGCGTCCGGCCGCGACCAGCTTCCGCAGCGTCCCAGCGCCGCGGAACCGCCGCCGCGCCTCGCCCCCATGCCCGATTCCGGCGGCTGGGCCGACGACGCGCCGCGACCCGAGCTGCTGGATCATCCCGAGCCACACATGCCCGAGCCGCCGCCGCGGCCCACGCGCCCGTCCTTCGCCGATGAAGTGCGCCGGCCTGCGCCCGCTTTGGCCGAACGCCGCAGCGAGCCGCCGCTTGCCGGCTTTCCGCCCGAACCGATCGCGCCGCGGCCCGAGCGTGAGCCGCGCCCCGAGCCGCTGCCGCCGCGCATTGCCCGCAACGAGCCGCCGCTGATGCCGCGTCCGCCGCGCCAGAGCGAGCCGCCGAAGATGCCGCCGGTGCGCGCCGAGCGCGCAGCAGCGCCGCCGCCTCCCCCCATTCCCCAGGCTCCGCCTGTTCCGCCACCGGCACCGGCCGCTGTCCCCTCGAGCGCCGAGCAGAATCTCGCCGAAATGGCTCAGCGGCTCGAAGCTGCCCTGCGCCGCCCGGCCGGCGAAACGGTCGCGCCTCCGGTTGCGCCGGAGCCGCCGGCCGCTCCCCCGCGCGCGGGGCGCAGCGAGCCGCCGGCGCCACCATCCCCGCCCGCAAAGCCCGCCGCGGAAAAAACCAGCTTTGAAAATCTCGAAGACGAGATGGCCTCGCTGCTCGGCCGTCCAAAGCCGTCTTCGTGAGGTTGCCGGCCCTCCCGCGTAGAGTTCTTTTCCTTTCTGTCCTGGTCGGCGCGGCCTCGCTCGCGAGCCTTGCGCATGCGCAGGACATCAGCATCAATCTCGGCGGCGGCGCTGGCGGTGGCGGCGTTACCGAGCGCGCGATCCAGCTCATCGCCCTGCTCACGATCCTGTCGATCGCGCCGTCGATCCTGATCATGATGACGTCGTTCACGCGCATCGTGGTCGTGCTGTCGCTGCTGCGCACCGCGATGGGCACGGCGACCGCGCCGCCGAACTCGGTGATCATTGCGCTCGCGATGTTCCTCACCTTCTTCGTGATGGGTCCGGTCCTGCAGAAATCCTACGACGAGGGCATCCGCCCGCTCGTCGCCAACCAGGTCAGTGTCGAGGACGCACTTCAGCGCGCCTCGGTGCCCTTGCGCGGCTTCATGCAGAAGAACGTGCGCGAGAAGGACCTCAAGCTGTTCCTGGATCTCTCCGGCGAACAGCCGCCGGCCACGCCCGACGATCTCGCACTGCGCATCCTCGTCCCCGCCTTCATGATCTCCGAGCTGAAGCGCGCCTTCGAGATCGGCTTCCTGCTGTTTCTCCCCTTCCTGATCATCGACCTCGTCGTCGCTTCCGTGCTGATGTCGATGGGCATGATGATGCTGCCCCCGGCAACCATCTCGCTGCCGTTCAAGCTGATCTTCTTCGTCCTGGTCGACGGCTGGTCGCTGGTGGCGGGGAGCCTGGTGCAGAGCTACGGGGGATGAGGCCGATGCATCCGCAGTCATGCCCCGCGAAGAGGCATCCTCTGCGCTCCCAGCGATAGCCTCCGGCCCCTCCCCGTCATTGCGAGGAGCCCTTGCGACGAAGCAATCCAGGCTGCCGCCGCGGAAAAATTCTGGATTGCTTCGCTGCGCTCGCAATGACGGGAATGCTGCGGCAGATCGCGTCACGGGAACGGATAGTGCTAGCCGCTAGATCAGCGTGTCGTAAAGATCCTTCCAGTCGGGATTGGCGCTCTCAATCAGCGCCAACTTGTCCGCCCGGCTGCCGCCCTTGATCTGCTTCTCGCGCGTGATGGCGTCAATCATGGTCGCGTGCAGCTCGTACCAGACAAGCAGCTTGCAACCGTATTTCGCCGAGAATCCCTTGACCAGCCCTTCACGATGCTCGAAGGCGCGACGGGGTGGATTGGATGTGACCCCGGTGTAGATCGTCCCGTTGCGGCGATTGGCAAACATGTACACGCATGGCTGCTTCATGATCGTGCTCGGCTGAGGAGAGGTGTTACATAGCACAACCGAACAACCATTGCGAGTAGCGACGACCGTTCCTTCGGGAAAAGCAGTGGCCCACCCACCCCGTCATTGCGAGGAGCTCTTGCGACGAAGCAATCCAGGCTGCGGCTGCGGAAAGACTCTGGATTGCTTCGCTGCGCTCGCAATGACGAGAATGGGGTGGCGACCTTCCGACACAACATCGCTCGCAATGGCGAAGACTGCGGCGCCGTTCCGGGCCGCGCTTCGCGAGGCAGCAGAGCCCTATCGCGTCATCTTGATCTGCCGCACGACCGGGATCGTGGGCAGCGAGCCGGTGTGATCGGACTCGTCCTTGGCCTGCGGCGCGCTAGGTGCGCGGGCGGTGGCGTCGGGGAAGCGCTGCTTCATCTCGCGCAGGAAGCCGTCGAGCGTATCGACGCTGGCAGCCAGCTTGGCGATCTCGGCGAATTCAGCGCTGGAGGCCGCCGCCGGCTTGCTTGCGATGTCGAAGGCGAGACGGTCGGCGCTCTCGCTCATCAGCGGCGCGTATTTCTCGCGGAAGCGTGACAGGCCGATCGAATCGTCGGCGAGCGCGTAGCCGACTGCGGCGCGGATGATATCGCTCTTCTCGACGGCATTGAGCGGCTTGAAGTCGCGGAAGCGCTCGCCGTAATAGAGCTCGATCTGCTCGGCGGATTCGCGCCAGCGCCGCGCCGCCCAGAAGATGTCGGAGCGCAGGCGGAGCACTTCGCGCCCGGAGACGTTGGAAACGATATCGAGCGCGAGATCGTGACGGCCGACGTCGCTCTGCGCCCGCCCTTCCAGGAGCAGGCGCTGCTGCCTGAGCTCCCCGGAGAGGTCGCTGATGCGGCTCGCGCGCAGCGCGGTGATCGCCATATCGGGCTTGCGGTTGGCGAGATAGATCATGGCAAGGCGCGCGGCGACCTGGGCGCGGGCGGCGCCTTCGAGGCGGTGATCGACCTGGTATTGCAGGAGCTCGGCGGCCTGGTCGAGCAGATCGATCGAGGCGAGACGGTCGGCGAGACGGCGGATCAGCTCGTCGCCGCGGCGGCCGATCGGCGTGAGCTCGCGGAACTCGTAGAACATCCCGAGCGCCTCGACCGGCGGCAGCTCGTCGCCCTTGGGCCCTAAGAAGATCTGCGTGAACAGATCGGAGGCGAGATCCTGCGCCTGGCGCGAGGCTTCTGCGTTCGGCTGCAGCTTCGTCGCGGTGCGCGCCGCCGTGAGCGCGTCCCGGTAGCGCCCGTTCTCGGCATAGAGCTGCGACAGCATCTGGAGCGTCTTGACCTCGATCGCATCGCCGCGCCAGGTCATCGACAGCGTCTCGAGCTCGCGCAGCGCTTCTTCCTTGCCGATCTCGTCGCGCTTCTGACGCAACGCGACCTCGAGCTGCTTGGCCTCGGCCGCAGCCGGCCGGTCGTTCGAGGCGACCGCGAATTTGTAGTCGTCGAGCGCATCCTTGTCGTGGCCGAGCGCCTCGGCGAGCCGGCCGCGCAGCACGGCGAAGCCGGGCGCAGCCTCGGGCGAGACGCCGACCACCTCGAGCTCGCTGCGACGCTTGGAGGCGCCGGCATAGTCCTTCACCTCGAGGGAGGCGCGCATCGCGTCCATCGTCACGATGCGCTGGATGTCGAGCGGCAGCGAGGCGATGGCGAACTCGACGTTCTTGAATTTCTCGCGCGCGTCCGCCCATTTGCCCTGGCGCGCATAGGCGAGCGCCTTCCAGAGCTGGGAATCGTGGCTGTTGCCGATCACGGGATTGGCGAGGTCCTTCAAGCCCTGCGCCGGCCGGCCGATCAGGATGTTCGCGATCGCATGCATGATCAGCGCGCCGCTTTCCTCCTTGTTGAGGGGATCGCTCAGCATCACGTCCGTCACGGCCTTGGCCTCGTGATACATGGCGCGCGACATGTAGAACTGCGCGAGGTCGAGCCGCGGCAACGAACGCAGCGCGGGGTCGACCGCCGAGATCGCCGTCATCAGATCGCTCTGGCGCGTCCAGAAATTCTCCGACTGGCCCTTGCGCCAGCCTTCGGGGCTGAAGATCGGCCGCACCGCGGTCGGGGCCCGCTCGGCCGAGATGTCGACCGGCGACAGCGTCAGCCCGCCCTTCTTGCCGAGAATGACCTTGTCGGCGCCGACTTCGACGCCGACCTCGTCGGAGTTCGGCCGGATCGCGATGCCGTGCGCGGATTCCAGCAGCGAGAGATCGACGAGGTCCTGCCGCTTGATGAAGCCGCGCACCGGCCGCTGCGCGGTGACGACATAGAGCGTGTCGCCGGCATCGGGATCGGTGAGCTTGTGCAGAACGCCCGGATTGGCGAAGGGGATCGCAATGTTGGCGAGCGCAGGATCGGTGATGTTGCGCGACATCATCAGCGGCAGCGGCGTCGCCTGGATCTTGTCGGCGAGCGTCAGCAGCCAGTTGGTCTCCTTGCCGACCTCCTCGCTCGTCAGCGAGTAGACCAGCGGACGGGTGAGGCGGATGCGAACCGCCTGCCCCCTGTCGAGCGGCACGCGACCGACCTCGCCGATCATCGCGCCGCCCTTGGTGCGGATCGCCTCGACATCGATCGGCCTCAGTGTATCGAACACCAGCCAGACCGTGTCGCCGCGGCGGAACGCCGCCGCAGGCGTTGCGACCTGAAGCGGGAACGTCACGCGCAGGCCGTCGCTGTCGCGGCGCGCATCGACGCTGGCAACACCGGACTGCACCGCCGCCGGCACCGACGCAGGAGCAGTCTTGGGAGCTTCCTTGGCAGCTTCCTTGACCGGCTCTTTCGCAGCTTCCTTCACGGCCTCTTGCGGTGCTTCAGGGGCGGCTTCGGCAACGGGCGGCGCCGCCTTGGAGGCTTCCATGGGTGCTGCGGGAGCGTGCGCAGCCTCAGTCACCGGCGCCGGCTTCGGCGCTTCGACGACCGGCATCGCTGCGGGCGCTTCCGGCTTCACCTCGGGCTTGACGTCGGGCTTCACCTCTATCCTGGCTTCGCGTGCGATTGTCTCGGACGTCAGCGCCGCGATCTCGCGATGCGCGTCCTTCGGCTTCTCGGCCGCCGGCTTTTCAGGCGCAGGCGCAGGCCCGTGACCTGCGGGCCTGAGCTGCGCGATCGCCGCCTCGGGCGTCGCCGCCGCCCTGCCCCTGTCCGGCTGGAAGGCGATATCGACGACGTAGTTCTTCTCGTCGCGGAACGAATGCACGTCGGAATCGCCGATCAGCGCGATCTCGACACTGGTCTGGTCGATGTCGCCTTTCTGCTTGATCGAGGCGACGTTCGGCGGCGCGGCGACGACCGCGTCCGCCAGATCGAAATTGAGGTTGGCATTGAACGCGAGCGTGAGCTTCTGCTCATTGAGCACGGAGGACACGCCGACGCCGTCGGGCATCTCGAACACGAAGCGGACGAAGGTCGGCTGTACCGAGGCGCGGACGCGGATCTGCGGGCGCTTCTTGGCCTCGGCGGCGGCGCGCTGCGCACGCAGCGCACGTTCGGCCACACGCGCGCGCTCGGCCAGTTCCTTGACTACTTCCATCGGCAGGCTCGGCGGCGGCCCCTTCCACCCCTCCGGCAAAAGGTCGATGAAGGTGCGCTCGCCGGCATTCATGGTGTTGATGGTGACCCGGCGCGCTAGCGATAGGCGGATGGCGCCGCCATCGGGATCGCGCCGAGCGGAATTGACATAGTCGGGCGCGCCTTCCGGAACGCGGTCGACGGGTACGTCGACGGGCCGGTCGAAACGGATCACGAGAATGGAGCCGGCCGTGGTCACCTCGGAGGGAACGTCTTCGCCGAGCTTGATCACGAGACGGGCAAAACCGCCGCCTGCGGAAAAGCTCGCCTCGCCCCTGACGGGATCGGCCGCCCGGGCAGGCGCAGCGAAGCCGATCAGCAGGCAGGCCGCGAGCACGGGCACCTTGCGGACATGACGCGACAATTGCCGCGCCAGGGCGCGGGCTCGCGTCAACAATCCAGCGGCAGCCTCTCGCGCCATTGGCGGCATTTCTTCCGGTCCGACAATCCATGCCGGCAATGGCGCCGGCCGGTGCCGTCGACTGTAGGTCTCGCCAATTAAGGACTTGTTAATGCTATATCTTGATTTGCTCTGGGGGCAGCACGCGGTGCCGGATCGAGCGTGGGCAGGTCCGCCAGCTTTGGATTTGAGAGGCAGGCGGTTAAGGAGTTGTTAACACCTGCACAACAGCGCTGCCGCGATTGGTCAATCGTTCGACGGCACTCCATAGCGGGCAAAGTCCTCGCGGATTCCAGCGTCGATTCGTCTTGCCGCCGAAATATCGCTATCGCCGCCGGCTCTGTCACCGAGCTTGAGCCTGGCAACCCCGCGGCCGTAGAGCGCGCTCGCAAGCTTGGGCGCGAACCGCAGCGCTGAGTTGTAGTCATCAATAGCGGCGGAGAGTTGCCCCATTTTCAGATTTATCAGAGCTCGCGAATCGTATGTTGCGGCGTTGTTTGCTTCCGATCGAAGCGCCCTGTCGCAATCGTCCAGCGCAGCCTGCAAAGCGCCGAGGACGGCTCGGGCCCAACAGCGTCCGCTCCACACCGCCTCCAGATTCGGATCAAGGCGAATTGCCTCGTCATAGTCCTGTGCTGCACGCTCGTACGCATTCCTCTTCAGGTAGGCTGCCGCACGGTTGGCAAAAGCAGCGCCATAGTTTGGGTTGAGCTTGAGCGCCTCCTCAAAAGCGCCAAGGGCCAGGTCGTGCGCACCTTTCCTCAGATAAACCACGCCGAGGTTGTTGAAAGCTTTGGCATAATTTGGATTGAGCCTGGTCGCCTCGACGAAGTCCTTGATCGCGCGTTCGTAGTCGATTTTGGCGCTATAGGCATTGCCCCTGTTGTTGTGGGCGATAGCGAAGCCGTTCGCAGTCCCTTCGCCCGCATCGATAAACGCCGTGCAGCCATCGATCCGAGCTTCGGGCGACACGCGATCTGAGCCGTTACACAGTTCAACATTCTTGAGGGAGCTGCCCTTCTCCGGCTTCTGCGCCAAGGCCGACGAGCTGGACAGCACGACGATGAGAATGAGCATCACGGCCTTGATGACACTGGTTCTCGCGGTCATTTTCACAGCAGGCGTCCAACTCCGAGAGCGAACGAAGCGCTAATCCCAGTCTTCTCTGCCCGGCTGCGTTGCAGCCGGCATCACGGCGGCTTCAGGCCAACAAAGTTTTCAGCATCCCCGACAGATGTTGAGCCTGCGGTTGCTGCTTCGATCGGACTCGGGCTGCGCCGACGACGGCGACTTCTTCACGAGCTTACTTTTGCTGCCCTCTTCGATCAGGGTCGAAAACTTGACCGACCCATCATCCGAAATCTCGATATGCGGCGTCGTGCCTCGAATCCCTAGCGTGGCGACCGGAGTCTCGACCTTCATGTCGCCGGTCTTTGCGACACTGCCAGCGACAAAAGTGAACGTCCCCTTGGCGAGATTGAACAGGCTCGCATTGGACTTGCCGTCCGGCTCATACACATAGTGATCCAACACCATGCGGGCGTTGCTCGATAGATTGAACGAGGTGCCGTCGGTAAAGTTGATGCCGACTCGGCCGTCGGCTCCGGTCCGCACCACGTCACCGAGATATACGGGATCACCCGCGTTGGCCCGACCGGGCTCACCCGACACATTCGCCTGAACGATCACTGCGCCCGCATGTTCAATCGTGACCGAGCCTGTGGCCGCCACCACCTTGCCAATGGGTTTGGATGACGAGTCAGCGACGGCGGGCTTGGCGGAATCGATTTGCGCTCGAGCCGCACTCGGCAAGAAACTGGCAAGCGCCAAAACGAAGCTGGTCACCAATGCGGCTGTCGTAGGTCTGCACATGATCCCCCCTTTCTGAGAAGGATCTGTCGCTATCGTTGGCCCATTTTTGAACCGCGAAGCGCAGCTGCAATAAAATATAATTGTTGTTTAATTTGCTCGACCGGCCTAATTTATCCTCAACGTTAAGTAAACACCACATATTAAATACGTCTCGTTTGTCAATTTAATCACATTGGCGGGAGGGGACACGGCGGGAATGGCGGTACGCGTCGCTGTACCCCGCGCAATGCGTCTCTCTCTCTAAAGCAGACTTGATTGTTTCGGCGGGCAAGCCTTCGGGCTGCCAGCGCCCAGGATATTTTGTCCATTGGCGAGGGCGCCCCGAGCAAGACCCTGGCAGCACGCCGAGCCTGAATCGATCACCCAGGCGAGGTCGAACCATGTCAGTTGCGTCCGACATCCAGGTCGGTAACGGGGCCGCCACGTCCCTGCCCGTCCAGATCATCGGCCACATTCATACGGTGATCGGTTGCGGTACGCTCACGCGAGCGAGCGGCGTCGCCACACAGGCCGTAGCTGGTGCGCCTGTTTACAGGGCCGACGTGATCGAAACCGATGCCGACGGACAGATCACACTTCGCTTCATCGACGGTACTCTTTTCAACATCTCCGGCGGCACTCACGTCGCGCTGAGCGACTTCGTCTTCGAAGTCGAAGGCATGTCACATGCAGCGTTGTTCGACGTGACCCGAGGGAGCTTCAGTTTCGTACTGGGCCGGCTGGCAGAAGCCGGGTCTCTCCGGCTGAATACGCCGATTGCAGGCATTCGCACCCGAGGCCATGCGGGCGGTTTCGGGATGCTGACGCTTGCAGCACTGACTTTCTCGGCCGCGCAAAATGCCGAGGCCGCGGATCCGGATGTCACCGTCCTGGATGACGACTCCATCACCTACAAGGATCTTGCGCACGGCGCATTTGAGCTCGTGACCAAGGAACCGATCCCACGACACATCATCGTCGAAGATCCTGGTGAGACGATCATCCTCAAAAAAGTAGGATCCAGCATCAGTGTCAACCAGGTCACGAACACTGCCGCTCGGATGGACGAGTTGCGTGCCGAGCAACAGGACGTGCTTGCCAATCTAGCACAAGGGCAAGGGCCGCATGGCTCGAGCACGCCTCCGTTCGTCAAATCCCAGCTGCTGCAGCCGATCAACTTCGTTCCGCCTGACGCGCCGGAGCTGCAGACGTTGCCGACTGTGTTGCCATTCGCCATTATCGAGCCTCTGGGACGTCTACCGCCGACGCTCAGCACCGGAGCCGGGCCCGCTGAACTCGACACGGTGGTGTTTGACACCTTCACTGCGACGACAGGGACTTTCAGTGCCAGTAGCACCAACGGCAGCGGCCAGCTGATCTTCGGCGTTATCGGGGCGAGCGCCGGCAATACGGTCCTGAATGGAGTGACCTACGATCTCTCGAAGACAAGCCCCTACGGGACACTCTACGTCAACAGCACGAGCGGCGCCTATACGTTCGTGCCTGATGACGCCGCAATCAACGCGCTGAAGGCGCCCACGACCGACGGCTTTGTTATCACGGTCTCCGATGGAGACACCACCGTCAATCAGACCTTCACAATCACCATTAACGGTGTCAACGACGCCGCAATCATCTCCGGCACCACGACCGGATCGACGATCGAGGCTGGCGGCATCGCCAATGGAACGCCAGGCACGCCAATTGCGACCGGCACCCTCACCGACACCGACGTCGATGATCCGCCTAATACGTTCACGACGGTGGGCTCGCCAACAACGAGCGCCGGTGGCTATGGCACCTTCACGATGACGGCGGCCGGCGTGTGGACCTACACCTTGGACAACGGCAACGCCGCGGTGCAGGCGCTCAATGCCGGCGACACACTCATCGACAGCTTTACGGTGACCACGATCGGAGGCACCGCCCAGGTGGTGACGATCACCATCCACGGAGCCAGTGACGCGGCGGTCATCTCCGGCGCGACGACCGGCGCAGTGATCGAGGCTGGCGGCATCGCCAATGCAAACCCCGGCACGCCCACCGCGACCGGCACGCTCACCGACACCGATGTCGACACGACCGCAAATGCTTTCACGGCGGTCGGCTCGCCGAGCGCCGCCGGCTACGGCACCTTCACCATGACGGCAGCGGGCCTGTGGACCTACACCCTCGACAACGCCAACGCTGCAGTGCAGGCGCTCAATTCCGGCCAGACACTGACCGACACGTTCACAGTGACCACGCTGGACGGAACCGCCCAAGTGGTGACGGTCACCATCCATGGCAGCAACGATGCTGCCGTCATTTCCGGCACCACGGCCGGCTCGGTGACCGAGGCCGGAGGCGTTGCCAACGCGACACTAGGCGCGCCGAGCGCAACGGGCACGCTGGTTGCTGCCGACGTCGACAATGCGTCCAATACCTTCACAACCGTGAGTTCGCCCAAGGCAAGCACGAGTGGCTATGGCACCTTTACAATAACCGCCGCCGGCGTGTGGACCTACACGCTCGACAACGCCAACGGCGCGGTGCAGGCGCTCAATGTCGGCGGCACGCTCACTGACAGTTTCACTGTCACAACCCTCGACGGCACGCCGCAGGTGGTGACGATCATCATCAACGGCACCAACGACGCGGCCATCATTTCGGGCACGACAACCGGCTCAGTGATCGAGGCAGGAACTTCCTCGCCCGGCGCTCCCGTCGCGACCGGCACGCTCACCGATACAGACGTCGACAACGCGCCGAACACTTTCACCGCGGTCTCTTCGCCTACTGCGAGCGACGACGGATACGGCACCTTCACCATGACGGCAGCCGGCGTATGGACTTACACGCTCGACAACAACAATAGCGTGGTTCAGGCGCTCGATGTCGGCGACACGTTGACCGACACTTTCACGGTAACTGCCATCGATGGCACGACCCAGGCGGTGACCATCGCCATCCATGGCGCCAGTGACGCGGACCCCAACGATTTTGATAACCTGGCGACCGGATCCGTCGTGATCTCCGATCCCCCCAACGTGTATGGAACGCCGGGGAGCGAAACCATCGCGGGCGGCGGCGACACAGGTCAGATCATCTATGCGGGAGCCGGCAGTGATACCGTCAATGGCACCGGCAAAGCGGACGTCCTCTATGGCGGCTCCGGCAATGACACGATCAAAGGCAACGATGGGGATGACGTCATCTACGGGGGCTCGGGCAACGATACAATCAACGGCAACAACGGCAGCGACACCATAATCGGTGGATTTGGTGCGGACCAACTCACCGGCAGCAATGGCAACGACCGCTTCGCTTATTTGTTCGTAGCCGATTCCAACGCAAGCCAGTTCGACACCATCACCGACTTCGCCTCGGGGGCCGACAAGATCGACTTGACCGCTCTTGGCGCGCTTGGGTTCGTCATCTTGGCCTTGAGCTCAACCAGCACAGCCGTGCCGGCACATACCATCGCCTGGCTCTATGACAGCGCGGCGAATGAAACCATCGTGTACGTCAATCCAACGGACCAGACCTTGCACATCGGCGATTCCGGTCTGCTCGAAGTCCATTTGCAGGGAATTGCAACCATCGACGCGTCGGACTTCATCCTGGCGCCGGCTGCGGCACCTGTGATGGCGGCCGCCAGCGAACTGCTCGACCTCACCGCAACCGCGCAGAGTGACGCGACCGCCGTGACGACGACCACTTCCGAGGTCTCCTCCGATTCCGGGAGCGGCGACGGCACGATCTCCGCCGATGGGAGTTCCACAATCCAGTCAAGCGAGGCGACCTACAGCCTGAATTGGAACTGGGACCAGACCGAAGGGACCCAATATTCCAGCCTCTCCAGTTCAGACGACGTGCAAACGTACGCGACCGAAACGCCCCGCAGTGATGCGATAGCTGCATCAAGCAGCGGACCGTCTACGATCTTGCAGCACATGGCCGCACCGACGGAGGTCAGCTTTGTCTTCAACCACTTGGCGGCGCCCGACACGACGGCTGGCAAAGATGGCGCGATTTCCGGAAGCGGCCAGATGCCTGACATCGCCATCGCCGCGCTGAATTTTGCCCACAACGCCGCCGAACTGCACGCCGGGCACGGGCTTGCGCTGGGGCGCGATGCTGGGAATCACGGCGTCTCGCCCCCGGGAAACGCCGCCCAGGCGGCTGGTCATCCCAGCGATGACACGGCAAAGACGACGCTCAACCCCGGCCTACTGAAGTCATCGACGGCTGGCGCCAACCATTCGCCCTCAAGCGAGGCGGCCGAGCAGCACGAACCGCCCCATGGAGCGTCCGGGCTAAAGCCCGCCAATCCGCAGCAGTTCGGCGACTCGTTCCAGTTCAAGGATGACGCTTCGCGGGGTTCACAGCACGGCGCGGGGCTGGATCATCTCTCAGACCTCGCCGGTCATCACGACCACGCTGGGACATTCCACGGGTCCGAGCCGGCGTCCGTGCCTGAAACATCCTCACCTGATGTTGATCCAGCTTACGGAGCAGGTACAGTTCAGGGCCATGTGCTACACGATCTGATCGTGTGACGCCCGCAAGCCGGTGGCGTCTTCAGTGTCGATTGCTTCAGTGTCGATTGCCGGCTCCATCCAGCGCGGAGGAGCTCTCTTGACCGAGAGAAGATTCATCATCGTTGCTGTCGTCGCCCTCGGGCGGCGCTGCATGCTGATGGCTTAGCGCGGATGTCCAGGCGGACGTCATCGCCGCTAGGAGCAGCCGGTTGACGGCCTCGATTACGCGCTCTGCTGCGGACGAGCAGTTCATGGCCTCCTCCTCCTGCGCTGCTGATTGCGAATGGCCGAAGCCTACGACGGCCCCTTGGGCGCCACTGTCCGCCACTTCACACCTGCGCGCGTCAAGTCACCGCAGTCTCAGAAGATGCCGCCTGCCGCAGCTGCACCCGCAACGGGAGCTTGATGTGCTGCCTTGACGAGTTGCTGAGCACGCGCACTCACAACCTTCGAGGCGTTGCGCTTCGCACGCGACTCTGAATCAGATGTGATCTCGGCGATACGAATCGATTGGTTAGCTCTGGGGGTAATCAATGAGCGGAGAAGCCGGTTGCATTGTGTGTAGCAGGGCAAGAGCGGTCGTAGCGATCGTTCCGATCGCCAGAGGATATGCCCTGAAAGTATATGAATGCTCCTGTTGCCATAGCACGCTGCAGCTCGTGACTCGCGTCACAAAGGCCGCGCTGATCAAGCAGCAGCTCAAGACTCTTCCTCGCGTTGAGAAGAAGTTGCGCCCGCCTGTTCGCAGGGCGCAACAGGCGTTCGCGAACTAGACACGCAAGGCGTCTCAATTCGGCTTTTGCGTCGGCTTGCCGTCGATCTTGGGCAGATCGCCGGCCGAGGCAGACTGATCCCCGCCGCCATTGGCGCGGCGGGCCATCTCGACTGTCAGCCGCTCGGCGGCCTCCGGCGACATCAGCCCGAGGATGTCCGCCATCTTCCGCGGCGCGATGGCCGAGGCGATCTCGATCAGCACGCCCATCTCGAGCCGGTCGAACACCCGCGCGGCATCCTTCGGCTTCATGCCTTCATACATGGTGACGAGGCCCTTCATGCGCTGGGCTTCGGCCGCCTTCTGCTCGGCCTGGGTCGCGGAGATGCGGGTTTCCACCGCCTTCATCTCCTCGACCTTGTTCTCGATGCGCTTCTCGGCCGATTTGAGCAGGCTCTCGCGGATGTCGATCTCGCGCTGGCGGGCCTCGATCTCCTGTCGGCGTGCCTGCAACCGCTCGAGGATCGCGCGCTCGGAGGCCGAGACCTGCGGCTGGGCCTCGTCCATCTTGACCACGGTGCCTTCGGGCTTGGTCTCGGGAGCAGCCGGTTTCGGCGCCTCCTTCGGCGCGCCATGGGTCGATCCGGTGATGTCGGGGTCCTCGCGACCGGTCGGGAAGTTCAGATTCTCCTGCGCCCAGGATTTCTTGGCCTGGTTCGGCTTGTAGTCGAACACATAGCCGCCATTGATCACGAGGCCCGCGACCTTCAGCGTGGCGAGACCTGCGACGGCCACCAGGACGACCGGGATGACGCGGATGTTACGAAAGGACTTCATACCCTGACTTCATGCGGCAATGCCGTTGGATCGTCGGCGCTCGGAGAAAGCTTCGGCCGCCGCCGCCACCGCCTTCGCCGACGAAGGCTTGGCCGCGGGCGCAGCAACCATTTCCGGATTGGTGACGGGGCGCGCGGCGATCGCGATCTTGGACAGGCGCCGCACCACGTTGTCGGCTTCGCCGAGCTGCTTGTAGAGCTGGTCGGACATCTGGGTTGCCGCCGCAAGCTGGCTGCCGAGGTTCTCGTTGACGTCGCGCACGGCGAGCTTCAGCCCGCCGATCGCGCGCTCGGCGATCTCGGTCGCGGTGATCAGCTCGCCGATCACCGCCTTCAGCGAATGCTCGTCCGCCTTCAGCCGCGTCAGGCGCTTGTTGAGCATGACGCAATAGACGATCGTCAGCATCAGCAGGATAGCCACCAGTGACTCGATCGCCATTCCCAGGGAGTGGTTCATGGGGCCTCCATCATCTTGTTCTGCTCGTCCACCTTCTCGAACATCGCAAGTGTCGTACTTGGCTTGCGCAGGGGTTTCGTCACGCGGATCGCGACCCGGTCGCCGACCCGGCCCATCCGCCCTTCGGTCAGCGTGACGCTGCCGCAGCGCACCGACACGTTGGCATCCGCGCGCATCTCGAGCGGCAGCGTGTCGCCGACCTTGAGCCGCATCAGCTGCTTGAGCGGAATGTCGGCCTCGTAGAGCACGGCATCGACGGCGATCTCGGCCTGCACGATCTCGGTGGCGAAATGCCCCTCCCAGACCGGGTCGCGGCCGAACTTTTCGCCCATGAACATCTGGAGCAGGACGCCCCGGATCGGTTCGATGGTCGCATAAGGCAGCAGCAGCTCGATGTTGCCGCCGCGATCCTCCATGTCGATGCGCAGGCGCACCAGGATCGCGGCGTTGGCGGGCCGGCTGATCGCGGCGAAACGCGGATTGGTCTCGAGCCGGTCGATCGTGAAGGTCACCGGGGACAGCGGCCGGAACGCCTGCTCGGCGTCGGCCAGCACCACCTCGACCAGCCGCTTGACCAGCTCGGTCTCGATCGTGGTGTAGGGCCGCCCCTCGATGCGGAGCTGGCTGGTGCCGCGGCGACCGCCGAGCAGCACGTCGATCATCGAGTAGATCAGGTTGGAATCGACCGTCGCCATGCCGAAGTTTTCCCACTCCTCGGCCTTGAACACCGAGAGCACGGCCGGCAGCGGGATCGAGTTCATGTAGTCGCCGAAGCGGACCGAGGTGATGCGGTCGAGCGAGACTTCGACGTTGTCGGAGGTGAAATTGCGCAAGCTCGTCGTCAACAGCCGTACCAGGCGGTCGAAGACGATTTCGAGCATCGGCAGACGCTCGTAGGAGACCATCGCCGAATCGATGATCGCGCGAATGCCGGAATGGTCGTCGAGCGTGACATCGCCGACGGTGAAGCCGAGGAGATTGTCGATCTCCTCCTGCGACAGCACCCGCTCGCCGGAGTTCTTGCCGGTGCCGAGATCGCGGCTGCCGTCCTCGACCATGGCCGCCCATTGCAGGGCCATGGTCTCGGATAATTCGTTCTCGGCGGCAGCCTTCGCGGCCTCCGCAGGATCCTCGGAATCGAGCGAGGCCTCCCATTGGGCGGCAATCGCATCCTGGTCCATCTGTTCGTTGCCGGCCATGGTGCTAGCTCATCACCCTCACTGCACCACGACTTCCTTGAACAGCACCGCGCTGACCTGGATCGGGGCGACCGCCGCGTTGACGCGCTTGGTCAGCTCCTCCTTGAGGCGGAAGATGCCGGCGGAACCGTTGAGGTCGGAGGGGCGCAGTTCGCGCACATAAGTCTGGAAGAGGTCGGTGACGCGCGGCATCGTCGGCTTGATCGCCTCGATCTGCTTCTCTTCCTTGAGCTCCAGCACGATCTTCAGCCGCAGATATTGCACCCGCTCGCCGGGCGCGCCGGCGAGATTGACCATCATATCGGGGACGTCGACGAAAGCCGGCGGCTTCGGCGGCGGCGCCGCCTCGGCGTGGTGCTCGTCATCGCCGTGACGGAAGAAGAAGAACCAGGTCGCAGCACCGCCGCCGAGGATGGCGAGTAGGCCGATGGCCATGATGATGAGCTTGAGCTTGTTCTTCGGCGGAGCGGCTTCCGCGCCCTCGGCGGCTGCACCGCCTTCCGCTTCGTTCTCTGCCATGGTCGCCGCGCCCGGATCTCTCAAAGGGGTCGATAGAGCGAAGCCTCAGACAGTGACGCGATACAAATGCCCCCGGCGCAAATGCGCTCCTCTTCATGGCAAACGCTACGGTAATAATGGTTAACGGAATCTTTCGATTGGGCCTCCGCTAGGAAAAATCTGCCGGGCAAACATGGCTAACAGAACCTTTCTGCCGCCCTCCCGCGTCCCTCAAAATTTGTCAAACAATTGAAATTACACATTTTTTCGAGTTGGCACGGCTTTCGCTGAGAAAGGGCCGAGACCGAACGGTTTGGGAGAACCAGACGGTCTCGTTCACGGGGTCCGCCAAGGCGCTTGGGAGAGCGAGGTGGCAGATCTCACTCAGGGGAGATTTCCGATGCAGAACGCGCTTCTGATCGGCTTGTCACGGCAAATGACGTTGGAACGGCAGATGGATGTCATCGCCAACAACGTCGCCAATGCCAATACCAACGGCTTCAAGGCCGACCATTCGCTGTTCGAGGAGTTCCTCAACTCGAACGCGCGCGAGGACAATTTCATCGGCTCCGACCGCCGGGTCTCCTATGTGCAGGACCGCGGCACCTTCCGCGACGTCGGCCAGGGGCCGATGGAGCCAACCAATAACCCACTCGATATGGCGATCGATGGCAACGCCTATTTCGCGGTGCAGGCCAATGGCGGCGAGCGCTACACCCGCGACGGCAAATTCTCGCTCAACAGCACCGGCCAGCTCGTCACCTCCGACGGCAACCTCGTGCTCGGCACCGCCGGCCCGATCACCTTCCAGCCAACCGACCACGACATCAACGTCGCAGCCGACGGCACCATCACGGTGCTCGAGGGCACGGCGAAGACCGACTCGATCCGCGGCAAGATCCGGATGGCCTCGTTCGACGATCCGACTAAGCTGACCAAGCTCGGCGCCAACCTCTATGACGTGGGCTCTGCCGTCCCGCAGGCCGACACCAAGTCCAGCGTGCGCCAGGGCTACGTCGAGAAGTCGAACGTCAACGCCGTCGGCGAGATGAGCCGCATGGTCGAAGTCATGCGCAGCTACACCGCCATCGCCAACCTGCTCCAGCAGCAGAGCGACCTCCACAAATCGGCGATCGAGAAGCTCGCCGACGTTCCGGCCTGATTGAGGGAGAACTGACATGCAGGCGCTTCACACCGCAGCGACCGGAATGGCGGCACAGGAACTCAACGTTCAGGTGATCTCCAACAACATCGCCAACCTGCGCACCACCGGCTTCAAGAAGCAGACCGCGGCGTTCCAGGACCTGATCTACGAGCACGTCCGCCGCGTCGGCGCGCAGTCGTCCGACCAGGGCACGATCCTGCCGGTGGGCGTCGACATCGGCGGCGGCGTCAAGACCGTCGGCACGCCGCGCAGCATGACGCAAGGCACGCTGTCGCAGACCGGCAACGATCTCGACCTCGCGGTCTCGGGCGAAGGCTTCTTCAAGATCCTGATGCCCGACGGCACCTACCAGTACACCCGCGACGGCACCTTCCAGATGGACAATCAGGGCCGCATCGTTACCGCGCAGGGCAATCCGGTGCAGCCGACGATTACGATCCCGAACAACGCCTCGGGCCTGACCGTCAACGTCCAGGGCCAGGTCTCGGTGACCCTGCCGGGCTCGTCGACCTCGACCATCCTCGGCCAGATCGGCCTGACCCGCTTCATCAACAAGGCGGGCCTCCAGCCCGTCGGCAGCAATCAGTTCACCGAGACGCCCTCCTCCGGCCCGCCCCAGGACGGCACCGCGACGGCCGAAGGTTACGGCAACATCACGCAAGGAAGCCTCGAGCAGGCCAATGTCGACGTCGTCTCGGAGATGAGCGACCTGATCGCGGCCCAGCGCGCCTACGAGATGAACGCCAAGGTGATCAGCGCAGCCGACCAGATGATGCAATCGACCACGGCGCTGTTCCGCTGAGGTGATGACGATGATCCGGACCACCCTCGCCACGATCTCCGCTCTTCTCGCGCTGGCGCTGCCAGCAGCGGCGGCCGACGATTTCATCGCAGCGCCGACGCTGCGCGCGAGCGTCAGCGTGACCTCGGACGTGGTGCGGGTCGGCGATCTCATCGACAACGCAGGATCGGCCGCGCTGATCCCGGTCTACCGCTCGCCCGATCTCGGCACCACCGGCACGCTGACGGTCGCGCAGGTGTTGTCGGTGCTCCGCGCCAAACAGGTGATCGGCGTGATGACCGGCGACATCAAGGAGGTCCAGGTCACCCGCCTCGCCCGCACGCTCGCCAGCAAGGACCTCGAAGCCGCGGTCGCCTCGACGCTCGAGCGCCGCTTCGGCCTTGGCGACGCCGCCAACATCACGGTCACGTTCGACCGCGGCATCTCCGATATGCGGCTGGACGCCTCCAACACTGGTGCGCTCCAGCCGGTCTCAACCCGCTATGACGCCCGGAGCGGCCGTTTCGACGTCGCCTTCGAGATCAACAACGACACCAATCCGGCGCCGACCAAGCTCCGCTTCACCGGCACCGCGATCGAGACGGTAGAAGTGGCCGTGCTGACGCGCGACATCGACCGCACCGAGCTCCTGAAATCCTCCGACGTCTCGCTGGAGCGGCGGCCGAAGGCCGAGGTCACCGGCGAGCCCGCTTCGCGCGATCGTACCGTCGGCATGCAGCTGCGCCGGCCCATGCGCGCGGGCATGCCGATCCGTGTCGCCGACATCGTCAAGCCTGACTTCGTGGTGCGCGATCAGACCGTCACCATCATCTACCAGGTGCCCGGTCTCTATCTCACCACGCGCGGCAAGGCGATCGAGAGCGGTGCCGAGGGCGACACCGTCAGCGTGCTCAATCCGCAATCCAAGCGCACGCTGACCGGCGTCGTCACCGGTCGCGGCCAGGTCACGGTCCAGGGCGCAAGCCAGTCCGCACCGATGGCGCCCGCGGTCGAGCAGACCTCGTCGCTCAAGCGTGACGATGTGCCGGCGGCCGCAGCCCTCGCGCAGAGCCTGATCCAGGCGCCGGCTCCCGCCCAGATCGCACAAGCCCAGATTCCGCAAGTTCGCGTCTCGCAAGCTCCAGCCAAGTCAGAGTAAGTCATGTCTCCGTTCAGTTCGGCTTCCCGCCTTCGTCGCATCGCGATCTCTGCCCTGCTGCTGGCGACCTGCGCGCTCGCAACCGGCTGCTCCTCGATCGACCGCCTGTCGCAGATCGGCGAGCAACCGAAGCTGTCCGCGATCGACAATCCGACGACGCAGCCCGGCTACAAGCCGGTGCAGATGCCGATGCCGAAGCCGGAAGTCGCCTCCTACAATCCGAACTCGCTGTGGCGCAACGGCAGCCGCGCCTTCTTCAAGGACCAGCGCGCCCGCCAGGTCGGCGACCTCCTGACCGTGACCGTGAACATCACGGACAAGGCCAATCTTTCCAACGAGACCCAGCGCAGCCGGACCAGCAAAGAAGACTCAGGGATTACGGACTTCATCGGCAGCCAGACAGTCACGCAGCCGCTCAAGGTTCTCCCCGGACGTCTCCTCACTACTGACTCGACGTCCTCGGCCGACGGCAAGGGCTCGGTCAACCGCCAGGAAGCGTTGCAGACCAACGTCGCCGCGGTTGTGACGCAGGTGCTGCCGAACGGCAACCTCGTGGTCGAGGGCAAGCAGGAGATCCGTGTCAACTACGAGATCCGCGAGCTCGTGGTCGCCGGCATCGTCCGCCCCGAAGACATCCAGAGCGACAACACCATCGATTCAAGCAAGATCGCGCAGGCCCGCATCGCCTATGGCGGCCGCGGCCAGATCACGGACGTGCAACAGCCGCGCTACGGCCAGCAGGTCATGGACGTGCTGCTGCCCTTCTAAGCCTGTTTAAGAGCTCCCACATCGTGTTCGCGAACCTAGGCGCGAACGACGATGTACGACGCGGCCCTCGCTAGCTCCCCTGGCGAGGGCCGCATGTATTTTGCGAAAGGCGGCTGCGAGCCCATGGCTTCACGGCCAGTTGGTGCACTCAAGCGCGGCCTCAGCCTCGGTCATTGCTGTCGATGTGGCAACGGGGCCGCGCAAAGCGCGGCCCCGTGACAGGCTCCGCGAAGCAATCCAGACTGTCGCCGCGGAAAGACTCTCAGTTGCTCAAGCAGCAGCTTGCCGCGACGAGCCGCGCCGCGGCTTCTGACGCACGACCAAATCGACCTTGTAGTCCAGCCGATCCAGGCAGCGCACCAGACGTTCGATCGAGAACTTGCCGACACGCCCGGTGACAAGGCTGGAAACGTCGGGCTGCTTCAGACCCAACAAAGTTGCGGCCTTTGCCTGAGTGAATTTCCGACGCTTGAGGATATCGCGAATTTCACGAACGAGCTTGGCCTTGAGCAGTTCCTCCTCGGGATTGGCAAAGCCGAGATCAGCAAACACATTATCGCTGCCGACCGTGATGTTCTTGTCATCGCTCATTTGCGGTCTTCCTTGACGTAATTCTCATGGTAGTGAGCCTCGGCGAGCTTCAAACGCGCCCTGATGAGGTCGATGTGATGCTTGGGCGTTTCGCTTCCCCTCTTCCACTTCTTCTGAAAAGCATGAAGAACATAGATCCTGCCGGCAAAGCGAACCGTGTAGACCGCCCTGAAGGTGTCGCCGTCGAAGTCATCGACCACTTCAAGCACGCTCCTCCCACCAAATCCTTTCAACGCCTTGACGTGCGGATGCTCCGAACCGTTCTGCGCATCGTCGATCGCAAATCCCATGACGCGGCGAACCTCGTCCGGAAATGCCCGCAGATCGTGCAGGGACGAGCCAATCCAAATTGTCGGCTTACGGCCGGTCATTTCCCGCTCCGTCACTTATAGCAGTTTTGCTATCGAAACTCAAACCGCCCCTCCGTAATTTTATAATTCAGAATTTTCGGATTTTTAAAAATTCCTATTGACTCGCTCCGGCCGCCTCATTATGTTCCCGTTCTGTTCCATTCCACAAGAGGGCGATCGTCACGAAACGCGGGATGGAATGCGGTGGCCGCGACGGCGTCGGCGCGCAATGTTGGTTGCAGGGCGGGAATTCCGTGAGCAGCCGCGTGGGCGATACGACACGACGCTGACAGCGTTTTCGCGCAGGTCTCGATGGTGAGCGCACGCCAGCCATCGAGGGTCCGGCGAGACGGCCTCCGCGGAAAGACCCTGGATTGCTTCGTCGCAAGAGCTCCTCGCAATGACGGAGAATGCCGAAGCGCTATCGCCCCCTCACGTAAACTCCGCCTCCACCGTCCCGAGCCCGTCCAGCTCCATCCGCACTTTGTCGCCGGCTTTCAGCCAGAGCGTCTTCACCAGGCTGCCGGTGAGCACGAGTTGCCCCGCGTGCAGGCTCTTGCCTTCGGCGGCGAGGTGGTTGCCGAGCCAGGCGAGCGCGTTGTGGGGGTGACCGAGCACGTCGGCGCCGGTGCCTTGGCTCACCTCCTCGTCGTTGACGATGGCGCGGCCTTTCACTGCCATCAGATCCGGCACCGACGAGCGCGGAACCAGCGGTCCCAGCACGCAGCCGGCGGCGAAGAAATCGTCTGCGATCAGGGTCGGCGCGCCCATCGTCTCCCACTTCACGTAGCGATCGTCGACGATCTCGATCGCGGGATGGTAGGCTTCGACGGCCTCGCCGACCCATTCGGCCGTGAACGGCGCCTCGCCGGCGGCAAGGTCGCGCTTCAGCCGCACCGCGATCTCGCATTCGACGCCGACGCGGACATAGTTGGAGGCGGCGAGCTTCGCGCCGCTCTCATGGACGCCGTTCTGGAACACGCCGCCGCCGCAGGGATGCGGGATTCCGATGTAGTCCTGCATCACCTGGCTGGTGCAACCGATCTTGTAGCCGACGAGTGGCCCGACATGGGGCAGCAGGAGATCGTGCAGGGCACGCTGGACCTGATAGCCCTCGGCTTCATCGGCCGGAGGACGCTTCAGCGGCGCGAGCGGCGCATGGTTGCGGCGCGCCAGCGCGATCGCCTTTGCGGCTTCGAGAATCCTGTCCATCGGCGCCGCCTCCCACGCTACGCATTCGAGGGCGACACTTCAGCATCCCCGCTCCGGCCTGACAAGCGCGGGCGGCGGTCAGACTACGGCTCCTCGCCCGCGTTTAAGGAAATATTGAATTGGTCTGGGCCTTATGGGGCGCGCGCCTTGCGGGCCTCCGCGACCGGCGCCCGAAGCGCGATTACAGCGATGCTTGATGCTGCTGGATCAACGCCTCAACATCCGAGTCGATCTCGTTGATGCGACTCGCAAAACCTCCCGCACCTGAAGTGAAGGCTGTTTCTCATCCGAACTCACGTGAGCCCCGAGGAATCGAGTCTAGAGCGTTGATCGCGATTCACTTTTCGCGATTGCACCCGCGCATTGAAGCGCGCGGCTTTCAAGCGACAGGCAAAACGCCGATCACGACGCCCAAAGGCGCCTTGCGTCCAAAAACAAAGAGCCGCAACTCTGCGGCTCGGGCTCTATTCGTCGCGATAGACCTTCTCGCGCTTCTCGTGGCGCTCCTGCGCTTCCACCGAGAGCGTCGCGATGGGCCGGGCCTCGAGCCGCTTCAACGAGATCGGCTCGCCGGTTTCCTCGCAATAGCCATAGGTGTTGTCCTCGATGCGCTGAAGCGCGGCGTCGATCTTGGCGATCAACTTGCGCTGGCGGTCGCGGGCGCGGAGTTCGATGGCACGGTCGGTTTCGGACGAAGCCCGATCGGCGAGATCGGGGTGGTTCACGTTCTCCTCCTGCAGGGCTTGCAGGGTGAGCTTGGACTCTTTGAGGATCTCATCCTTCCAGGCAAGGAGCTTCAGACGGAAGTACTCCTTCTGCCGGTCGTTCATGAAAGGCTCTTTGTCGGTCGGTCGGTAGTTTTTCAACTTTTCCAAGGGCGGCCTATCTGTCTAAGCAACGACTCGCAAACGGAACGGGGTCCGTTGAGCGGGGCCTTATATAGCGGCCTCCTATGACAGACAATATTTCCCTGATCGCTCGGGGGCCACCCCCAAGTCCTTGCACAAGAACGTTTATCCGCAAAGACCCGGGGGCGGCTGCCGGCTCAGTAACCGACCGTGAAACGCTGCCTCAGATGGGCCGGCCGCTCGATCTCGTCGGCGAGCGCAATGGCGTAGTCGGCGAAGGTGATCCAGCTCTTGCCGTTCGCATCTGCGAGAAGCTGGTCGGTCCCGAGCCGGAACTTCCCCGTCCGCTCGCCCTCGACGAACAGCGCCGACGGCGAAATGAAGGTCCAGTTCAGGTCCTTTTCCTGTCGCAACAGGTCCAGGAAGGCGGAACCCTTCTCGGCCTCGGCCTTGTACTGGGCGGGAAAGCCGGGAGTCGTCACCAGCTTCACGCCCGGTGCGACCTCCAGGCTGCCAGCGCCACCGACGACGAGGTAACGGCTCACCTTGAAGTCTTTCGCCGCGCCGATCAGCTTGAGCGGATCGCTGGCCAGGAAGTGCACGGAACTCACGGCGACGTCGTGCCCTGCCCACAGCTTGGCGAGGCCGGCCTGATCGAGCACATCGCCCTTGGTGGGCGTGACGTTCGGCAGGGCCGCGATCTTTTCCGCGTTGCGGGCAATGGCGGTGACGCTATGGCCGCGACGGGACAGTTCCTTGGTGATTTCCGACCCGGCCCGGCCCGAGGCGCCGGCGACTGCTATTTTCATGGAAGGCTCCTTTGCTTCTATAGTAACTAGCGGTTACTAGATATCGCAAAGAATGCTGGTGTTAAGAGAGCACTTTGTGCTTACCTGATAACGCTGGAGTAACCGGCGTGCCTTCGCAATCGACCAGAACGGAATCCGAGGACCCGACGATGAAACCCGACGTCTATGCAGCGAACTGTCCGACGCGCCAGATCCTCGATCGCGTCGGCGACAAATGGGCGGTGCTGATTCTCTTGCTGCTGCGCGAGGAGCCGATGCGCTTCAATCAATTGCGCCGCACGATCGAGGGCATTTCACAGAAGATGCTGAGTCAGGTTCTCAAATCGCTCGAACGCGACGGCCTGATCAGGCGCCGCGCCATCGCGACCGTGCCTGTCACGGTGGAATATTCGATCACGCAGCTCGGGCTGACGCTGGCGGCGGCGGTCGATCCCCTGCGCGATTGGGCCGAGCAGAACTTGAAGGACGTGCTCGCCGCCCAGCGCCGCTACGACGCACAGCAGAAGGAGGAAGCGGCATAAGGTGCGGGTGAAGTGACGCGCGGTCGCCCCAACCTCCGCTGTCATGCCCTGGCTTGACCGGGGCATCCAGTACGCCGCGGCCCCTCGATTCAAAAACGACTGCCTCTGGAACTGGGGCGCCCGGTCAGGCCGGGCGACGACGAGAAAATTTTCGAAGTCGCTGAAAGCGAATGCCCGTCTTACCCCTGCCCGGCCTTGGCGAGCTCCACCTCGACGCGCAACTCGATCTCTGAGAGCACGGAATCAAGTCCGGGATCGCCCGACGACGATTTGAGGTTCGCCGCAGCGTCGCGCAGCCGCATCACGGTCGACGCGTCAAGATTGCCGGACAGGAGTCCCATCTTGAGATCGTCGAGCACGTCGAGTGCGGTCCTGCCGCGGGCGACTGAGCGCTTGCGGCGCTCGACCGGATCCTCCTCGACGCCTTGCAGTGCAAGCAACGCATCAATGTTGGCGGCGGCTTTCGGCGCGGCAGCACTCCGCGTCTCCTGCGCCGACGAGGTGTCGGGCAGGACGAAGGTGCCGGAGCCCGTCCGCCTGGCCTGGCTGGCCGGAGCTCCAAGCGTGGTGCCGTTCGGTCCGTAGATGCGCATCGCAGCAATCCGGGTGATCGATGCCTCACCTTCGCCGTTTTATGGTTAACGGCGCGTAAACGGCCCGGCAAAATCTGCCGACAGGCGGCAGTTTCGCTCCTCAGGGCGAACGCCGGCTGACACCGGTCGAAACAGATTTATTCAACCTATTCAGCCACCTACCCTCGCTGCTCGGGGTTGGCACGGCGCTCGCAAGGAAAGCGCCGGACCAGCTCGTCATGGGAGTGTCGCAGCCGGTCCTTCGATTTGAGGAGCCTTTTTAGGAGCCTTGGGGAGCAGAGGATGCCAGGCGTTCGTTGGGTGAGGATTGTTGGGGTGGCCTGTGCCGCGCTGTCAGCGCTGGCGCTCTCGGTCACGCCTGCAAGCGCGACATCGCGCATCAAGGACCTCGCCAACATCGAGGGCGTGCGGCAGAACCAGCTCATCGGCTACGGCCTCGTCGTCGGCCTCAACGGCACCGGCGACACGCTCAACAACATCCCCTTCACCAAGCAGTCGCTGCAGGCGATGCTCGAGCGCATGGGCGTCAACATCCGCGGCGCCACCATCCGCACCGGCAACGTCGCCGCCGTGATGGTGACGGGCAACCTGCCAGCGTTCGCCACCCAGGGCACGCGCATGGATGTCACCGTCTCGGCGCTCGGCGATGCCAAGAACCTGCAGGGCGGGACCCTGCTCGTGACGCCCCTGTTGGGTGCCGACGGCAACGTCTATGCTGTCGCGCAAGGCTCGCTCGCGATCTCCGGCTTCCAGGCCGAGGGCGAAGCGGCGAAAATCGTGCGCGGCGTGCCGACCGTGGGGCGCATTGCCAACGGCGCCATCATCGAGCGCGAGATCGAGTTCGCGCTCAATCGTCTGCCAAACGTGCGCCTGGCGCTGCGCAACGCCGACTTCACCACCGCCAAGCGCATCGCGGCCGCCGTCAACGACTATCTCGGCGTCAAGACCGCCGAGCCGATCGATCCCTCGACGGTGCAGCTGTCGATCCCGCCGGAGTTCAAGGGCAACGTCGTCGCCTTTCTCACCGAGATCGAGCAGCTCCAGGTCGATCCCGATCTCGCCGCCAAGATCATCATCGACGAGCGGAGCGGCATCATCGTGATGGGCCGCGACGTCCGCGTCGCCACGGTCGCGGTTGCGCAAGGCAACCTCACCGTCACGATCTCCGAGAGCCCGCAGGTGAGCCAGCCCAACCCGTTGTCGCGGGGGCGGACCGTGGTCGCGCCACGCAGCGCCGTCACTGTCACCGAGGACGGCAAGAAGCTGGCCGTGGTCAAGGACGGCGTGTCGCTCCAGCAACTCGTCGACGGCCTCAACGGCCTCGGCATCGGTCCCCGCGACATGATCAGCATCCTGCAGGCGATCAAGGCCGCCGGCGCGATCGAAGCCGACATCGAGGTGATGTGATGCAGACCGGCACGATCAACACCCCGCGCGTCGCCACCTCTTCGGCCTTCTCGGTCGAGAGCCGCAACGGCCGGCCGGACTTCGAGCTCGCGAGCGCCCTGCAAAAGGTCTCGCCGCAGCAGCAGGCCAAGGCGCAGAAGACCGCCACCGATTTCGAGGCGATGTTCCTCAACAGCATGTTCTCGCAGATGACCTCCGGCCTGAAGGGCGAAGGCCCGTTCGGCGACACGCCCGGCACCGGGGTGTGGCGCTCGATGCTGACGGAGCAATATTCCAAGAACTTCGCCAAGGCCGGCGGCGTCGGCATCGCCAACGAAGTCTACCGCACCCTGATCATGCAGCAGGCGAAAACGATCCGCACGGCATAAGGTCAAACGAGATGAACCATTCCAACGCCGCACGTCAGCCGATGCAAGCGCAGCGTACGAACACCGCGCCCGGCAGCGCCGAGGCCCGCAAGCTCGCCGAGAACCTGATGGATGCGATGAGCGCCCTGCTCGGACTGATCGAGCGCGAGACCGAGCTCGTCCGCGCTGGCAACGTCCGCGAGGCGATGATGCTCGAGGGCAAGAAGCAGGAGCTGTCGCGAAACTATGTCGGCGCCGTCAGCCAGTTGAAGGCGAACCAGGCCCAGCTCGCGAAATCCGCGCCCGAGCTGCTCTCGACGCTGCATCGCCATCACGATGCGTTCCGCGCGATGCTTCAGGTCAACCTCACCGTGCTCGCCACCGCACACGCCGTGTCCGAGAGCGTCGTGCGCGGCGTCAATGCCGAGATCCAAAAGCGCAACGTGCCGAACACCTATACCGCCGCGGGTCGTCGCGCAGCTCCCGGTCCGCGCCACATCACGCCGCTCGCGGTCAGTCGCTCGCTCTGAGCGCACAAGAATAGGCGACAATTTTATGAAAAACCGCACGGCGATGTGGTCGCGCGGTTAGGCACGTTTCCTTACCAGGTCTTCAGGCCTGGTGTTCCATGCTTGCGCGATTAGAGGGGTTGGGATTTGACTCAAGTAAGGCAACCAGGAGGCTGCCATGAGTACAGATTTCAGCATCCGGCCGGTGGGGATCCCGGCCCCCGTGCAGATCGTAACGACGTCCAACGCGGCGGCGAACGAGGCTGTGCAAACTGATTTGCCGGTCAGCCAGACGGTCGCCGCGAGCGATACGGGCGCGCCCGTGCGCAATGATTTGCCGAACCACGAGAACGTCTCGCGCCAGGTCGTGTTCGACCAGGCCGCCGCATCCTTCGTCTTCCAGGTCGTCAACGAGAGGACCGACGCGGTGGTCAACCAGTTCCCCGACGAAGCGATGCTGCGCCGGCGGGCCTATTTCCATGCGCTTGATCTGAAGTCCGAACCCTCGCGTCCGCTCAGCACTGACCGCAGCGCCTGACGATCAGGCGTCGAGCGGCGTAACGGCATTATCGAGATAGATCAGCAGCCGCTGATGTTGAGAGGTATCGCTGCGCTGAGAGCTTCCGTCACGGCCGCCCGGACAGACCAGCAGCGATATTGCGGTTGATCTCGATCAGCGGACGGAAGTGATCGAACTGCGGACTCATCTGCAGCGCGGCGGTCTGGCTCAGCACGAACACGCTGATGTTGGCGATCTTCTGCCGGACGTCGATCGGCTGCGGATTGTTGTCGCGCATCGCCTCGCTCAAGAAAATGGTCCAGAGCTTGCGGTTGAACATCAGAGCCTGCATGGTCTGCTCGCTGAGCGGATCGGCGTTGTTCACCGCATCCTGGAGCTTGTTCGCGGCCTTGAGCAGGGTCTGCGCTTCGATGTCGCGAGGAGATGCTGTGGTCGTTGCAACACGCGCGTAGGCCGAGGCAGCGGAATTCGACATCAATCACACCCTGGAGGTTACCTAGCGCGTTGAACGCGCTTAAGGATTTCTTTCCCAACCCTAGGCAGCACCGCTTAAGATTTGCTTACGTGTGTGCTTGGAAGCACTCCGGAGAATTACGGGTCACAGAGCTCTTCGTCAGCGCAACGTTAGATGCACGCACACACGGTGTAAACTCGCCCATGTGACGCGTGTCGATCTGAGCTAATCTTGTCTTAGCGATCTCCCTCAAATGAACGGCGGAGCATTAGCCCCGCCGCGAAAACTCGAATGGCGAACCTGCATCGCAAAATTAGCGGAGCAGCTGGAGCACGCTCTGCTGCGACTGGTTGGCCAGCGACAGCGCGGAGACCGCGATCGACTGTCGGGTCGACAGCGCCTGGCTGTTGGCCGCTTCCTCGTTGGTGTCGGCGAGCGTCAGGTTGGACGAGCCGGTCTGCAGCACGTTGATCAGGTTCTTGGAGAAGTCCTGACGCACCTGCACGATCGAGAGATTCGAACCGAGCGAGGAGCCTTCGGAGCGAAGCGTGCTCGAGGCGGCGTTCAAGCTGGCCAACACCTTGTTGGTGGCGCCGTTGTCGATGAAGTCGACGCCGTTGACGAGATTGCTGAGGCCGAGGCCCGCCGCATTGAACACCACGCCGTTGATGCTGAGCGTGGAGCTGCCGGTCTCGTTGAAGACGAGCTTCAGCGTGTCGCCGTTGAGCAGGTTGACGCCATTGAAAGAGGAGTCCTGCGACGTCGTGTCGATCTGGGCCAGGATGTTGTTGAACTGGTTGACCAGGTTGGAGCGCGCGGTCTGCGCGACGGGATCCTGGACCGGCGGCTGCGCGGTGGTGAAGGCCAGAACACCGGTGATCGTGCCACCGACTGCGCCGCCGGCGGTCGTCGAACCCAGCGTCGAGGAGGCGTATTCGTTGACGGTGGTCACCGTGAGCACGCCATTGGCATCGATCGTCGCCGTGAGGTGGTTGGCCTGAAGCTGGGCGTTGAGCTGGTCCAGCGTCTTCACGGTGCCGTTGGTGCCGTCGCCGAAGGTGACGTTCACCGGGGTGCCGCCGTTGAACGAGGTGAAGGTCAGCGTCTTGCCGCTGATGCCGCCGACGCCGGAGGTGCGGGCTGCGGTGAAGGCGGTCGCCGTTCCCGTGTTGCCGCTGAGGCCGAACGCGCTGAGCGCGTTGCCGGTACCGGTGATCGAGAGGTCGGCATTGATGCCGGTCGAGAGCGACAGCTGACCGCTGGAATTCACCGACGAGGGGATCTGACCCGACGTCGTCGAGAGGGTCGCCGCGCCATTGAAGATGCTGGCGGTCTTCACGCCGGTGGCAAGGTCGACTGCGTTGAGCAGGTCGGTCAGCGTCGCGCTCTGGATATAGACCGTCGAGTTGCCGTTGCCGTCGGTGACGATGTTGCCGCTGACGCCGCCCGACGTCACGCTCGCCGCCGATTGCGGCGTCTGCGCGTTCTTGAAGGTGATGGTGTGGCCGTCGACATTCAACGTCGAGCCGTCCTGGACCAGCGTGCCGAGCGAACCCGCGGTGGTCGACCGGGCCGCAGTGACGTTGGCATTGCCGGCGCCGGTCGCGGAGGTCAGACCGAGCTTGTTGAGGAAGTCGGCCTTGCCCGTCACGCTCAGATCGGCGCCGGTCGAGCTCTTCAACGTAACAGCGCCCGCCGTAATGGACGATGCGACCTGAAGCGTGCCGACAGGACCGGCCGAGCCGCTGACGGCGATGGTCGCCGCGCTAGCGCTGATGGTTGCAGTCTTGACGCCGCTGGCGAGGTCGATCGCAGTGAGGACGTCGTTGACGGTCGCCCCGGGCGCAGTCGGCGTTCCCTCATAAACGATTGAATTGCCGTTGCCGTCGGTGGCGATGTGTCCACTGGCGTCGAGGCCCCAGCCGGTCGGCTGCGTGCTCGGAGCGACGCCGGTGCGGAAGGTGATGGTCTTGCCGTTCACCGTGATGGTGTCGCCATCCGCGGGTGGCGCGCCGAAGCTGGTGGATGCCGTGGTGCCGACCAGCGTGGCGGTTCCGGACAGTGCGGTGGTGCCGTCGGCGGCGGTCGCTGCTGTGCCGGTGAAGGTGCCGGCGCTCGAGCCCAGCGAGGCGCCGAGCGCGGCAGTCCCCGTGACCGGGGTCACGCCGCCGGCTGCACCGGTATAGAGCACGTTGCTCTTGGCGGTCGCGCTCGCATAGGAGGTCGTGCCGCGCAGGTCGGCGGGCGTCGCGCCGGGAATCGTGGTGGAGACGTTCGACTTGGTGGAATAGCCGACCGTGGTCTGCAGCGCCTGGTTGGCGATCGATTTCGCGCTGTCGATCAGCTTCTGCAGCGAGGTGATGCCGGTGTTGGCCGCCTGCAGCACCTGCACACCGTTGTTGATGCCGTCGAGCAGGTTGCTGATGTCGCTCGCCCGGTTGTCCAGCCCCTGCGCCGTGAAGAAGTTGGTGGGATTGTCGAGCGCCGTATTGACCTTCTTGCCGGTCGACAGCCGTTCCTGCGTCGTGGCCAGCAAGTCGGCCGTCGACTGCAGCGACAACAGGTTCTGGCGAACTGACGCCGAGAGAACGATGTTGGACATTGGCGAGTCTTCCTCTTGAACCGGATACGAATCGGCCGCGCGGTCTGGAAAGCGGGCTTTGGTCCAGTTTTAGGAGGTGTCCTTTAAAGTATGGTTAACGCCGGTTTAAGCGATAGGGTTAATAGTGGGTGAACGCCCCTGCCCGCCTCCGAACGCAAAAAAGAGCGGCGGGGAAATAGCCCCGCCGCTCGATTTTATTTAGGTATTTCAGCCGCTTATTAGCGGAGCAGCTGGAGCACGCTCTGCTGCGACGTGTTGGCCAGCGACAGCGCGGAGACCGCGATCGACTGGCGGGTCGACAGCGCCTGGCTGTTGGCCGCCTCGACGTTGGTATCGGCCAGCGTCAGGTTGGACGAGCCGGTCTGCAGCACGTTGATCAGGTTCTTATTGAAGTCCTGACGGATCTGCACCACCGAGAGGTTCGAACCGAGGCTGGAGGCTTCCGAGCGCAGCGTGCTCGACGCGGCGTTCAAATTGGTCAGCACCCTGTTGGCGGCGGCGTTGTCGATGAAGTCGACGCCGACGGTCAGCGAGGCAAGACCCAGCCCCTTGGAGTTGTAGGTCACGCCGGTGATGTTCAGGCTCGACTTGCCGGTCTCGTCGAACACCAGCTTGAGCTGGTCACCGTTCAAGAGGTTGACGCCGTTGAACGAGGAGTCCTGCGAGGTGGTGTCGATCTGGTTCAGGATGTTGTTGTACTGGGACACCAGATTGGCGCGGGCCGTCTGTGCAACCGCATCCTGGACGGGAGTGGAAGCCGTCGAGAAGGTCAGCGCCGAAGTGAGGGTGCCGCCGATCGCACCGCCGGCGGCCGTCGAGCCGAGCGTCGACGACGCGTAGTCGTTGGACGCGGTGATGGTCAGCAGGCCGTTGGCGTCGATCGTCGCCGCCAGGTTGTTGGCCTGGAGCTTGGTGTTGAGCTGATCGAGCGTCTTGACGGTGCCGTTGGTGCCGTCGCCGAAGGTGACGTTGACCGCCGTGCCGCCGTTGAAGGAGGTGAAGGTCAAGGTCTTGCCGGCAATGCCGCCGATGCCGGAGGTGCGCGCCGCGGTGAAGGCGGTCGCGTTGCCGGTGTTGCCGGCGAGGCCGAGCACGTTCAGCGCATTGCCGGTGCCGGTGATCGACAGGTCGGCATTGATGCCGGTCGAGATCTTGAGCTGACCGGAGGTGTTGATCGTCGAGTTCGACTGGCCTGTCGCGGTCGCAAGTGTCGCGGTGCCGTTGGCGTTGATCGTCGCGGTCTGCACGCCGGTGGCGAGGTCGATCGCCTTCAGCACGTCGTTGACCGTGCCGCCCTGCAGATAGACCGTCGAGTTGCCGTTGCCGTCGGTGACCACCGCACCGTTCGCACCATATCCGCTCGGAACGCTCGGAGCGCCGGTCGTGCCCGGGATCGGCGCGTTCTTGAAGGTGATGACGTGACCGTCGACATTCAGCGTCGAACCATCCGTGATCTCCGCACCCAGCGAGCTCGCGCTCGTGGTCCGGTTGACGTTCACGGTGGCGTTGCCTGCACCCGTAGACGTCGTCAGGCCGAGCGCCTTGAGCAGGTCAGCCTTGCCGGTGACGCTCAGATCCGCACCCGTCGAGCTCTTCAGCGTGACGGCGCCGCCACCAACGCTCGAAGCGGTTTGGTTGACGCTAGTGGCGATCGTCGCAGCACCGGAGCTGATGGACACCGTCTTCACGCCGCTGGCCAGATCGACCGCGGTCAAGAGATCGTTGACGGTCGCAGCCGGGGTACCCGCGGTGCCGAGATAGACGGTGGTGTTGCCGTTGCCATCGGTGACGAGATTGCCGCTGACGCCCGAACCGGCCGGAACGGCGCTCGACGCCGGAGCAGCCCCCGAACGGAAGGTGATGGTCTTGCCGTTGACGGTCAGCGTATCGCCGTCGGCGGGCTGAGCGTTGCCGATCAGGCCGGTCGCGGTCGTGCCGTTGGTCGCGATCAAGGTGATGGTGCCGGTCAGGGCCGTGGTGCCGTCGCCAGCCGTTGCCGCCGTGCCCGTGAACGAGCCGAGAGTGGCGCCGAGCGTCGTGGTGCCGTTCGCCGCGGTGGTGCCGCCGGCCGTGCCATTGTACAGCACGTTGCTGCTCGCCGTGGCGCTGGCAAAGGAAGTCGTGCCGCGCAGGTCCGCCGCCGTCGCACCGGCGATCGTGGTCGAGACGTTGGACTTTGTGGAGTAGCCGACCGTGGTCTGCAGCGCCTGGTTGGCGATCGACTTCGCGCTGTCGATCAGCTTCTGCAGCGAGGTCAGGCCGGTGTTGGCGGCCTGCAGCACCTGCACGCCGTTGGCGATACTATCGAGCAGGTTGTTGATGTCGCTGGCGCGGTTGTCGAGCGACTGCGCGGTGAAATAGTTGGTGGGATTGTCGAGAGCCGAGTTGACGCTCTTGCCGGTCGACAGACGGTTCTGTGTGGTGGCGAGAAGATCGGCGGTGGACTGGAGAGAGAGCAGGTTCTGACGAACCGACGCAGAGAGAACAATACCGGACATGACTCTTACCCTTCTGGCTTACGCGTCTTCGTTCGATCGCTTCTGGATCGAGTGACGGGCAGAGGGTGCGCCGACATGGCTAACAAAGGGTGAAACGAACATCGCCCGCATAAGCGGCGGTTCACCATAAACGACTGGAGGAGCTTGCGGGGTCAGGCAATCGCTCTGAAATCATTGGCGATTCCTGGCGCTTACGCTCCATTAACCATAACCGCTGGTTACTTTTTCAGAGTGCCGCCTGCCCTCTCGAAACCTCGAGCGACGAACGAAAAAGGCGGCGGGGCCGAAGCCCCGCCGCCCGATCTTGCTTGCGATGTCGTCCGCTTGTTAGCGGAGCAGCTGGAGCACGCTCTGCTGCGACTGGTTGGCCAGCGACAGCGCGGAGACCGCGATCGACTGGCGGGTCGACAGCGCCTGGCTGTTCGCCGCCTCGACGTTGGTGTCGGCCAGGGTCAGGTTGGAGGAGCCGGTCTGCAGCACGTTGATCAGGTTCTTGTTGAAGTCCTGACGAACCTGCACGATCGTCAAGTTCGAGCCCAGAGCCGAGGCTTCCGAACGCAGCGTGCTCGACGCGGAGTTCAGGTTGGTCAGCACCTTGTTGGTGGCAGCGTTGTCGATGAAGTCGACACCGCTGGTCAGCGCGGCGAGGCCCAGACCCTTGGAGTTGTAGGTCACGCCAGTGATGCTCAAGCTCGACTTGGCGGTCTCGTCGAACACCAGCTTGAGCTGGTCGCCGTTCAAGAGGTTGACGCCGTTGAACGAAGAGTCCTGAGCGGTCGAGTCGATCTGGTTCAGGATGTTGTTGTACTGATTGACCAGGTTGGCGCGCGAAGTCTGGGCAACCGTATCCTGGACGGGGGTGGAAGCCGTCGAGAAGGTCAGTGCCGTCGTCAGCGTGCCGCCGATCGCACCACCCGCGGCGCTCGAGCCGATGGTCGAGGACGCGTAGTCGTTGGTGGTGGAGACCGTCAGCAGGCCGTTGGCGTCGATCGTCGCGGTCAGGTTGTTGGCCTGAA